>CAYUVQ010000024.1:0-32873 GCA_964448175.1 uncultured Cellvibrionaceae bacterium | reverse complement strand
CCCGCTACCCGGTTAATCACAAGGCAGCTCCGCTTAAGTGAACAGCATTGCGGCAACAGCCGGGCTTTTTTATTAACGGTGAATCATCACGAAATCTTCTATACGAAACTTCTATCACGCGCTCGCATTACCTTCCCTCAGACACCGGCCGCTCCGGCCCCAGCGGCTTCATCAACAAAATCAATTTTGGCAGCAGGGTTAACGACCCTAGCACCGCCGCAAACATCGCGAAGGAGGTTAACAAACCGAAATAAATTGACGGAATAAACTCTGACAAGGCGAGGATCGAAAAGCCGACAATAATCGTGGCTGAGGTGTAATACATCGCACGACCAATGGAGGCATGGGAGTTATGCATCGATTGAACATAATTGCCGGTTTCTGCAAACTCCTGACGGAATCGATAGAAATATTGGATCGCCTGATCCACACCAACACCTACAGTAATCGCTGCGATGGTAATGGTCATCATGTCCAGTGGAATACCCGTCAGACCCATTCCTCCGAGCACCACACTTGCCGCCAGCATATTGGGCAGGATGGAAATAATGGCGATCTTGAGTGACCGGAATAACACCAGAATCATCAACATAATCGCAACAAACACTACCCCGATGGTGGCAATCTGTGAATGGAACAGGCTCTGCAGCATATTGTTGTACAACACCAGCATTCCGGTGAAATTTACCTGCTCCGGTTTGAATCCAACCTCTTCGATGGCGTAGGTGCGAATTTTTTCTACCAGTTCCGCGCGGCGTAAATTCGGTGTCGTTTCTTTTACGCGCAGCGTAATACGCGCCTGCTGATGTTCGTCAGACAGGTAAGGCCGGATCAGCAAATCCGTGATGTCTTCGGATAACATGCGGCGCATGACATTTAATTCAAAATTATTCAGGCGGCCGCCGTTGATGTCCTGGGCAAGCTGGTAGGTGATCGCCAAAGATTGGACTTTCCCGACCTCCGGCAATGATTCCAGATAATTGTGCAGCTTTCTGATTTCATCCAGACCGTTCAAGGTAAACCAATAACTTTCTGGCGTTTGCTCCGCGGTTTCATCAGCAAACGGATCTGCTTCGTCGGCGAAGGGGTCATCTTCCATTTCGGGGTCAGCAAAAGGATCGTCTCCCAGCGTTTGCTCTGTGCTGGCGAGCCAGGCGGGGTCCGCATCCAGAATAATGTCGAGGGTTACCGTGCCGCCCAGATTCTGATCAATAACCTTCATACCCTGATGGATTTCACTGTCTTCATGGAAGTAATCGATAAACCGGTTTTCCACCTGCAACTGCGTTAATCCAAAGATGCTCACCAGAGCAGCGAGAAGCGCAATCAGCACTACCTTGCCGCCATGTAGCTCGGCAACACGCGAGAAGCGCAGCGTCAGCGCGGCCGACTGATCACCGCGGTCCCTGGGTTCACCTTTAGGCAAAATCATCAAGCCTGCTGGCAGTAGTAAAAACGATAAAAAGAATGCGACTACCAAACCGATCGTCATCATCCAGCCAAAATCAATCACGGGCCGAATCCCGCTCATGACGAGTGACATAAATGCCACCATGGTGGTCAATGCGGAGTAAAAACACGGAACCACCATCATGCGCGAGGTTTTTAATACTAGGTCAGCTTGAGACCAATCCGGGTGCTGGGCATGGAGTTCGCGATAACGCACGACGATATAAATCGTAAAAGCCAGCGCAAGAATCAACAGCAAAGCCACAAAGTTGGAGGAGATAACAGTGAGTCGCCAATCAATCCAGCTGATCCAGCCAAGCATCAACAAAACTGACATCAGGCAGGTAGCCAGCGGCAACGCAACGTAGCGAAGCTGACGAAAGATAAAAGCGAGCATGACGATGATAAACAGCATGATGGCAACACCGAATACCACCAGGTCATTCTTTATATAGGTGATCATGTCAGACGTAACCATGCTCACGCCGCCCAGAAACAGCTGCGCTTCACCACGATATTTATCCATCACCTGGCGCACGGTTTCTACGCGCTGATGATCTTTTACCGCCTGTTCGGTGCGGTATGCCAGAAATTCTTTACTGACCCATTCCAGCTCTGTTTTTTCGTCTTCTGTTAAACCTTCGGTATCTCGTTTCCAGCGCAGGGCGTCGCGGTGA
Organism: uncultured Cellvibrionaceae bacterium; assembly: GCA_964448175.1. Taxonomy (GTDB): domain Bacteria; phylum Pseudomonadota; class Gammaproteobacteria; order Pseudomonadales; family Cellvibrionaceae; genus Cellvibrio. The sequence continues at coordinate 30,747 of CAYUVQ010000024.1, read as the reverse complement.
CGCACCATTTCGATGTATTTGTTATTAACATCCAGATTGAGCAGGAGTGCGGTGGTCTTACCGTCCGGACCTAACAACATATCGCGATAGATGGGACTGGTCAGAAATTCCTGCTTGGCCTGCTCGCGATCCACACCCTCAGTCAACAAAGTCCGGGTTGACTCCTTTTGCTCCGCCAGCGAGCGCATGGGGCTGTACAACAAGGGGACGTCAATCATGGAATAAACGCTGGCAACGCCTTCGATCTGCGCGAATTCTTCACTTAATTGCTGCAGCAGATTGAGTGACTTATCGGAAAACAAATCTTCGTTGGGCGTAAAAGTCACTACCAGAAAGTCACCACGCTGATAACGCTTGCTGATCTCCCGCAGATAATCGATAGATGCGTCATGTTCCAGTGTCAGGGAATCAGCGGAAGCATCCAGCTTAAAGTTCGGCAAGCCCGCCGCGGCTACCACAGCGAGAAGAAAGAGTGCGGCAAGCGTAATGAAAGGACGTTTGACAACCAGAACCTGATACAGCGATGACAATCTTTGCAGCATGTGTTGGCCTTATTGGGTTGAGCACACGGTCAGTGTCTTTCACAACCGTGTAATACATCGGCAGGACATAAGTCCCAAATGAATATTCTCAGAGACGATTTTGGATGCATTTTCACGCGCGGCCCGATTAAAGGCTTTACACCAGGAGGGGCGGCGGCACGCAGACGCAAAACGCCGCTATTATGAAGCACAGTTGGCCCCTTGCAAACCAAACGCCTTTTTCTGGAGCGATATGGCTTCTTAAAGGGCACCGGTGATTACGGTGGCTGATAAGGTCAATTGGTCCCACGCGCGCCGTTTAAGTTCCTTTGGGGAGGGAAACATTGTCGGACCTCATAGTCTGACTGTGAGTCTATTGCTTTAGCAAAATGTATCGCTTATATAATGCCACTACTCCCATTTCCTCCCGGACCTGTGCGCGGACTGCAAGATGCTGAAAATCCACTTCAAGGACAATCGTCACCCCCCGCTCTGGGTGGTCGAGAAGCTTTATAGTATCGGCAGTGCAAAAGATAACAACCTGGTACTGAGCGATGAAGGTATTGATGCACTGCACGCGCGCCTTATCAGCAGTGAAAACAAAGTATTCCTCAAAGATAACAACAGCCAGAGCGGCTGTTTTGTAAACGGTCAGCGTGTTACGCAAAAAGAAATCGTTCCCGGGGACGTCATCAAACTGGGATCGGTAGAGATTGAAGTTCTCGACCCCCATCGCGTCGCCAGTCGGCCGGCCAATCGCAATGAGACGCCGCCCTGGCGCCTCGTGTCCGACAGCAGCTGGCTGGCGGGAAAAAGCTTTGAAATTCCGCGTAATCAAGCGGTTGTTATTGGACGGGGAACCCAGTGCGACATCGTTATCCCCGGAACTCACCTCTCCCGCCGCCATGCAGAACTCACCGTTGACGGCACCAGTCTGCGCGTAAAAGACCTGAGTTCCGCCAACGGCACCTTCATTAATGAGCGGCGCATCGAGGAATCCGTCGCCTACAGCGGCGACCGCCTGCGCATTGATGTGTACAGCTTTCGTCTGGTGGGGCCGGAAAGTGTCGATCACAAAACCCGGGTTCGCCCCTCCATTGAAGCCTTGACCAAACCAGTGGAAAAACGCCAGGCCAGCCAGGAACCAAAACGCTGGAAGACCCGCCCCACCTCCCCCGGCAATCGCGTTGAACCCACCTATAACAATGCACACCGCAGTGGCTTGTGGTGGCTGGTACTGATCATGATCGTCGGCGCTCTGATAAGCGCTGTTTACCTGATTTAATCCGCATTTCCCCCCTCAAACACGTCGGCTTGCGCACATTGAGCAGCCGGGGGTTTGTGTTAGAATCCCGCCCCTGAAATTTCCCCCACTCAACCAGGTGAGCACATTTATGAGCCTCGATTTAGTTCCCTCCGGTAAAAGCCTGCCCGATGACATCAACGTTGTTATCGAAATTCCGATGAACAGTGGAATCAAGTACGAGATCGACAAGGACAGCAATACTCTCTTTGTTGATCGCCTTGTGAGCACTGCCATGCACTATCCTTGCAACTACGGCTACATTCCACACACCCTGTGCGATGACGGCGATGCGGCGGATGTACTGGTATTGTTTCCCCAGCCGGTTCAAGCAGGTTCTGTGATTCGTTGCCGCCCGATTGGCGTGCTGAAGATGACTGACGAAGCCGGCGGTGATGCAAAGATCCTGGCTGTGCCACACGATAAACTCACCACCTTGTACAGCAAGGTTCAATCTACCGACGATCTGCCTCCGGTTGTTCTGTCTCAAATTGAACATTTTTTTGAGCACTATAAAGACCTTGAAAAAGGTAAGTGGGTAAAAGTAGAAGGCTGGGCCGGTGTTGAGGCGGCGCGCCAGGAAATTCTGGACGCGGCTGAGCGTTACAAAGCAGCGCAGTAAACCCCCACAAAAAAGGCAGTGAAATCACTGCCTTTTTTATTGTCCGTTGATGCCGTTATAAAATTGATGACAAATTGTCACCGCAACGGATTCCATAATAAAAATCGCCAACCCAATGAAGCCCGGTCGCTTGTCTCACCCGCACCAGATGCTGACCATCAGCTGCCTGTCTCCGCTCAAGACTTGAGGCAATAGAAGAAAAAGCTCTATCATCGGGCACGTTCAATCAACACCTAGTCAATTTTTTAGCCACCAACTTCACACCACTAGCTTCCAAGGAGATGACATGATCAGGTTGGGTTCTATTCTCAGCGTTCTTGCCGCGTTGATCGGCTGTAGCGATAAATCACCCGTAGCCGAACACGAAGCCAATAGGTATCAAACGGCGGTGTACTTTAATCCACAGCGCCCTCAAGAAGACCGTCGCGATGACGCCCAGCGTAAACCAGCTGACATTCTCGCATTTGCTGGCGTTGAGCCAGGCATGAAGGTAATTGATCTACTCGGGGGTAGCGGCTGGTATACCGAGCTGCTGGCGGCGGTGGTCGGTGAGGAAGGGCAGGTTTATCTCGTCAATACACCTTTATTTTTGCATTTCACTCAAACGGAGATGGAAGCGAGACTGGCGGATAATCGTCTGCAAAATGTCACGCGTGTGGATGGGGAGTGGACCCAGATGAACCTACCCGAGGACGCGGACCTTATCTGGTTATCTCTGGCGTATCACGACATTTATGTTACGCGCCCCAATGATCCGAGCTTCGAAGCAGACCGGGATTCGTTTTTTCAACAAATCAAAGCGGCCTTGAAGCCCGGTGGACACATCCTGGTGATTGACCACGCGGCAACACCCGGCACGGGTAAAGAGGCTGCGCAGACCTTGCACCGTATTGATGAAAATTTCGCACGGGCAGATTTTGAAAGCGAAGGCTTTGTGTTCGTAAAATCGCTGGATATTCTGCGTAATCCTGCGGACGATTATGAACAGAGTATCTGGGCCAAAGGCATCATGAACAAGACGGATAAATTTATTTATCTGTTTCAGAAGCCAATGGAATGAATCTTATCTGAATGCCGCTTCAGCCACCTCAAGCGTAACGCTTGAGGTGCTCAACAAATAAGTTGATCAGGTGACGGCGGCTGGCCAATGTCGAAAACGTGTGGTCGCCGTTCTTGATGATTGCAATATGCATGTGCTCTTTTGCCACCTGTTGTTTCACCGTATCGCCCGCCTGTGCCAGCAACAATCGATAACCGGGTTCCGTCTCGCCAATAAACAAGGTGACTTTTGTTCCGCGCTGATTAATCAGCAGCAGATCTTTTTCCAGTTGCGACCGCTGAACAAATCCTAGTGCTCCGGCTATCCGCTTAACCAGCCTGTTGATTTTTTTGCTGATTAATCTCACTGCAAAGCGCAACGCACTCATCAACTTTTTTGGGTTGGTGAACAACGTGATCCATTTGCGCAGACTGCGCACATTGCCACTGTAGTGTGCTGCGTCCGCCTCATGCTGACTGTCCTCAGGCGCTAACAGCGAATCCCCCTGCTTCCAATAAAACGCCAGCGGATTTATCAGGATAATTTCACGGACATCGGGTGACGGACGATGAACTACCGCTTGAAAACTGTTATGCGCACCCGAGCATAAACCACTCAGGACAAAGTTATCGTAAGCGGTGTTCTCGCGCAGAAATGCCAGCACCGCGGCAACATCATTTGCGGCGGTGAGTGCATAGGGATTGTGACTTGCGGGGGTAATATCCTGGGCGCTGTCACCAAGGTTACTTAAATCCAGCCGCAGCGAGCTGTAACCTTCCTCAGCCAAGCGACGGCAGACATCCACATATAACCGGTTCGGCCCCGCATGGTGCCCCGAACCACCGTTAATGAATATCAGCAACGGTTTTTTATGATCGGGCGTGACGGGTTCAGCCATGATTCCAAACATGGGTCGCTGCACGGGAATTACTATCGTGCGTTCGCTGAACCCTGGCGTGATCTGTGTTTTGCTGGGGTCCATATTGAGCGTTACATTGTCCTGCTCATCCACATAAGTGGTGTTCGCCCAATCAATGATTGCCTCGACATTCTCAACGGGAACCTCGGTAATCTCCGATTGTTTCATCATGCGTTCCAGGCCCGACAGATTCTGCTGAGTCACAGTAACACCCTGGGCAGAGAGCGCTTGTTGTAATTTCTTTGTCGGGGGCTGCGCCGCATTGTTGATAATTAACGCGTGCTGCAGACCGTTTGTGGTAACCGACAGCACATCAACTTTCTCCAGCCACGCGCGAGTACCTGAATATAACGGATAACCACCGGCCTCGATAAAATCAGCATCTGCAGAATCAATATGTAACATCGAATCGATAATCTGCAGATCCCGTACATAAGCCGATCCTTTCAGATAGGGATACCAGAAGACCGCGCCTGTCACCGCCCCGGTGGCTAAAAATTCACTGGCCACCAGCGCGCCGGAACGTAAACTGATCAGCAATACATCAGCAATATTGAGGTTAGTTTGAAAAAATTGCCTAGCCGCATTAAGTGATTCCAGCCATCCCGCCGCAATTTTTTCATCGGCAAGATCATACGAGGAATTGCCCATACCCAACGGATCGTAACGCAACGCCGCGAAACCCTGCGCGGCCAGTTGATCTGCCAGATAACGGACCGAGCGATGGCTGTGCATATATTCCGGCCCGAGCGGACCAACAATAATCACACCCACACGTTTTATTGTTGAGCGCACCGGCTGGTGCAACCACGCAAAACATTGTTCACCCGCCGCGCCATGTAACCAGAAGGCGTGCCGTTGTATATCAGAGGCGATCGTCATATGTGTTATTCCTGCACAGCCAGCGTAAACCAGGACATTAGTGTTTCTTGTCGTTGCGCAAAACTCCGGCGCAATGCTATGGCTTTCTCGCCCTCGAATGAAAACTGCTCTGCGGTTAAAAACTGTTTGATCGGCGTATTGCGCTCGGTGTTCCGATAGCGCAGCGACAAAAATTCTCTAGTCAGCACCTGCATTGCCAACCACCCCAGAAAAACCTGTTCAACTTTGCGCTGCATAACGCGGCAAGACATCACCAACGCAACAATATTTTCTTCACAATCAATCAGGCACGCGATAATTTCACCGTGATCGCCATGCCTATCTTTTAAACTGGCGGTGAACAAACGGCCACCGGCAGATAATATTTCTTGCAATTCTGCCGCCGTGTAGCGCTGGCCATTGAGGTTGAACTGGTTGGTTTTATTGATCAGCTGCAGTGCGCGTTCCCGGTTCTGGGTGGTGCGATCAACGATATGCAGCGCCATCTCCAGATTACGTAGAAACTGCTCAAGATTCACCCCAGCGGAGGTAACCGGCACCATACCGGCGAGACGGGTTCGATATAGACCGGTGCGGTGACGATCTTCATCAGTTATGGTCGCGGTTGAAAATAATTGTTCCAGCTGCGCAACCAGTTCCACCAGACCATCGGCCTTTGCCGGAAATGTCACGCAGGTAACTGCCGGCAAAGCCTGAGCTACTGCTGCAATTTCCACCGGATTATCATCGACAAATACGCAGGCATCCAGCCCCAGATTTAACTGTGTCGCGAGGGCGTTCAATTGCGCAGCTTTGTCTTCGTAGCTGGCCAATACAATGACGAAATCTTCTTCGCGCAGAATTGAATCAGCCCGTTGAAAAGGCGCAAGGGCAAGATCCGGATCATTCTTACTGACCGCCGCCAGAAGCACACCCTGATGCTTGAGTTTGCGCAGCAGTGTCTGGTAAATAAAGTGCGGATAGCCCGCGCCTTCAGATTGATCCTTTATTCCTTCGATACCGTCTTCCCCGATAACACCACTCCACGTGACATTATCCAGATCCGTTACCAGCAACTTCTTCGGCGGTACCGCGGGCGATAAAAGCCGCCGGCACATCAACTGCGCGATATCACCGCAGCGATTACTGACAAAGGGCGCACCATAATTCAGGTAGTTCGCTAGGGAAAAGAAATCTGCGGCCAATACTTCCGCATTTAGTTGTAGAGCCAGTCCCACCAGATAGTTCTGCAGTCGCTGATTATCCGCCGCATTGGCACCGAGGGGCAGCACCGGAGCCTGCAGGTAAAAGTACTGCGCATTACGCTGCTGCAACAAGCTGCTGACCTGCTCGGCCTGCTGTGCGATTGCTTCAAACGAGGCCGCGCTTTCCCCGGCGCCGGAGCGCCAGTCCAGTGACGGCAGGAAATCCCAGGGCAACAACAGGAAGCATTCATCAACACCGGTTTCCTGCGCCGTCAGCAGATACTGATGCAGAGTGTTAAAAGGAATAGTTTCGATTTCACAGTCAATGCCGTGCAATGCGTATTCGGCGCGCACAAACAGACAAAGATTTTCCGGCTGACCGGACATCACCAGTTTCAGCCGCTGCTTTTTTTCTGAGCTGAAATCCTTCAGCAGACTGTGAGCTTGTAGAAATTTCATGGCAACTCCGGCTGTCCAGATTCCCGCTTATGAGGCGAGTTTGTGTTCCAGTAGTTTTACACAGGATTCAAATGAGGTAATTTGCATGGCTTCGGTCAACTCCAGCTGCACATCAAATTCACTCTCAATGCCTGCCACCAGAGACACCTGAGCCATTGAATCCCACTTGGGCGTATTATCCTGATTTACCGCTTCCAGGTTTGCATCTTCCGGCAGCTGTAAGACGAAACGGAAAATGTCCTGCAGGCTCTCCAGCATTGATTCATTCATGGTTGTATTCTCACGCTTGATTAGTGTGGGTGGCATTCATTTTGGCGGCGCTTCACCAGCAACCGTGTCAGGAAAACCCGTAAATAATTGGCCAGACGCTTATCCACCACCACGTAAATAACAAATGCCAGTAGCACGGCGGTTATCGTTAACCCCAACAGCAGCAGGTACACATTTACCACAGGTGCCAGAAAATCTATCAGATAGCGACCGAACATATGGTGGGTCAAATACAATGGATAGCTCAAGCCGCCTAGCAGCACGACCGTTGACGACATTTTGATATTCAGTCGGCCAATGGATATTAGAAACATGATGCAGTAAAAGCTTGTAATAATCACCGCACAAACCCATTGGTCCTGCGAGTATTCCACTTCAATAAACTGTCGCACCAGGTGAGGCACGTGGTAAAGACTCAGCAGCAGACACAATGCCAGCATAATCCAGTGAAACAACCGATAGCCCTGCTGGCCACCCAGATAAAATATGCATCCCGCAATAAAATAGGCGGAATATGCCGGGGGCAAAAACCACGGCATAAAGAACGGCTGTTTAAACAGTGCATAACAGATGGTCAATGCCATCCATGCACTAAGCCATAACTTGACCCGCTGTACCACACCACAAACAATCAACAAAAATACACAGCCGTAAAATTGCAGCTCCATATGCAGCGTCCAGAATACCGGATCAATATCGCGGACATGCATATAGTCATTCAACAGCGTCAGGTTGGCAAAAAACTGCATCAGGCTCATATTGAAATGTGGCCGATGAAAATAAAATAAAACCGCCGTGGTAAAGAAAATTGCCGCCCACAATGTTGGATACAGGCGGGCACCACGGGAGATCATAAATTCAAGTGCGCTACGTTTTAACGCCGATGACAGAATTACAAAACCGCTGATCAGAAAAAACAATTCAACGCCCAGAAACCAATATTTGGTAACCGGGTAAAGATCGGGATAGACATCCATGGGTGCGAGTAAACGCTTGCGTCCCTCCATCACATCCGCTGCGCCCAGCGCGGTGTAGTGAAACACCATAACCATAAACGCTGCCATAAAACGAACCAGATCAATCAGGTGGTAACGCTGCCTCTCACTCATATAACACTTCTAACAGTGGAACAAAAAAAACCGGCTTTTACTCCGGACGTATTTCAGATACATGTGCTGTAGTCCGGTCACGCACCAGCAGGCGTGTCAGGGTTTTGCGCAGGAATCCGGCCAATCGCTTGTCTATCAGCTCGGTTACCACATAAGCAATAAATAATGCTGCCGCTATCAAACCAAACAGGATCACGTATTTATTCATCATGGGGTCGAGGTAATCAATCAAATAACGCCCCGCCACATGATGGGTCAGATAGAGCGGATAAGTAAGCGAACCTAACAACAGTACGGTTGCAGAGCGTTTGATGCTCAGATGACCGCTGGAGATTAGAAAAAATAACAGGTAATAGGCGATGATTATGGTCGAGGTTATCAGTTGATCCCCGAGCGTGTGCCGCTGAATATATTCGTCGGTCTGCGGAAAAACGTGATAGAGGCTAAGCGCCAGTGAGATGAGCAGCATTGCAATATGGAAGCGGCCGTAACCGTCCCGGGCGGCGAGATAAAATACCGCACCGGCAATGAAATAGGATGAATAGGCAGGCGAAATAAACCACGGCATAAAAAACGGCTGGCGGAAAGTGGCATAGATGATCGCCAATGCAATCCAGATAACCAGCCAGATACGATAATGCTGTACAACGCCAAATAAGATCAGCAGGAATACGCACCCGTAAAACTGCAACTCCGCGTGCAAGGTCCAATACACGGGATCAATATCCGTGATGCCCATATAGTCATTGAGCAACGTCATGTTAGCAAGAAAGTCCGTCAGCGTTACGTCAAAATCCTGCCCCAGAAAAATAAACAGCACGCCGGTGGTGAAGATCACCGCGAACCAGTAACTCGGGTACAGTCGCGTCCAGCGCGCGATGGCAAATTCGATCGCACTCCGATTAAGCGCCGATGCCAGAATCACAAAACCGCTGATCATAAAAAACAGGTGGACACCAAGAAAACCGTATTTGGTAAACCAGAAAAATTCAGGATACAGATCTTTGGTGGCCAAAAGTTTATATCGGTCGTTCATTGTGTTACCGATACCTGATGCGGTGTAGTGATACATCAATACCATCATCGCCGCGATAAAACGGATGAGGTCAACCAGATGATAGCGTTGATGATCCTGCATAAGATTTACCCTTGCACCACTGGTGCGAAGACAATTTTTCGGGTGGCCTTGCGATCATATTTGCCGTTGGGTGTGCGGGGGAACTCGCCGTTAACCAGGCGTAACCGCGTCGGTACCATGTACGGTGGTAAACGGGATTTCAAATCTTTGCTCAGGGCTTCCAGCGTGTATCCTTCGCTCAGGCTCACCAGTGCGCCCAGTTCGCGCTCGTCTTCTATATCACTGTTGTTGAAGACCACAACACCCTCTTCTATCCCGGGCAGCGCCATCAGGTTGGCTTCGATCTCACCCAGCTCGATGCGATATCCAAGAAACTTAATCTGATCGTCCGCTCTGCCTAGAAAAAGAAAATTGCCGTCAGCGTCGATGCGAACCAAATCACCAGTGCAATACAAGGGATCATGAAAATACGGATTATTGGGATTCTGGATAAAAACCTTCTGCGTGCGCTCTGCGTCTCCCAGATAACCATAAGCGACAGAAGTTCCGCGCACCAGCAGCTCCCCCTCTGCACCCACTGCCGTTGATAACTCACCGGACTCACGCCGCACAAACAACTCCATATTAGTACGCGCCTTGCCGATCGGAATATTCATACAATCTGCACCGGGTCGCTCGCGGATAATGTGGTAACTGCAATCCACGGTAATTTCCGTAGGGCCGTACATATTGGTGAACTGCAGATGCGGATAACGCTGCATCCACTCAGCCAGAATATCAGCCGGCAATACTTCGCCGGCGCAAATTAAATGACGCAGCTTGGGAAAGCTGTCTTCTTTAAGCCGACGCGACTTCAACAGCATCGTCAACACGGACGGCACACAAAAGAATGTCGTAATCTCGCGCTCGCGCAGCCAGCGCACCAACAGCGGGATTACCGCATTCAGCTCTTCATGCACCAGATGCAAAGTCGCGCCGCTCTTGAATGCGGTATAGAGGTCAAAGGTGGAATTATCAAAATACAGGGGGGCATGATTGGCGATGACATCCTGATCTGTCAGTTCATAGGTCTCCACACACCAGTCGATATAATCAATGATGGCTTTGTGGGGAATCATCACACCCTTTGGGGTGCCGGTTGAGCCGGAGGTGAACAGTACATACGCAATATCAATGGATAAATTTTTGTACACCAGCGGTGACTCATCTTCACCCGTGCTCTGCTCAATATTAATCAGCTGCAGCCCGTGGTCCGGCAAAAGCTCGCGCAGCAACGCCTCACTGTGATCATCCACGATCACCAACGTGGCATTGGCGGCATTGAGGATTGCCTCAAGACGTTGCGCCGGAGAATTGATATCGATCGGTATATAAGCGCAATCGACCTTAAGTATGCTCAGAATGGATTGAATGGAGCGCACGCTTTTCTGCATAAAGAAAGGTACGAAACTGCCACGCTTGACGCCCGCGCTGTGCAACGCGCGCGCAAATGCGTTAGAGAACTTATCCAGTTGTGAAAAGGTTACTACATCGTCTTCACAACACACCGCCGGCTTGTCCGGAAAGCGCCGGGCCGATTCGGAAAAATACTGATGAACAAGCGTAATCATAACAGTTGCTTCCTGTTTCCTTTGGCAAGCGCCCAATTAATTATTGGACTCTATATGGCGATAGCGTTCACCCACTACCGCCAATAATTGTTCACGTTTTATTTTTTTGGAAAAGGTATGGTCCGCCCCTTCAATCAGGTCGAGCGCCATTGTCTTCTGCGCTATACCTTTACGAAATGTGCGCCCCGCCTGAGACTTGATGATGTCGTAACCGGGATCCCCCGAGGACAACACAAACCGGATCCGAATGCCCTGCCCTGCAATACGAATAAAATCTTCCGCCAGCTGGCTGCGCTGCTTGAACAGAATTTCCCGGATGTTTTTAATCTGGCCCTGCGCCAGCTGTCGGGAGCGCTCCGCAGCGTAACGAAAAATGTATCCGGTTGCGGCCCGACCGGTCAGCAGTTTTTTCCACTTCTCGAGATTGCGAATAGACTGACGATAATAGGCTGTGTCATGGAGATTCTGCGCTTCGGCGGGAATCGCCAGCGACATTCCCTCGCGCCAATAAAACGTTAACGGATTAATTAGCAGAACTTCTTTTAACAAGCTGCGCCGGTTTTGCTCCACCGCGCGCAGCGCACAATGAAACGCGGTGTGGGCGCCGGAACAGATACCACCCACAATAAACTGGTTAGCAATGCCCTGCTCCATCAAATACGTCATCGCTTGATAAACATTGTCCACCGCGCCCGGCTGGTACGGGTGATTCTCCCGCGCAACATCGGCTTTACAACTATCACCCAGGCCTTCGAGGTCGAGGCGCAAAACGAAATAACCCAGTGCTGCAAACGTACGCGCGAGCTGCGTGTAAACACGGTTTGGACCTACGTGATGAACCGATCCGGAATTGACCAGCACGATGGCAGGCAGCGACGGATTGCAACCCGCTGCAGGACAACTGCCGATGGCAAACAACGCGCGTTGCTCATCGTACCAATGAGGCTGTTCCTGAATTTTCAACACGCCGGGGGCGTTGCCATCCAGCATCAGCGACCGCGCGGGCGTCACAGCAGGTGCCACTGGCTCGGTTAATTCACCGTGACTGTTCACCAGCCACTGCACCATGCTGTCGATTGCGCTGAACGGAACAATGGTGTTTTGCGGCTCCGCCATCATATCCATGTAACCAGGCAGAGGCATTTGCAGCACGTCCTGACCATCCGCCAGAATTTTCTGTAACAACGTATCGTCGGCCGGACGATCATCGCGCACCGCGATCAGGATGTTGCCGTTAACCTGCAATGGCTCCTGCAACAGATTTATTTTTTTTATATCCTCTGCCGTATTCGCAGTCATCAGAAAACCGGCGCTTTCGATATAGTCCTGATGCATGTCCGCCGTCGCCGCGAAACGGGACAACGCACTTAATTCACGCACGTAGGTGCGGCCTTTAATAATCGGCTCCCACAACAATAGATTATTAATTTCTGTACCTGCCGCTGTGAGGCAGGCGAGAGTCGCACCGAAACGCAGACCCAACAAGCAGACTTGGCACCCGGGAAAAGTTGTCTTCGCATAATTAATCAGTGCGCTGATATTCGCCAGCCAGGTGGTTATCCGGTTTTCATCCAGTTCCGAGCCGGGTGAATCCCCCAGCCCGTGCCAGTCAAAGCGCAACGCGACAAATCCTTGCTGGGCGAAAGAATCGGCCAGATGTTTCATCGTGCGGTGGCTGTGAGTGTATTCATAACCCACGGGACCGCAGAGGATAACCACCTGATTACGCCACTGCGGCGCGCAGGACTGATGCTGCCAGGAAAAAACACAGGACTCGGCAGCAGGAATATAAAAAGCATCGCGGGTGACGTCGGGATAGCGGTGCGCAGTGGTGGATACATTTGTCATAGTAGCGGCGCCCCTGCTCAACGAACCTTGACCGGCTCTGACAGATTGAGTGCTTCAAGGTATCCCTTCACCGGCAGGGCGCTGTCGCCCAACGCGGTTAAGCGGATCAACCGATCCGTGTTCGGGGCGAGATGGAAATAATTATCTTCCATACGGTGAGACCTTAACTCCAGGCGCACGGACTGCAGAAAGTGCGGAGTAAAGATCTTCAGCGCCAGCTGACCATCTTCCAGTGTCATCACCTCTACCGTGATGCCCTCAATCTTTTTTGGCGCGACGGCGTAGCTGACGGGAAAATAAAAATCCTCATGCAGCCGGTTATTTTCTTCATCGTACAAGCACGCACTCACCACATCATGCTGGCGGGGGCCAAACCGATAGCTATAAGTCAGATCCGCAAAATATCCCAATAATTCATCCGCACTAACGGTGGTGGTCGAACGTGGAGCGAGCGTTAATGCGCGAGATGTTTTTAATGTTTCGATATGACCCGCTTTGTAAGCGGCGAGTTGCAAATTAACATTCCGGCAATCGGCCGTTTCGTTAATGAGAGTGAGATACAAGCCATCCAGCCCACGATCCACGCAATACACAGCGATTTTTTTTGCAGCACGCTTGAATGCGTAATACACCGCCTTGGGTTGATTATCGCTATCGAGCATTCCCCAGCCAGCGCCGGGCAGCAGGTCTTTGTAAAACCACAATAAAGCACCCTGACAGGGATGCTCGGCGGAACGCCAGAGTGCCATTACGCGCTGGATAACTTCACCGGTCACCACTCGAGATAATTCGAGGTAACGCTGCGGATCATGGCTGCGCAAGCTCACCGGATCTTCGCAAAAAAGTAACTGCAGATAGTGATCGCGGATATCTTCAAAGTCCCAGCCAGCGGCAGAGTCCCGAGGGACCCGTGCTTTCCAGTCCGGGTGATGGGCCGCGAACAAAGCACCCTTGAAAATTTTATCAACCGTCGAGGGTTCAGGAATGTGGGAAAAGCCAAGCGTCTCCGGCGTAAATTTTACTGGCGCCAAGGCCGCATCGGTTAATGGCCGTTTATAAGCGCCCACGCCGTAGTAATGGGTTAACCCGTCACTGATAGTAAACGGCAAAGCGCCACCGCAGGGCGTTGAAGGAAAATAAACAGCACCTGGATGATAGTGGCTGCACAACTCCGGCAGGTCTTTATCAAAAAATGTGTTACTCCAGTATTCACGCGGCATACCCAGCATAGCGGACTGCTGTTGCACTTCGCTGTTGCCGCAATAAATACTGACACAGGCAAAGTGCGATAACCGCCGTAACTGCGCCTGCACTTCGGCGGTAATCTGCTGCAGGAAGTCCGGGTCTTCGATGGGATAATCCATATTGGCAAACATGAAATCCTGCCAGACCAGAATACCCAGCTCGTCGCAGAGCTGATAAAAATCATCGCTCTCATAAATCATGGTGCCGCCAATACGCAGCATGTTGATGCCCGCATCCCGCGCAAGCGTTAGTGAGCGGCGCAGATTATTGCGATCGCCATCTAACGTAAAAATATCCGCAACCGTCCAGCAGGCGCCACGACAAAATAGCGGTACGCCGTTTACCTCCAGTGCGAGCTGGCTATCGTCGACCAACAGCCGCTGCTGCTTAAAACCCCGCTCACCGAGCGGCCATACCCAGTCCTGTTCATCATCAAGGGTCAGCTCCAGCCGACAGGAAAGCAGGTGTGGTGTTCCGTGCGTATGTGGCCACCATTGCTGTGCGGCATCAATAAAGCCTTCGCCATTCAGGGTGGCGCCAAGCGTACTCTGTTGCACATGCAACGGCACTGCTTGATCTTCAACAAACAATGTCGCTCTTGAAACCTTCCTGCCTGCGGGCAGCTGCACCGCAAAGTCGGCAGAAAAGCTACCCGCATCGCTCAGCACCTGCTGCACCCGCGATTCAATTAATTCCACCGCTGGTCGATGCATCAACCGGATACTGCGCCAAGGGCCAACCGGGGTTAACGGCGGACACCAGCCGGGGATATGACCAAGCAATGTGGTACGCACCCAGCGCAATTGTTGCTGGTTTACCAAATTGGTTTTCCAACGCGGACGCGGGCGTTTCTGGCCCAGCTCGCGCGCGAGAGAGCGGAAACATATAACCAGTTCATTGGTGGGCTGCAGATATTTTTCTACATCAACCTGATGTGGAATAAACATATTGCGCGATTGCAGAATCAGCTCGCCGTTAAGCCAAACCTGCGCGATGGTCGCAAGCCCGGCGAAACACAGAACGGCTGAATTATTTTTTGCAGGTAAATAATTGAAGTGGCAACGGTACCACCAGTCGTCAGCATCCAGATCAAGGGGTTGTGCTGAGCCATTGAGAACCGCCTGCGCCACCGTACCGGGCACACAGGCGGTTTGCCAGGATAACACCTGTGACACCAACTCAGCAGGGTTGGCGATGGCATCAGCGGGTACACGAGTCAGCTGCCAATCGTCGGTCAAAGCAAGCGCCTGCTCAATTGATGTTCCGTTCATAACCGTCATTCCTTCAGCAATACAATGCTGCTAACTGAGCCATACCGGTTTGCCATGCGACGGCCATTTCATCCAGTGGGGCCAGATCAATAGCACGCTTTCTCGCCATAGCCCGTGCCAGTTGAAATTGAAAAGCTTTGGTGTTGTTGGAGATCGCCGCAAAAGCAGAGATGGCTGTATCCAGGTCTTTCTGTCCATGCCGTTGCAACCACTTTAAATAAGTTTCTACCAATTCAAAGCAAGCACCATACTGACGGAAAGTGGCAAAGGAATAGAGATGGAAGGTTTCAATGTCCTGAGTCAGTAACCATTCAAAATCCCGCTCAAAGGCGTCTTTGAAACGCACAAAGGGATTTTCACGAGGAATCAGTTGCAGATGTTTGCGCAGCAGATCAAGCGATGCATTAACCAGTGCCTGACCCCGTGGCACTTCGTGCAGGTTGCGCAGTTTTACGTATTCGATATAAGGCGGCAGCATGCGCTCGTGCGCCAGACCTTCAAGCTGAAAAATATCAACAAAATCCTGACCGCTTAATTCGTAATAACTCTGGCCGTGAAAATATCCGAGGTAACGCTGTTCAATATCAATTGCGTTGACGGCGATGGTGGATTTCACGTGTGCGAGTTTGTACGCGGTGCCCGCCGTATCGGGTAAAAACCATGAGTCCATTTCAACCAGGACCGGTCGGCCAAGCCCTACCTGCATTTCGACATGCCGGGCCAGCGAACGCCAGGGATTAAACTCCTGAATTTCCATGCCGTAGAGCGCAAATAGATCTTCGTGAGGAAATTTGAAAAAGCTCCACTGATCTCCTTCAAAATCTATTCCCAGCGTGAAGGGCAAGGCTGCGATGGGCTCGTAACCTAAACCATGCAGCAACTCCACCACCACATCTACGTAGCAATTGGTCTCGGCCCAGGTACGTTCGGCACCATGGATAAGATGTCGCTCATAAGTTGTCGGGTTTAACGCTCTGACCTGCTTCATTGTGCCTCTCTCACCATAATCTGCATGGTGGAATTGTGGCCGCGAATTCGATCGTTATTAACCATCAGCGCCGCACCATAAGCATCGCGGACGTGGCGGCATAAACTGTTGGGCGTATCATTTTTGTACCCCATAATGCCGACGATCGACAGCGCACTGGACACAATGTCTACCACCAGTTCCGAACAGCGCAGCTTGACGTTGTTAATGCGGATAGCAAAACCAAAATCAGAAAAAGCCTCTCGGTTACCCGCATCCAGTTTTTGCTGGTATTCATCAATGACCGTCATCAGCCCGGCGCGCATGCTGAACACGACCTCATCCAGCTCTGTCAAACGCATGGCGGAAATAGGCGGGTTGGAAGGATTTTTTCGGGCGGCAGCACGCACCGATGAGCGCGCTTGCGCTACAGCGTCCTGAGCCAGACCGAGCCACAGCGAACCCCATACCAGATGAGAAACCGGATGCATGCTCTGCGCAAGAATATCGGCAAAAGGTGCCGGTTGAATCTGTTGCACATGACCGGTGGAGCGCAATACAAAACCCGCGCTGCACGTACCGCGAAAGCCGAGCGTATCCCAACCGGACAACTGCTCAAGAGTGGTTTCTTTTTTGTCGACCAGCACCTGAACCTGATCAGAAGCCTGGGCATCTTCCGCACGACGACAGGTAACCATTACATAATCTGCTGCCACACCATAGGAAATAACCGGTGCCTGCTTTTCCAGCGTAAAGCGTTCACCATCCACCTTAACCGCACAAAGACTGCTGCGCAGATCGCCGCCTACCCCAAGTTCGGTAGTGGCCGAAGCCAGAAGATATTGTTCCCGCACCAGCTCACGCAAAAAATTCTGAAAATAATCCGACGATTCACAGTGGTGAACAATGCAGGCCACTTGAATTTGATGCATGGCAAAGATCATTGCCGTGGAGGCGCAATAGCCTCCGAGGATTTCACAAATTTTACAGATCTGGGTGATGTTCAGTCCCATTCCACCATAGGCACGGGGCACATAGGAGCTGAGCAGTTTATGTTTTTTAAATTCGGTGAAGGCTTCGTGAGGAAACCGTGCATCCTTATCAACAGCGACGGCAGCGGGTCGCACGATGTCGCGCCCCAGCAAGTGAACTACTTCCAGAAGTGCGGCAAAACTGATTTCGTCCAGAGTGGCGGGTGCGCTCATCGTCAGATCCCTTTTGTTAGCTTGCTGTTATACAGCGTGATAAAAATATAAAGCCTTATGTTGTTATTTTTTCTGCATGCGTTAAACATCAGTCGCACATCAAGCTATTCAAACCGGTCACTCAACCAGTTCTTCAATAACTTCTACCAGCGATTCAATACTATTAAATGTCTTGCGGTTTAATTTACTGTCTGGAAATTCAATATCAAATGCGTCTTCAATTGCGAGCATAATATTGACGGTGGTCAGTGAGGTAAGCCCGAGCTCATAAAGATCATCTTCTTCTTTAAGGCTATTGATATCTACATCAAGACGGCTGTGCTTGGCTAAAATTTCGCGCACTTTTTCGGCGTACATAAGACATTTCCCTGGCTAATAAATTCTTTCGTTGCGATACCTGGTCAATATCATTTGTGATTTCTGACCTTATCAATCGCACTAATTGGTAACAACGCGGGCAGTATAAAAGACCTGCGATTGGCATAGAAGTCCTTTTTTCGAGAGTTCTGGTTTTGTGTTAGAACTTTACATTCA
The DNA here is from genome assembly GCA_964448175.1 of uncultured Cellvibrionaceae bacterium. Lineage (GTDB taxonomy): Bacteria > Pseudomonadota > Gammaproteobacteria > Pseudomonadales > Cellvibrionaceae > Cellvibrio. The sequence continues at coordinate 12,681 of CAYUVQ010000024.1, read as the reverse complement.
GTCACGCTTTCAGATGTCTTTCATAAAGAAAAAGTGGAAAGTTTATCGACACCTTTTTTTGAAAAAAATCCGAAAAAAATAATTAGAATTACGTTAAACGAAATAGGAAAAATAAAAAAGCTTGAGCAATCAAACGTCGGAAAATTTAACAGGCCCCATACGGGAAATAAAAAAAGGAATCCGAAGATTCCTTTTTGCGAAGATGTTTTTGTTGGGAAAGCGTTTTTGTTACTCGACCAGTTGGATCCTGCTGATATCCGGCACGACTGGCGTTACCTGGGGTTTTATCTGGCCGAGATCACTGCCAACCGGCGCCAAACCAAAATCGCCAGCCGAAATCGCAACACTTGGTTTAACGGGGCGCTCTTCAGGTGCAATCAGATCCGTACCTACTTCAGCGATTCCCCAATCCTCAACCTCTACGTCAAGCAGCGGCAGATCCAGCCGGTAATCGGAACCGATCAGATCCGCGCCGACCACTGCCACATCAAAATCCGGTACAGCTACCGAAGCGGACTCTACCGGCGGCAACTCACTGGCATCCAGCAGATTACCTCCCGAGGGGCGCAGGCTGATACTACCGGTATCAATCAACACCGGATTGATCCGGGGCCGCTCCGTTGGCGTCAGCAGGTATGCTCCGACAGGGGCGAGACTCCAGCCACCACCGGGACGGGCCGGCGCTGGCGGTGCCGAACGCGATGCCGTGCCAGTCGTTGGGCTGACTTCAACCTGAGCGCCAGCCTTGTACAGCACAGCGCGATATTTTTGGGCGGTAGCCTCGTCCAATCCGCGTTTGAGCGGCACGGGCCGACCGGTAAACAATGCATCCACCTTGGTCGCATCGACTTTAAAGAGTTGTTGTAAACGCTGCTTCACGTCCTGCAGCTGATGGCCAAGGACGATATCGCCACGAAAGATAATGTCGAATTCTCTCGTTTCCATAGTAGTTACCTGATTATTGATACTTCCTGAGAATAGCACTCGCGGGACAAAAAGGCTGACATCCTGCTCATCCTCACCACCCGCTTTGGTGATAACAGTTTTTCTGTTTGTTACAAAACATTATGGTTTCTGCACTGGCAGCGCGCACTGTGTGAATCCATACTTGCAAAACCCTTCACCCTGCAGCACGGGTCCACCAACCACGGTTTATGTAACAGGCTCCGGCTTTCCTGAAAAAGCCGCGGTTTTTTTATTGCATGACAGCAGCTATTCCTGCGAGGACGGAACCATGAGCACAGCTAACGACAAATCTATCCTGGTAGCCGGTCAACTTACCGATACCTCTGCTGTACGTTTCAAAGTTGAACAGGACATCGCTTTTTTGACCGGGCGGATCAATTGTATGGAGCAACACCCCCGCCCCAATAAGATCGTGCTAGAAACCTATAAAGGCATGTTGAACAGCCGTATGGCGGTCCTGAAATGGCTTATGCACGGTCAGGATGAAGAGGAAGTAGATATCAACCTGATCGGTCAGCAACGCAGCGCCCGAAGCGCGACCCTTTAATCCGCCGTGGGGGAAGGATCTCCCGCTGAATCATCGTTGAGATGATGGTCCATATCCAACGCCGGCTGCTTGGCTTTCGGACGCCCAACTACTCGCGCAGGAACGCCTGCCACGGTGGTGTGAGGCAATACCGGCTCCAGCACAACGCTGCCGGCTCCGATCTTTGCACCTTCACCAATTTCAATATTGCCTAGAATTTTGGCCCCCACACCGATGAGCACTCCCCGCCGTACTTTCGGATGACGATCCCCACCCGCGCAACCCGTGCCGCCAAGGGTAACACCGTGCAACAGCGACACATTGTCTTCCACCACTACGGTTTCCCCCATGACCACGCCAGTTGCATGATCAATCATGATCCCGCAGCCGATAACAGCAGCGGGGTGAATATCGACATCAAAAACCTGGGATATCTGGTTCTGCAGGTAGAGCGCCAGACACTGGCGTCCGTGCTGCCATAACCAGTGGGCGATACGGTATGACTGCAAGGCGTGGTAGCCCTTAAAAAACAAAAACGGCATGGAATACTGATCGCACGCCGGATCACGCTCCCGGTGCGCGCAGATATCGGCGCGCATCGCCTGTTCAATTTGCGGCTCGCTGGCCAGCGCTGCTTCAAAGACTTCCCGAATCATCATCGCGGGCATCGCCTGACTATCAAGCCGATTCGCCAGATGAAAACAAATGGCCGCCGCAAATGATGAGTGATTCAAAATCGTCGCGTGATAAAAACTCGCCAGCACCGGTTCGCGCGCACTGGCTTCCACCGCTTCGCTGCAAATCAGTTGCCAGATATCCCGCACCGGCTGAGTCCGATTAGCTTGCGGGCGATCAATGTCACGCATATTTTTCTCTCAAGGGTATGATTTTCTGCATTAACTTTTAATCAGTGCCCGGTTGGCCGGATAAGGGGTAATCCATAACAGCAACAGCCCCACCAGCAAAAAAACAATCAGTGCGCTCATTCCGATGCGGGCCGAACCGGTATACAACGTCAGTGTTGCAACAGACATGGGCGCAAGAAACGAAGTCACTCGCCCGGATAACGCGTATATCCCAAAATAACGTCCGGCCTCCTCTGGCAACACACTGCGGGCCAGATATGAGCGGGAGGAAGCCTGCACAGGCCCAAACGCAATGCCGATTAACAAGCCAAATAAAATATAGGCTTTTTCAGCCGCCGTGCCAAACATTCCACCGGAATCCAGCGGTGCCAATTGCACCGCACCGAATAATGTATAACCCGGCCCGGTGGAGACAATTCCCACGCACGCGGTAACCAAAAAAATCAGACTCAGCAACACCAGCCGTTTCGATCCAAGGCGCGCATCCAACCAGCTTGCTATGAGACATCCGCCAATGGCCACCACCAACAGCAGGATGCCATAAATGCCCATTTCCATCGTTTGCCAGCCAAACATACCTGCCGCAAAAGTACCGCCCAATGCCAGCAAGCCGTTTACACCGTCCTGATAAATCATGCGCGCGATAAAAAAACGTAACACGCCGGTGCGCTGCTTCAGTTCAATAAGTGTATTTATTAATTCACGTAAACCTGACTTCACCGCTCTGTTTAATGGGAGACCTTTTCCTCCATCCGGCGTAAACAAAAACATCGGCAAAATAAAAATTAAATACCAGATAGCTGAAAACGGGCCGGTTATCCGGGCGTCCTCGCCTTGCCGCGGATCCAGCCCAAACCAGGGCTCGTTATCCAACAGCGTTTTACCATCCACCGGGTCGGCCGAGAAAAATAATAGAACCATGAACAACACTACCAGACCGCCCACATAACCCAAGCCCCAGCCCAGGTTTGAAATGCGGCCAATCTCCGCTTCGGGCACCAGACGCGGCATCATGGAATCGTTGAATACAATGGAAAACTCGGCAGCAACCGTTGCAAGAACAATGCACAACGCCGGCAGCCACAGAGCCGAACCCGGACTTGCGTACCACAGCAGCAGCAATGCAATAATCTTGATCAGCGCAAAAACACCGATCCAGGGCTTGCGGGTACCGGTTGCATCCGCCACCGAACCCAATACGGGAGCGAGCAGCGCCACAATAATACCCGAGACCGTAATGGTATAACCCCACGCCGCCTGCCCCGCTGCAGCATCTTCTGCAAGACGCGAAACAAAATAGGGGCCAAAAATAAAAGTAATGATGACGGTAAAAAATGGTTGCGCGGCCCAGTCAAACAACATCCAACTGAAAATACCCGAGCGCGCCACAGTCGGCTGCTTGGTATCCGTAATAAAATCACTCAAGATGCGTGCTCCGTAGGTAGCGTATGTTTTTATAAATGTTTATAGAGTGTAGAAATTCCTGCGAAATAATTTTTACTTTTCCGAAACGCAAATAAACCGCTGATAAATTTCCGGTAAGTTTTCCAGGATTATTTTTTTAAGTAAGACCGGACTCGCTTCGATTTGCGCCCGCAACACATCTTCCGTTAATTGTTCGGCGTAGTGTTCAGCAACCGGTGCATAGCTTAAATGCCATGGCTCGGGTGCAACACCACCTGTATCCTGCGCGTAAGGTCGATAAAAATCAGTATGGTTTTTTCCCAGCGTTTTACTCAACCACGAATGGAAAGGCGCAAAAGGTCCATCATCAACGGTTTCGGCAACGGTAAGCTGGACAACGTAATCTTCACTAATGAGAGACCGGTCATAAACATCGAAATCCGTGCCCCAATGATGGCGTGACGCACCGGGCAAAGCGGACCAGCGCAATATCGCAAATACCAGCTCCCGCTCCGATAAATCAGCAATATCCAAGGGTTTTCCATCAGTATCGAGTACCGGACGTTCCCCCCGGACCTTGCTGTTCCATATATGCAATTGGCGATCAAAAGAACGATAACTGCTGGCCACCTGCAAATCAAAACCTGCTACAAGCGCAGCATCTTTAAGAGCAAGCAAAGGTGCAACCACAGCGCGATGCATTCGACAACGCAACTGCGGAATATCTATCAATTCGTGATTATCGAGACCGCACAACAAGCGTTTATCGATTTTTGTATTTTGATTTTCAGTCATTTATTGCAGGTAAACTCATCGAAAATATTTTTTTGCGCCACTTTTTCATGAAAACTTCGGAAGCAACTCACGAGTTTTGGAAGAAGTATTGCGCAATGTTTTTAAGTATGTAATATAACGCTTGGCTATAAATGGAAATTGTTCCCTGGCCAACACAAAATAATGATAATTAAAGTGGAGCGTGTCTTGTATGGCTATCAGTCATAGTGAATTACTCCAGTTGAAAAACCTGGGTATGGCATCCGTAAATATCCTTCATGCTATCGGAATAAACACCTACGCGGATCTTCGTCGCACTGGTGCGGTTGAGGCGTATCGCCGCATCAAGGCACGGCATATCAATGTATCCAAAGTGATGCTCTACGCTTTGCAGGGCGCACTGATGGACGTCCATTGGAATGACTTGCCTCCGGAAATGAAATCCCAACTGGTAGCAGAGGCAGAACAGGAAAGCCTGAGCGAAGCCTGATCGGCTCCGGCGTCCCGGGCGATGCAGCTCCGCATTGCCACAAGATTGCCCCGACACCCGTTGTGAACAAGCTACAATAAAGCTTGTTCATCTACGCGTTGTTGCAGCCAATCGAGGGATTCATGCATCTACCCAATAAGCAATCAGACACCATTACCGATCTCGCCGTCAAACTGCGTGGTTTGACTGAGATTCTGCTCGCCCAATTAACACCCACCGGCGAGCCGGTAATGGTGGACCGTTCCGCCGACCTGTTCGAGGGTCTATCCCCGACAGAGCTGCTGCACGTCACGGAAGGTCAGGTGGAGTACCGCATTAACGACAAGGTTATTACCTTCTTTGAACAGGGCGATCTTCTGGGCCTGCCTCGTTCGCTGGGCTTGCCGGATGGGCAATTCAGTTGCACCGCCCCGGTGGTTCTCACGCCTTATGATCGCGATGGTCTGGTCGACCATGTCAATAATGATCCGCGCCTGCAAAAACATTGGGCTTATTACCTGCTGTGTCAGCTGAGCTTCTACCAACAGGCGCTGGCGCAGGAAATCCGTGCTGAATTTCAGCCCACCGCCGGTTTTATGCATTTTCGGACCGGGGAGACGATCATTGAACAGGGCACCCTTGCCGACAGAGTCTACACGCTGCTTGAAGGCAGCGCCGACGCTGTGTGTGATGGAATTAAAGTGGGCGAAATACACGCTGACGAAATCTTCGGTGCATTGGCAGTCTTTACCCGCCAGCGGCGCATCGCCTCCGTGATTGCGACATCTGACTGCACAGTGCTGGCGGTGCGCAAAGAAGAATTTATCGATTTGATTGACCATCAACCGCAGATTTGCCTTGGGCTCATCGAGGAAATGGCAGCAAAAATTAACCAGCTGAATACGCAATTGCGGGCGCTGAGCGAGAGAAGTCATTTAGGGGCGCCATAAATGGCGCGTCAATTTTTCCTCGATGCGAAATAGGAATATTTCTCAATAAAGTCGTTGACTCTGCGAATGAGAATAGTTATTGTTTTCAAACCTGCTGCACATCATCTCTTGTGCATCAGTCGTGAAGGCGATCTCCCTGCAAGCTGGTCGCCGGATCTTCTCCTTGAGAGTGTGGAGCCTCCCGGCTCCTGGGCTCTCGGCTAACCACGGTTGCTTGGGCCACTCATTGGGTGGCCATTTTTCTTTTACCTTTCTTTTCCGCTGGCACCCCTGATCGCACATTGAAATTTCCGCACAGCGCACGCATATTTCGTCCTGCCTCGCTTGTCTGAGGCTCATTCAATTCATACAGGAGAATTATCGTGTTACGCATCGGCCTCTTTTTGTTGACCAACATCGCAGTCATTGCGGTGGCCAGCATCACCCTCAGTTTGCTGGGTGTAGGGCGTTACCTGGACCAGTCAGGTAATCTGGACTTGCAGACACTGTTGATCTTCTGCGCGGTTTTTGGTTTTACCGGCTCCATTATTTCGTTATTGCTCTCCAAATTTATTGCCAAGAAATCCATGGGTGTGCAATTGATTGAGCGCCCGCGGAACGCCGATGAGCAGTGGCTGGTGGATACAGTCGCTGATCTTTCCCAGAAAGCCGGCATAAAAACGCCTGAAATTGGTATCTTCCCGGCACAGGAGGCTAACGCCTTTGCCACTGGCTGGAACCGCAACGCCGCGCTGGTGGCGGTGAGTCTGGGCATGCTGCAGCGCTTTGAGCGCGATGAAGTTCGCGCGGTGCTGGCACACGAGGTTGGTCACGTAGCCAATGGCGATATGATCACGCTCACATTGATTCAAGGCGTGGTTAACACCTTCGTTATGTTCTTTGCGCGGATCATCGGCCATACGGTGGATCGCGCTATCCTGAAAAATGAAAATGGCCACGGTATCGGCTTTTACGTCACCACGTTTATCGCAGAGATGGTATTAGGCATCCTGGCCTCGATGATTGTGATGGCCTTCTCGCGCTACCGCGAATACCGCGCTGATGCTGCCGGGGCACATCTGGCCGGACGCGGCGCCATGATCCGTGCCCTGCAGCGCTTGCAGGCAGAAGTCCGCGGGGGGGTGGAAAACCCTATGGCAGACGGCCTTAAGGCATTCGGTATCAGTGGCGGCTTCAAGCAGCAGTTTGGCCGTCTTTTTGCCAGCCATCCGCCGCTGGAAGAGCGTATTGAAGCACTTAGCCGGCAGGCATAAGCCTGGCGGCTCCCACGAACTGTTCCACCTCATCCCACGGAGGATTGCATGAAAATAATGCGTTGGTTACTGCTGACTCTGCTGACCGGAGGCGTGGCAGTTGCCAACGCCTGGGGCGACTTTGCCACTGACGATGAACGCAATACCATTCAGGTGTTTGAGAAGGCGCGCCCGAGCGTTGTCTTCGTTACCAATCAGCAGCTGGTGCGCGATCCCCGTTCGTTAAGCCTGCTTGAAGTGCCACGGGGCAGCGGCACGGGTTTCGTGTGGGATGAAGGCGGCTATATCGTTACCAACTTCCACGTCGTGGATGGGGCGCGTAAGGTGATGATAACCCTGCAGGATCAAAGCACCTGGCCCGCCGAGATTGTGGGCCTTGCGCCCGAGCGGGACCTGGCGGTACTTAAGATTGATGCACCCAAAAAACACCTCACCGCACTCCCCTTAGGCGATTCCAGCCAACTGTCCGTAGGCCGCAAAGTATTGGCCATCGGCAACCCCTTTGGCCTGGATGCTACGCTGACCACCGGCGTCGTCAGCGCCCTGGGCCGGGAGATCCAGTCCCCCAATCAACGCACGATTTCCAATGTGATCCAGACCGATGCCGCTATCAACCCCGGTAACTCCGGCGGTCCCCTGCTTAATTCCCAGGGCCAGCTGGTGGGCGTTAACACCATGATTTACAGCCCCAGCGGAGCCAGCGCCGGCATCGGTTTTGCGATCCCTGTGAATACCGTAAAAGAGGTTGTACCGCAGTTGATCGCCCACGGCCGGATCGTACGGCCGGTAATGGGCGTAGCGCTGGCACCGGATCACTGGGCGCACCAGAGCGGCATTCAGGGTGTACCTATTCTGCGGGTAGAAGCCAACTCACCCGCAGCCAAAGCGGGTCTTGAAGGCGCTGTGCGTAATGCGTGGGGTCAGATTCAGCTGGGCGATGTGATTATCGGGATTAATAAAAAAGTGACATCGAATCAGGATCAATTGATGAGCGCCCTTGAAAAACATAAACCAGGCGACCAGATTGAGGTGCATATCGTCCGCAACGGAAAAATGCTGAAGCGCAAGTTGACGCTTGCTGCACCGCGTGAATAACCGTGGGCCATCGCTTATGTCATCTGGATGAGCTTCGAGATCCGGGCAGTAGAGGTTTTTCTGTCAACGGCGAGAAAATCTTTGTTGTTAAACAGCGCAATAAAATTTATGTCTATCGCAACCAATGCCCCCACATCGGCATCACATTGGAGTGGGTAGAAGATCAATTCCTCGATACCAGTCAATCCATGATTCAGTGCGCCAACCACGGCGCACTGTTTGTTATTGAATCCGGATTGTGCGTCGCCGGTCCATGCAGCGGCCAGTCGTTAACCACCCTGCCTTTTGCAATCAATGACGGCTACGTGGAATTGGTATCTAACGAGTGATTTCTTTCTCAAGCACTGACGCAACATCCGCGGTTTGCAGTTAACTCTGAGCAACCCGAACCATGCATTTCCCAGAGGTGAACAACATGCAGAATTTTACATTTCATAATCCCACGCGAATTGTCTTCGGTGAAGACCAGATCAGCCAGCTCACTACACTGATCCCGGCTGACGCCCGCATTTTATTTACCTACGGTGGCGGCTCGATCAAAAAGAATGGTGTTTACGAGCAGGTTATCGCTGCGCTTAAAGATCGGCCATTATTTGAGTTCGGTGGCATAGAAGCGAACCCGCAATACGAAACCCTGATGCGTGCAGCGGCTACGGTCAAAGAAAATCATATTGATTATTTACTTGCCGTCGGCGGCGGCAGCGTTATTGACGGCACTAAATTTATTGCTGCTGCGGTTAATTTTGACGGTGAGCCTTGGGACATTCTTGCCAAACATGCGCCGGTCAATTCCGCCCTGCCGCTCGGGTGCGTATTAACCCTGCCAGCTACCGGTACCGAAAGTAATGGTAATTCCGTGGTCACGCGCGCAAGCACGAAAGAGAAACTCAGCTTCGGCAGCCCACTGGTGTATCCGCAATTTGCCATTCTTGATCCGACCACTACTTACAGTCTGCCACCACGACAGATGGCTAACGGCGTGGTGGATGCGTTTGTTCACATCATGGAGCAATACCTGACCTTCCCGGTTGATGCAAAAGTGCAGGATCGTTTTGCTGAAGGCCTGCTGTTGACCTTGATTGAAGAAGGACCGCGTTCACTAAAAGAACCAACCAATTATGCAGTGCGTTCCAATGTCATGTGGGCAGCCACCATGGCGTTGAACGGCCTGATCGGCGTCGGCGTTCCACAGGATTGGGCCACGCATATGATCGGTCATGAGATCACGGCCTTACATGGCCTGGATCACGCGCAGACTCTGGCGGTTGTATTGCCTGCGCTGATGCAGCACCAACGTCAGCAAAAACGCGGCAAGCTGCTTCAGTACGGTCGCCGCGTGTGGAATCTGCAACACGATGATGACGATCAACTGATTGATGCCGCCATTGCCGCCACCCGGGATTTCTTTGAACAGATGGGCACACCAACGCGCCTGCGCGATTACAGCATCGAAGTCTCCGCTATTGATACCATCGTGGCACAACTGGAAAAGCATGAGCTGGTAAAACTGGGCGAGCATGGCGATATCACCCTGGATGCCTCACGGCGCATTCTGGAACTCGCAGCGTAACGCCGAGCTGGATCACGTCATCAATTCGTCATGAGACTCAAGGAAAATCACGGCTCCTATCTTTGCTTATCTTTGGAGGAGTCGTGCCATGGCGTTGAGTTTCTGGCAAGTTGCATTAGTTGCTGTATTGGTTTTGTTATTGTTTGGTCGCGGCAAGATTCCGCAACTGATGGGGGACTTGGCGGAAGGCATCAGAAATTTCCGCAAAGGTGTGAGTGATGTGAGCACTGGTGACGAGGATATCAACACTCCCCTCAAAAATGCGGGCGCTATTGATGGACGACCTGTTGATGGCAAGCCTGTTGATTAAAATCCGTTAATTGAAAAGTTAACAAAAAAACCAGCTCCGACGAGCTGGTTTTTTTCATTGATTAATGTGTAGAGCGTTTGCGGCGCAGAACCACCATGCTCATTAATCCGGTCAGGAGCAGTAACAACGCACCAGGCGCCGGGACAGCAGTGACACTCATGGAATAGCGATAATTATCTTCCCAGCCAAACGCCGATTTCCCGCCAACCACAATGGTGTAGAAACCACCTAGATCCAGCCGAATATCATCCAGCGAAGAGTCCGCCATAAACGTTGATGTACCCGTAATATAATCAACCAGGCCAAAATCACCGCTGTTATTAAACAGGCCGAATAAAAGATCATCACGGCTGACTTCACCGCGATAAATACTGATCCCACCAATGACGTTATCGAGGCTACTGACATCCAGTGACAGCCTGTCACCCGCGCTGGCGTTGTAGCCCCACAAACTCACATCTTTACCCGCGCTGTTCAAACCAAATACGGGCGGATTTACCCACGCGCTGTTACTGGTCAGTATGTCTTCATAGATACCGGAAGATAAAATCTCACCGGTGTAATAGCTGGGCAATGCGTTTACCTGCATCGCCAACAGCCATATCGCGCAGGTGGCTAAAAGCTGTTTCATTGAACACTCCTTTTTTGATTAAAAATAATCTTGGTGTACAGCGAAGCGTGCGCACACATTTCACGCCCCGCTGCGGTTCTTATAAAATGCCGTCGTTCCACGGTCCCGTAATAGCAAATGTCACTCCGGGATTTTGAATATTTACGAACAACCAGCGCTCATGGAAGCAAGCGCCGCAGGTTTCAGAACCAATGTAATTACCGGGATGAATGCGCCCCGCTGTACCCGGAAAGTGTTGATGGACAACAGCTGCGTCAGCGGCAGAAAGCAACATGTTATTGCGACCAAACTCGAAGACTTCACCAGCCTGGCTTAAGCCCATCAAACGTGAAATACCGCCACGGTCTTCACACAGCAAAATACCGCCGCGCGGACTGACGGTCATGTTGTCGGGCATGACGGGGTGGGACGTGTTATTGCGGCTCTCGAAAATCAGCGTGAGCTTTTCGCGCCGCGGATCGTAATGAAACACCTGCCCACCACTGATGCTGCCACCACTGGTCGAGGTGAAATAAATCAGACCGGTGTCATACCAAGCACCTTCAAGACGCGCAAAGCGCGCGGCGCCCTGGGTGTAACCCTGCGTGTAATTGCGTGGATTGATAACTTCCGGTTGATCGATCGTGACCCACTCAACATCCCAGGTTGTGCCGTCTGCATAACTGGCGGTGAGGTTTGCCTGAGGTGTATTTTTTATCTTCAACATTTCCAGCACACCGCCAGCTAACAGATTGCCGTAGATATCTGGACGATAGCGATAAAAGCCTGAAGAGGTGCCTGCGTCCTCGGTGATATAAACATAACCGGTGACCGGATCTGTTGCAGTGGCTTCGTGGGCGCGACGACCCATTGCTTTGATGGGTTCAGGTTTGGCGATACCGAAACCGGGCACTTCAAAGATCCAGCCGTGAGTCACACCGTTATAAGTGGACGTGGTTTCCTCACAGGTCAACCAGGTACCCCATGGCGTAATGCCGCCAGCACAGTTGGTGGAAGTTCCGCTGATGCTCATATAAGACGCGAGCCAACGGCCGTTCAAGGTATCAAACAACAAATTACTGCAACCGCCACCGGCGCTGGGGTTGTACACGGCGGGTGATTTTACCGATACACCTTCGCCACGTACTTCATGATTGCGCACCAGCGCAATCGTATTACCTTGCGCCGCGACTACACCCATACCATCGTGCACGCCCGGCGTAGGTGTGCCGTCGTTCATGATCATACCGGTCCAGCCGTAGGACCAGTATTTAAAACCTTCCGGCAATTGCAATAACGGCAAGCCCGTGACTTCATCCGCAACTGGCGCGACCGGGCCATAATCAGTGGTAAACGCATTGGCAGAATTTGCCATGGCTGCAATAGAAATCGCCGCTGCTCCCGCCGCGCCGCCTTTCATAAATTCACGCCGATTGACGATAGGCTCTACTGGTGATTCGGTGACGGATTCCAACAGCCCTGAACTATTATTCATCGAGTAATCTCCACGGTTAAATTGTGTTCCTTGCGATGAGCGCGGTGGCTCGGCTGTGGAGATTAATTCCGCTTTATGAACATCCTGCTTCACTTAGATGACATTTACTATTTAATTTTCTCATCGATAACTTTAAAGAATAACCACTACCAGCCCCCTCGGTTTTTTGTTGAAAAAGTTCTATAAAAATCGATACAAAGTTTTCCCGAGCTATTAAGTTAAGAACCAGCATTAACAAACAGCAGGAGCTGCCTTTAAAAAATAACGAAAATTATTGCGAACTTTGGCAACCCGGTGGGTAAGTTAATAAACACACTCAATATGAAAATCGAGTTACGCAAAATAGCAGTAGAAAAAAGACACAGGCAACCCGAAAACCAGAAGCGAGAAGCG
>CAYUVQ010000023.1:29817-34186 GCA_964448175.1 uncultured Cellvibrionaceae bacterium | reverse complement strand
GTGCGCTCAAGCCATCCTGGGGAATTCAGGAAATTCCACGAGGCACAAAAGCAGGAGTTTGTGAGCCATATTGGGCTAATTGGGGAAACAATCGAGCACGAATGGAACCAGCTAATGAAGCTACAAAGAAAACCTGTGCTCCTGCTATTCGCGGTGGATTCTACATCCATGATTCAACTAAGGGTTATAGCCACGGATGTATCGAAGTAGAAAAAAATCTATTTAAACATTTGCGAAGCTACCATTCGCAGACAAAAAAGCAGTTCATTATCATTCAGGTCAAATATGTCGTCGGGAGAGGCACTAATGGTGGGACAAAAATTTAGTTTTTTAGCAATCTTTATTCTTTCGGCTTGCGCAATAGCTGAAAAGCCAGCCGAGATTAAAGTAGAAAATTTCGCTAGCGGTTGCTTTTTATTCGAAACAGGTGATGTTATCACTAAAGAACCTGTTCAAGTTAAGCTAAATGTTACCCCAAACAGCACTGGAGATTGTCCTTGTAAGTCAGCATTATTAAAGTATTCCAGCATACAAAAAATGGAAGGCGCCGAGAATCAACTCCTTTCGGGGACTTTTTCACCACTTGGTCTCACCAGTGTTACTCTTCCATTGTCGGTACAATCCAAATTAGTTTTCAAAGAGCATCCTGTTTTGGTGGATATCAACTGTGCGGAAAATTAACCGCTTAGTTGACACCTGCGACTGTAGCCGGACCAGATGCTCGCTTACCACTGGATGAAGTGCCGCGCAAATAAATGACCAAGAGCAGGTCAAGAAATAATGTCAGAAATTCCCCCGAACTTTTTTCTTTCTTAAAGAATCGCGCGGCACCGATTCGCACTATGCTCCGGGTCGTCGCGCAATAATCTCGCGGTCACGCCGTTAGTCCAGCCAAAGCCATCCTGCAGCGGGTATTCCCCACCCTTCGCGTGTTCGAGTGTCGGGCGCAGCACGTATTTCTCTACCAGTTTGCCCTCGGCTTTATATAGCTCGGCGACGATGGTCAGCCAGCGCTGGCGGATGTCGGCGGCGAGTTCGGTGTGGCAGTAGTTGAGCAATCCGCGAATCGCCAGCCATTGCAAGGGTGCCCAACCGTTGGGGCGGTCCCATTGTTGACCGGTGTTCGTCAGTTCTGTGGTTGATATGCCACCCGGTGCGAGCAGGCGCTGGCGAATGGTGTTGGCCACCGCAGCGGCCTGTTCGGGGCTGGCCAGTTCGACAAACAGCGGCGCGACCGTTGCGGCGGTGAGGTTGTCGCGCGGCTGGTCCAGTTGCCAATCGTAATCCATGTAGGCGCCTTCGCCGGCGCGCCAGAAATATTTATTGATCGCAGCCTGCCGTACGTTTGCGCGTTCAATAAAATCATCCGCTGCTTGTGTTTCACCAGCTTGCGCGCACAGGCGTGCGATCTGGCGCTCCAGTTTAAACAGCAGGCAATTGAGATCGACCGGCACAATTGCTGTGGTGCGGATTGTCTCCAGTCGTTGTGGATCGCTTTGCCAGCGCGAACTGAAATCCCAGCCGGATTCTGCGGCGGCGCGCAAGTCGCGATAGACATCGTGGGCGGGACGGGTTGATGCACGGGCAGTGGTCACGTCTTCGTAGTAAGATTCTTCGCGCGGGCCATCGCGATCATCCCAATAGCGATTCAGCAATGCACCGTCGGGCATGCACACGCAGCGACGGTGCGCTTCACCCGGACGCAGATCATCGGCACCGTCCATCCAGAAGGCGTATTCCTTGCGCAGCTGTGGTAGATAATCGAGCGCTTTGTGAATGCCGCCGGTTTCAAATAAATCCACCATCAGACAAAACACGGGCGGCTGCGACCGGCTCAAATAATAATTGCGGGTGCCGTTGGGCACATGGCCGTAGGTGTCGATCAGGTAGGCAAAATTGTCAGCCATAGCGCGCACGAGACCGGACCATTTGCGCTCGTAGAGCCCGAGCATGGTGAAATAGGAATCCCAATAATAAAGTTCGCTGAAACGTCCACCGGGTACCACATAATCGTGCGGTAAAGCGAGCAGCGAGGAACGTTTGGGGTGTTTGCGCGGGCGGCGGGTCAACACGTCCCACAGGCTGTCAATATGTTGCGCCAGGCTCAGTTCACGATTGGCAACAAAACAATCCGGTGACACGTCTTCGGTAATAAAATGGTCCATCACAAACTGGCGCAAATTAAAATCTTCGTGCGCACAGGTTTTGCGGTATTCATCGAGAATGTGTTCGGGGTCGTAGCGCGGTACGCTGTCCACAAACGTTTTGCTATCGGGAAATATTTCATTCATCTGCACCGCGACAAATAATTCCTGATAGCGATCGGCGGGCGTTAAGGTATCGGGCGGCAATAAACTTTGAATATCGTCGGCATCAACGAGATCATCATCAGCAGTGGGTATTACTGTTCCGTATAATTCCACAACAGGCCTCCATCGACATAAAAAGTAGAACCGGTAATGTAATCCGCATCGGCTGATGCGAGGAATGCGGCTAAGCCGGCCACATCTTCCGGTTGCCCCAGACGTCGCAACGGAATATTGCACAGCAGTCGTTCCAGTTGCGCGGGATCATTGAGTAAGGCTTGATTCATGGGCGTTTCGATTGCGCCCGGTGCGATGTTGTTGACGGTAATTCCCAGGGGAGCCAGTTCAATGGCGAGATTGCGCATCATCATTTTTAATGCGCCTTTACTTGCGCAATAAGCAGTAAAGTTGGGAAAGGGTAATTCTTCGTGAACGGAGCTGATGTTAATAATTTTGCCTCCGCGTCCGGTGTCGAGCAGATGCTGAACGAATGCCTGAGCAGTAAAGAAGGAACCTTTTAAATTGACGCCGAGAGTGCCGTCGAAATGTTCTTCGCTCATCTCCCAGAACGGGGCGGGTTTTTCGACACCGGCGTTATTCACCAGAATGTCGATCGGCCCGATCCGCGCCGCGCCTTCGTTAATTAGGTAGCGACAAGTATCTACTTCTGAAATATCACCCGCGAGAACGCAAACGCGCCGACCGTGAGCCTTGACCTGCTCCGCCGCGGCGGCTGAGCGTTCATCCTCAACACGACCGGCCACAATGATATCGGCCCCCTCCTTCGCCAGACGCTCCGCAATGCCCAAGCCTATACCTTGCGTACTGCCGGTTACCAGTGCCACTTTATTAATGAGTCTCATCAGAGTCCCCTGAGTGATTAATTCACAGTGAGTGAAATTGATCATCCCGACTTTTTACGGATGTGTCTGTTAATAACGACACCCAAAGAAAACTACCCCTGGTCTGCTAAAGCCTTGCGTAGATAGCCCAATGAACACCCTGGTGATGTAGAAAGTGTTTAGGTAGCTGACTGAAATTGCTTACTTAAGTATGGAACATCTCGAAAATATTGCAGACGCTCTGTTATTGGATGATGATGAGCACCGTTATTTGAGGCAAGGAGCGCAGATGAGCAGGTAATTGCTTATAACGGCTAGGAGAAAGCGCGTTAATTTTGGTTGATTAAACAATATATGAATAAAGAAAAATTTCCTTGGATAAGCATTGCTGTTTTTATCGGTATCCTGGCAATAAGCTTCGTGGTATGGCACACCTCTGGGTCACATTGCGCATTCGGGTTCGGCGGTTTTCAGTGCAACGGCTGGGCGCGACAGGTGAGCGGTTTTCTAATCCCATGGACTCTTTTGTCCTTTATCCTGATTCCCGGATCTTTTGGTGTGGCCGTCTGGCGTTTTGTTCGCTGGTATCGGTTGGCTCGAAATCACCCTATTAATGTGCGCTGAAGCCGCTGGCAATGGTGCCAGCGCTTCAAAGATTCGATTTGTTATCGGCCTGGATACTTAAGTCGCCGCAAAAAACCCACCGCCAACAAGCCAATCCCTAACAGGAGAGCCGAATTCGGTTCAGGGACATCGACTTTGCGATCAAATTCGATTTCTGCTGTAACGGAATGCAACCACAAATTGTTCGTTGCGGGGGTTAACCAGGAAGCCATGTTGCCGAACAAATCAATGTTGTACAAACAATCACCTGAATAATCTGGACGGGGCTCTACATCGCCGATGAGTTGACACATCTCATTACGCTCCCAATCCCTTTCAAAGATTGTGAGACCAGTATCGACATCGGGGTGGACTTCGCGCCAGATAAACATCCAGGAGCCAAAGACCACAAATTCACGCTCAACAGGAACCCAATCTTCTGGTGATTCAGGCTCAGGAAAATCACCTTCATCACCTTGGTTCGTTGGTGTATATATTTCGGTGAGGTCATAAACGAGTCTTACCTTGGTAATTGAGTCAGTGTCAGGCGAATAACCGAGAGGAATGAATTCGAATCTGAAGTCAACTTCAACACCGTGCGCCAGTTGTTGTTCAACG
>CAYUVQ010000023.1:24299-29717 GCA_964448175.1 uncultured Cellvibrionaceae bacterium | reverse complement strand
ACGCCGCACTGCCAAATCAATACGTTAGCAGCATTGATTCGTTTCGCTCTTCATAAAATGTAAAGTTTTCCGACCGAATTTAAGTGAGCGTCCAGCGTTGCCAAGCCCGTTGCTGAAAGATGCGTCACGCACCCGGCGGGGCTATGCGAAGCAACCGCGGGTGACGCACAAGCTTCTGCCCACAAATTATCGTAATAATCTTGTCGGATCTTTTACGTATAAGTATTCCACCACTCACCACACCGCCTGCACCTTGAACCAGCGCAGCGAATCCCGGTCTTTCTATTAGGAGAAAGCGGAGCCGCCCTTGTCAGTGACAGCAATTATTTCCAATTAATAATCGAGGAGCCTGCCCAGAATGGGTGAAAATTTTGTGCTTGAAACGCCCCTTTGGGAAATCTTCACCCGCGGAACGGTGATATACATTTTTATTGCGGTTGTGTTTCGGCTTGTGCCACAAAGGCAAACGGGCAACATCGCACCGAATGATATGATCGCTCTGGTTATTATTGGCACCTTGTCTGCCGATGCAATTGTAGGCGAAGCTAAAACGTTGCTGGACCTTGTCCTCATGATTCTGGTCATTATCTTTTGGGATTACATGTCCAACCTCGCGGAATATTATTTACCGCGTTTCAGAGGTGTTGCGCAGCATTCGCCGACGCTGTTGATCTATAAAGGTGTGATGCTTAAGAAAAATTTGCGAAAAGAGAAGATCACTGAACAAGAGCTATCTGCAAACCTCCGTCTGAACGGCATCTCGGACATTGCCAACGTGCATCAGGCGGTATTGGAAGCGGATGGACAAATCAGTTTTATTCAGCAGGATGAAGTACCGCGTGGGAGCCGAACTAAGTCATAGCGGAACCAAGGTTACATCAACAACATCATTACTTTATCGAGCCACTGCCGGAGATAATTTACAGCGTCTTGTGTACAACAAAAAAAGGCTTGAGCTCTTGCTCAAGCCTTTTTCTTTGCGGGTTGATCAGTAGCGAAACACCGCTGCTGCTCCAGTAGCGCAAGGCATTAATTCGGAGGGGACTACAATAACCTCGCCGCCATTCTCCATGGTTTGCAATACTACTTCGTCAAGCACATCGGTGTTACTGCTATTTCCATCCAGGTTTACTTCGCCGTTTTCAGCCTCCAGTTTTCCGGACACTTGCCGGTCTGCTTCGACTAATAATGTCGCTACACGCCCACTCAGCGTGGCTTGGCCAATCTCGTCGAGTTGATCCGAGGCAAGACCTTGACCATGTGAACTGCCGTATTGATCAAGGATACTGTTTAGCCGTTGTTTGTAACGCTCGGACAACAACGCCCAGCTCTTTTGTTGCAGAGTTTTTACGTCGAGTGATTCGGGATCTATTGCGATACCCGACTCCATAAGCTGTTTGTTATGGCTCACGGAACGAAAGAACGCCTGGTTTTCCGGCAGGGCTGCAAGTAACAGCGGCAAGCCGGAAGGCTTGGAGTGATGTTCTATGATCGCGCGATCTACCAGGCGGAAAAACCGATCACGATCAATATCTATTTCATCCTGTTTGCCGCCTCCGCCTGATTCATGCATCAACGGGTCGCCCCGGTCACTGGCTGCTCCAAAACCACCGGGATGGCCGGACTGGTCGCCCGCGGTCAAGTCGGAGCCAAGTGCTGCTACTGTATCGCGCGGCACTTCCGGCGCGAGTTCTACTTCTTCGAGAAAATCACGATTGCCTTCAAACAAGCGCACGCTGTCACGTGTTAGACACAAGACTTGATAATTATCGGCGGACTGCACGATGCGCACGAGCGGCGTCAGGTAGGGCCGGTTGCTGACAATGGTTCGTTCGGCGACTGGGCGTTGTAGTTGAAACACCTCAAAAAAATCTTCACCGCTGAAAATCGCCAGAGCTTCCTGTTGCTCAAGCCAGAACTCGTGGTTATTGGCAAGCTCCTCGAAACCTTTCAGCAGAATTTCGCACTCGCCCTGCGGCAACTGTTCTTCCACCTGATTGCGCAACTGACGCAGCAGATTTCTATAGCGGATTGGATTTTGATTACGCTCGGGAAAAGCGCGCTGCGTCGGCATATAAAGAGAAAGAAAAATCTGCCCGCCTTTACTGCGCAATGCATCTAAATTCGCTTTATTAAAACGTTTCTTCATGACACTACCCTCATCAATCTGCTCGATAACAATGACACGTCTTATAGACTAGACGCAGGGTGCTCTATGATAGTTCCTGTTTTTGGGTCGCTGTTTTGTTTAACCAGGCTCGCGCCTTCATGACGGCTTAAGTATTAAAGTACCAAGCGGCGGCAAATCCAGTTCAAGCATGTAGGGCTGATCGTGCCCGCGTTCTTCAATGGCGAATGCCGCAGCCACACCGGAGTTAGATCCGCCGTAGCACGCGGCGTCGCTGTTCAACAGGACCTTCCAGCTGCCGGCTACGGGCACACCAATACGGTATTTGAATCGTGGTGTCGGTGTGAAATTGTGAACAACCAGTAACGGCGCTCCGTGAGTACCACGACGCAACCAGGCATACACACTGTTCCTGTGATCGTCACCCACGAGCCATTGGAATCCCTCCGCTTTATGATCCAGCTCGTGCAACGCCGGCTCGTCGCGGTAGAGATGATTAACATCTTTTAGCAATTGCTGTACACCGCGATGCTCAGGAAATTCCAGCAAAAACCAATCAAGCTGCTCGTCATGATTCCACTCGCGCCACTGCGCAATATCGCATCCCATAAATAATAATTTTTTTCCAGGATGAGTCCACATAAAACTCAGGTAGAGACGCAGGTTGGCAAATTTCTGCCAATGATCGCCCGGCATTTTATTCAGCAGTGAACCTTTGCCATGTACAACTTCATCATGGGAAATTGGCAGAATAAAATTTTCATAAAACGCGTAGAGTAAACCAAAGGTCAGCTGGTGGTGGTGATAGGTACGATAAAGCGGATCTTCGCTGGCATATTTCAGCGTATCGTGCATCCAACCCATGTTCCATTTATAAACAAAACCCAGGCCACCTTCCTGGGTTGGGCGACTGACGCCGGGCCATGCGGTGGACTCTTCCGCAATCACCATGGCACCTGGCACTTCGGTAGTAACCACATCGTTCAGGTGCCGCAGAAAATCAATCGCTTCGAGATTCTCACGGCCGCCGTACTGATTGGGAATCCACTCGTCGTGCTTGCGCGAATAATCGCGATAAAGCATGGACGCGACCGCATCAACACGTAAACCGTCTATGTGGTAGGTGCGCAACCAGTGCAACGCAGACGCGAGCATAAAACCATGAATTTCGTGGCGACCGAGATTATAAATATAGGTATCCCAATCCTGATGAAAACCTTCAAAGGGATGCGCGTATTCATACAGTGCCGTGCCGTCAAATTTCCCCAGGCCGTGGGAATCCGTCGGGAAATGTGCGGGGACCCAATCGAGAATGACGCCGATACCCGCCTGATGACATTTATCGACAAATGCTGCGAAATCTGCGGGGCTGCCATAGCGCGCGGTGGGTGCGAACTGCGAGAGCGGCTGATAACCCCAGGAGCCGCCGAACGGATGTTCCATAATGGGCAGAAGTTCAACGTGAGTGAAACCCATATCAACCACATAGGGAATTAATTGCTCAGCCAGTTGATGCCAGTTTAAAACGGAGTGCTCGCCTTCATTGCGTCGCCATGAACCGACATGCACTTCGTAAATGCTCACAGCTTTTTTATAAGGGTCTGCCGCATTGCGCTGCTGTATCCACTGTTGATCCTGCCATTGAAATTCGAGTGGCGCGCTGACCACAGAACCCGTAGCAGGCGGTGCTTCTGTCGCAAGCGCCATGGGATCGGCTTTCAATGTAATCGCGCTGTTACAATCCAGAATTTCAAATTTATAAATTTCTCCCGCATTCAGGCGTGGGATAAAAATTTCCCACACACCCGACGGATAACGCAAACGCATTGGATGGCGGCGACCGTCCCAGGAATTAAAATTCCCGACCACCGATACACGCCGCGCATTGGGTGCCCAAACTGAAAAACGCACACCTGCTACGCCGTTGTGAGTGGCCAGTTGCGCACCGAAAACGCGCCCGAGTTCGCGGTGATTGCCTTCGCTGAATAAATACAGATCCATGTCACCCAGGAGCGGCCCGAACGAATACGGGTCTTCCGTTTCGAAACAACCGTGCGCCCATAAAATCCGATAACGATAAGGTTTGCGCTCTGCCAGATGATGAATAAATAAACCCGGCACCAGATCCTGCGCCATCACCCCGAGAGATTTACCCGATAACCCATCGAGCATTTCTATGCTGATCGCGCCGGGCAGATAAGCACGCACAATGCATCCTTCGCCATTCGGATTGTCATGGGGCCCCAGATAAGTAAACGGATCACCGTGGCAGGCGCGCACCAGTGCTTCAATATGGCCTCGCTCCGCTTCAGGCAAGGCGGCAAGAGATTGTTCACTCACGCGTTACGCTCCAGATAATGTTGGGTAATTTCCATCAGACCTTGCAGCGGTACATCGAGCCACTCCTGACGGAAACTTGCTTCGTAAAGTATTTCGTAAGCGGCTTTTTCAATACGGAATAACGCCAGCGCAGCGTCTGGGCCGTGACAGACCGTCCACGCATGAGGCAGGCCGGCGGCCGCTTCGCAATACGCGTTTTGAAAAGCCGTGCGGGTTTTTTCGAGATACAGCGTGGCGGTTTCGCGTCGCGCCTGTTCCGCCTCAGATGACTCGTTGGTGCTTTGCGCATCGCGGATGGCCATTGCGGCGGCGTAATCGAATGAGCGCAACATGCCCGCCACATCTTTGAGCGGACTTTGTCGCTCGCGGCGTTCAGCCATGGTCCGGCTGGGTTCGCCCTCGAAATCAATAAAGTAAGCATCACCCGCGACAACAAGCACCTGACCCAGATGCAGATCGCCGTGAACGCGGGTGCGAATTCCACCCGCCGATTCCGCGGCGAGCCGATGCACGAGCTCAATCAGTTCTTCACGATGGGTGAGCAACCAGCTTGAATAGCGCGTGCCTTCAGGCCCGAACACATATCCGGTGCTGATCGCATCCAATGCCTGACGGACCAGCTCGCTGATATTCTCGGCCCAGAGTTCCGTTTCTTCGGTCGTGACCGGCAGCGAACCAAATTCCGGATTCTCCGACTCTTGTGCCAGTGTCAGATGCATTTCGCCTAAACGCTGACCAAGTTTTTGCGCAAAGGCTTCCAGTTCGGCCATGGCGGTGTATTGATTTTCAACCTGCGACATTCCACCAGCCAGCCGGTCGCGAATCGCACGCTCCAAGGTGTCCTGCGTCCATTGCCAGGCGTCGCCCTGATTGCTCAGATAGCCCTGCAGAATCATCAGCGTGTGCGGCTGCCCCTGGGGATCGATGCGACGTACTTCACCCAACATGGG
>CAYUVQ010000023.1:20398-24199 GCA_964448175.1 uncultured Cellvibrionaceae bacterium | reverse complement strand
TCAGCGTGTGCGGCTGCCCCTGGGGATCGATGCGACGTACTTCACCCAACATGGGCGCGATGTTGCTGTAACCCTGCTCGGTAAGATAACCACCGATTTCACTTTCGGGATGGATGCCCTGCACAACGCGCCGGATGACTTTCAACACCATCGACTCGCCGATAGTCACCGACGTATTGGATTGCTCAGCCGACAGTGCATTCACCTCATCGGTGGGTTTATCTTCGATGTGATTCAACTGTGTGGTGCCGATAAATTGAATTTCTCCGCCGTCCCAGCGCATCACGTATTGATTGCGCAAATTGCGCAATACCTGTCGGGTAAACGCCGGAACCGTTGCGGCATCTGTTAACAGCCCGACTTCACGGCCGCGCCGCAAACGCGCCAGTGCCAGCGCTTCCTGACGTGGCGTGTGTGGATCTTTTTCCGGAATAAAATACAACGGCAACTGGTACTGACTGAGCTCACCATTAATATTTAATTCCACTTCTGCCAGCACCGAAATATCGCCTTCTTCACTGAAGGGCAGAACATAAAGTATCCGCACATCTCCACCGGCCGTTTCATCGTGGCCCGCAAACCAGCGGCGCTTGGGCAGATAGGTCTGCAGCGATTCCCGTTCAAGGGTAGTGCGCGTCGGTGCCTGCAGAAGTTCGGTTAATTGCCGTTTGATTACCAGGGTCGGCAGCTCCGGCATACGCTCAACCGGAGCAATGTGCCACGCCGGCATCTGCGTTTCGTCGGCGAGCAGGAACCAGTAAAACGCGTAAGGCGGCAATGTCAGTTGATAATAAAATTCGCCGATAGGTGGGAAGGGTGCACCGCCCACCATCTCCACCGGTACCTTGCCGTTGAACGCAGACAGATCCAGCTCGGCCGCCTGGGCTACGCGCGATAAATTTGCTACACAGAGAATGATTTCGTGGCGACCATCCACGCCGGTGTATTCACGCACATACGCCAGAATGCGGCGGTTGGTGGGCGACAGCATCTTCATGGTGCCGCGCCCGAAGGCTTTTTGTTGTTTGCGCAACGCCAGCATTCGGCGCGTCCAGTTCAGCAGCGAATGGGGATCGCGGGATTGCGCTTCGACGTTGATCGTCTGATAACCGTATAACGGGTCCTGCACCGGAGGCAGCACCAGACTTGCCGGGTCTGCACGGGAGAATCCGCCGTTGCGATCAATAGACCATTGCATCGGTGTGCGCACGCCATCGCGATCACCCAGAAAAATATTATCGCCCATGCCTATTTCATCACCGTAATACAAGGTCGGCGTACCGGGCATGGACAGCAGCAAACTGTTGAGTAACTCCACCCGGCGGCGGTCGCGCTCAACCAGTGGTGCGAGCCGCCGGCGAATACCTAAATTAATGCGTGCGCGGCGATCGGCGGCGTAGTAATTCCATAAATAGTCGCGCTCTTTATCGGTGACCATTTCCAGCGTTAACTCATCGTGGTTGCGCAAAAAAATGGCCCATTGACAGTTAGCCGGTATCTCCGGCGTCTGCCGCAGAATATCAATAATGGGAAAGCGGTCTTCCTGTGCGATGGCCATATACATGCGCGGCATCAACGGAAAGTGAAATGCCATGTGGCATTCGTCGCCCTCGCCGCCGTCCTGGCCGCCGAAATACAATTGGGTATCTTCCGGCCACTGGTTGGCTTCCGCGAGCAACATGCGGTCGGGATAATGTGCATCGAGTTCCGCGCGGATTTTTTTCAGTACCTCGTGGGTTTCCGGCAGGTTTTCGTTATTGGTGCCGTCGCGCTCGATGAGATATGGAATCGCATCCAGCCGCAAACCATCGACGCCCAGGTCGAGCCAGAAGCGCATTACGCTGAGCACTTCTTTCATTACTTGCGGATTATCAAAATTAAGATCCGGTTGATGCGAATAAAAGCGGTGCCAGAAATACTGGCCAGCTACTGGGTCCCAGGTCCAGTTGGAGTTTTCCGTATCAAGAAAAATAATGCGCGTGCCGGAGTATTTCTCCGGGCTGTCGGACCAGACGTAATAATCCCGTGCTTTGGAGCCTTTTTTCGCGTGACGCGCTCGCTGGAACCACGGATGTTGATCCGAGGTGTGATTAATAACGAGTTCGGTAATCACACGTAGCCCGCGTTTATGTGCTTCAGCAATAAACCGACGCGCATCGGCCATAGTGCCGTAGTCGGGATGTACCGCACGATACTCTGCAATGTCGTAGCCGTCATCGCGGCGCGGTGAGGGATAAAAGGGCAAAAGCCAGATGGTATTTACCCCAAGGTCGGCAATGTAATCGAGTTTTTCAATCAAGCCAGGAAAATCGCCGATGCCGTCATTATTGGAATCGTAAAACGATTTCACGTGCACCTGATAAATAACAGCATCCTTGTACCATAAGGGATCATTTAAAAAGGGCGCTGGCTTGGTACGCTTCACCATTTATCCACCTCACCATTAATTATTTTCGACGGGACGAATGCGCCAGATACCGAACGGCTGATGCCAGGGTTCCAGACGCATCCATTGGGTTTTTCCGTACCAGATCCAGGTATGGCCATTCATTAAATCTTCGCCATGCATATGGGCAAAATCCGAGAGACCGAATTCCCACAGCGGTAATTCAAAATTCGCTTCGTGGGCATTAAACGGATCGAGATTGATGGCGACCAGAATAAAATTACTCAGGTCCGGCGTGCGTTTGCCAAAGTAAAGGATGTTGTCGTTATCCGCTTTGTAGGCTTTAAAACCGAGGTGGGTTTGTAAGGCAGGATTCAAACGGCGAATCCGATTTAACTGCGCGATCTCCGCATTGATATTGTCCGGCCCAAAATAATCCCGCGCGCGAAGCTCGTATTTTTCGGAGTTGAGATATTCCTCTTTGCCCGGCACCGGTTCCGCTTCGCAGATTTCAAAACCGGAATACATTCCCCACAACCCGGAACCCATGGTGGCAAGAGCGGCGCGAATTAAAAATCCGGGGCGGCCGCTGTTGTGCAAAAAGCGGGGATTAATATCCGGTGTGTTAACAAAAAAATTCGGGCGGTAGCAATCCCGCCAGGGTGCTTCATTAAGTTCAGTGAAGTAGGCTTCCAGTTCCGCTTTGGTATTGCGCCAGGTGAAGTAGGTGTAACTCTGGCTGAAACCGACTTTACCCAACCGCGCCATCATGGCGGGTTTGGTAAATGCTTCTGCCAGAAAAATCACATCCGGGTGGCGCGCGCGAATATCGGCAATCAGCCACTCCCAGAATGGCAGGGGTTTGGTGTGCGGATTATCCACGCGAAACAGCGTTACCCCCTGCTCCACCCAGCCTTCCACCACATCGCGCAGGGCCAGCCATAAATCAGGGATGGATTCTTTCGCATAAAAATCTACGTTGACGATATCTTCATATTTTTTGGGTGGATTTTCGGCGTGACGGATGCTGCCGTCCGGTCGCCAGCTGAACCAGCCGGGATGCTCCGTCAGCCAGTGATGATCCGGCGAACACTGGATCGCAAAATCCAGTGCGATTTCCAGTTTGTGTTCGCGTGCCGCGTTAACCAGCGCCCGAAAATCCTCGCGCGTACCCAATTCAGGATGGATGGCTTCATGGCCACCCTCTGCTCCGCCAATGGCGTAAGGACTGCCGGGATCATCCGCCATGGCAACAAGCGAGTTGTTGCGCCCTTTGCGATTGCGCACGCCGATGGGATGAATCGGTGGAAAATAAAGCACGTCAAAACCCATGGCGCTGATCGTCGGCAGCCGTTCAATAACATCTTTAAAGGTGCCGTGGCGCTGCGGATCATTGCTGGCGGAGCGGGGAAACA
>CAYUVQ010000023.1:11705-20298 GCA_964448175.1 uncultured Cellvibrionaceae bacterium | reverse complement strand
ACATCTTTAAAGGTGCCGTGGCGCTGCGGATCATTGCTGGCGGAGCGGGGAAACAGCTCGTACCAACTGGCAAATTCAGCGAGCTTGCGCTCGACATCAATCAGGTAAATGGGGCTGCGAATTTGATGCGGATGCGCCTCCAGGCCACCCATCAGCTCAGCCGTTTGGGGTGCGAGTAACACCGCAAGGCGCTCATCATCATTATTGGCGCGCTGCAGCTTCTCGAGCAATTCGGCGGCCTGCCCGGCCTGATGATGCGAGGCACGTTCAGCTATATCGCGCACCAGCAACTCGCCTTCCTGCAATTCCAGATGTATGGCAACGCCGGCGGCGTGCTTTTTTGTAATTTCATACACGTAGGTGGCGTAAACATCCCACCAGGCTTCGATGGCAAATTCGATTTTTCCGGGGCGGGACGGCGTGAGGGTTACCTGCCAGCGATCATTGCCCAGTTCTTCCAGAGGCAACCGTTGCCATGCCTCTTCCGACTGCATGCGCCACAGCAGGGCCGCCGCTAATTTATCGTGGGTATCAGCGAAGATAACCGCACGAACCGTAAGAGGGCTGCCGACGGTTCCTTTGGCGGCGAAGCGCCCTGCTTCCACGACGGGTTCAATATCTTCAATAGCAATGCGCGGGAGCTTTATGGCCTCGTGGACGCTGAAAGAGCTGGCGGCGGGCTGGATTCGGGGTTGGACGAATGACATCGAAACACTCCTCTCATATTGGCCATCTGGCCACCTGACATCCTCAAAACAGCCTTGCTGATACTGACAACAGTAAAAAAGCGGGCACGCGCTGGTGCTTTAGCGGCTAACAGCTTTCTCCAAGGCTATTCAGCTACAGCCCTATAGTGCGCTTACCGGGCCGAAACCTATGTTCGGCCTTAAACATAAATTCGGCGAAAAGCGCATAATTAGCGCCAAAAAATAGGGGATTTTCGATAAAGTAGGGGATATGCGAGATACAGCGACACACGTCAGTGGATCGGCCCGCCACTGCCGCTGCAAAGCTTGGGTATAATGCTGCCCGACGTTGACGCCGTGGTGGCCCAACCGAAACCAGTCAATCGAGTAGTGGAGAAGAGCAATGACAATAAGAGATAACAGCGACCGCTATGGGCGCGTGACGCGGGTCCTGCATTGGGCGATGGCGGTATTGCTGCTGTGGCAGTTTCTCAGTGCGGGAGCGCATCTTCTGCTGGAAGACACAGCAATCGAAAAGTTCTTCTGGGCAACGCATAAACCCCTAGGCGCTTTGCTGTTTCTTCTGGCCGTTATCCGCGGTGTGTGGGGTCTGATTAACCTTGCGCAGCGGCCCCGATCAATCAGCATTCCGGCCAAGCTCGGCCATCTGGGGCTGTATGCACTGATGATTGTGGTACCGGGGCTGGCGCTGTTACGTCAGTATGGGTCCGGGCGCGCATTTGACGCGTTTGGCATACCGATCTTTGCCGGCTTCGAAGGCGATAGAATTTCCTGGATGACCGACCTTGGGAACATGCTTCACAGTTCACTCGGCTGGGTATTACTCGTCATGATCATCGGTCACACGTTTATGGTGTTCTGGCACCGGAAAGGCTCATCGAACGTATTGCCGCGCATGTGGCGGTAGTTGAGGCTTACCCTTCTCCCAGCACCTCTACCAGGGCCTCGATATCATCGGCGCCCTGGGGCGAGATGTCGATAATCTTGAACCCCGCCCAGTGTTTACCGTTGTAGTCGGCGTTGCGGGTCCACAGGCAGTCCACGCCGACGTGGATGGAGTTGCGGCCGTTGACCTGGATGGGCAAGTGCAGGTCGAGCTTATAGAGCTTGTCTTCCTGCAAGCGCGCATCGCCGATAATCATCAGACCTTCGGTGTGGATGTTGACCAGGCGACCGATGTATACGTCACGCAAGTTGTCATATACATCAATCGCGGCATTGATACCGTAGCGCGCAAGCGCCCGATCATTGGTTATTCCTGTCATTAGGGGGCGTTCCCGACCTTTAACGTCTCTGCACGCTCATTGAGCGTGTGGTAAATGTTTTCCAGTGCACGTTCGAAGAAAGGCTTGGTGCTGCCGATGATGATCTTTGCCTTGCCCGCGATCATGTCGCGTGCCAGTTGCAGTCCGGCACTGAGGGACACTTTGCGCCCCTGCTGATCTACCAGCATGTAATGCTGGGTCTTCTTGTTGTACCAGGCTACTTTCAGACGTTTGCCACCTTCGAATTCAAACCAGGTACCAAACTCAATCATCTTCAGGCTATCCACAATCTTGGCTTCTTCCGGCGTGACCGGGTCGTTGGCGGCAACCATTTGTCCGGCTTTCTCGGCCGCCATACTTTCCAGTTTAGTCCGCATTGGCGCTGGTGCTGGTTCTGCCTTGCGACTTTGCAGCGCCATTTTTTGCAATGAGATCACCGCTTCTATTAACTTGCGGCCTTTGCCCTGTTCGTAACCGATGGTTTCAAAGCCGCGTTCAAGGGCCGCCATCAGCGGCACATGCAGCTCAATCTGCCGCTGTTTGTCGATTTGCAGCGTTTTGGGTTCGATGCTCCACAGCAACTGATCGATTACCTCCAGCGAGTAGCGCCAGCTGTCGGAATTATCACCATAACGCAACAGGACAAACGACATGTAGTCAGACCAGGGCTGCAATAACAGCAGCAAAACAGCCGACGGCAGTTCGCGCTGATCAGTGCGGCTGCGGACTTCCTGGTTGACCTGCAATTTCGCCTCCCGCAGTTTTTCTTCGCCCTGCACTTTTTCCATGGCGCGTCGCTCCATCAGTTCCTGACGACGGGAGACGTTGTTGGTGTAGGCGTTAAATTCCAGCAACAGTTCCGCGAAGATACGCACATCGTTCTTGAATTCGGCTAACAGGCGAAACACGGTGGCCTTGATCTTGGCGTAGATGTCGTGCTGCTCGCTGCCGTCGTTACCCACCCAGCGCACCCCCGCTTCCGCCAGGCTGTTCAACAGAATACGCGCCGGGTGTTCGGGCTGCTCAAAAAATCCTTTATCGATAAACGCAATCTTGAGGAAGGGCGTGTGCAGGTAGCTCAACAGTGCCTTGATGGAATCCGGCAGATGATCATCGGAGAGCATGTATTCAAACAGCATCCCCACCAGATCAATGGTCTGCATATCAGTGGAGGTCACCGCGCCGTCTTCGCTCTGAGCGGCAATCTGCTGCAGCATCTGTACGCTGATATCGCCACCAGTCTGCGGCGGCAGCGCAACCAGATTGAGATTGATGGGATTAGGATTCGCCGCCATCACCTGTTGCGTCGTACTTAATGCCTGGACCTGCAGATTTTGCAGTACATCGACCAGCTGCTCATTATTAAGAACCTGCGCCGGCTGCACCGGTGTGTTCAGGATGGCCGGATCGCCATTGCCCATACCGCTGGCATGCAGCAGTTGCCGGGCGGTGAATGCTTGGGGAATACTGCCGGCCACATGCTGATTAACATGGGCTTGCAGCACGCGGATAGCCCCGAACAGGCTGGATTGATACTGCACATCCCCTGGGCTCAGCTCGCCGGTCAACAGGCGGTCGCTGGCGCGACGTTGCGGCTGACTTTCGTCCATCACATTCTTGCCTTCTGTTTCTGCGACGGGTGCTCCCTGCTCTGCAGCCGCAGCCCCTTCCTGATTAACCACTACGCATTTCAGGTTAGGCAACAACTCATTGGCGATCAGGTAATGATTCATCTCCTCGTACAGCGCATCCAGTTTGCCAATGATTTCCTGATCAAAGATCTTGTAGCCGATAAGCCGGGTCTTCACATCGACCTCGAGGCTGGCAAGCACTTTACGCAAGGCTTCGCAGAACTGCACCGGGCTGGCCGGATTGCTGCGATCATCAATTTTCTCGCCATCATTGAGCAGTGCCAGACGTTGATGAAGCGCCCACAATAGCTCCGCGTGCAGAGCATCAGCGCGATGGGTAATGGAGGTAATGGCGATGGTTTCTTCCAGGTCGGAATGCTCCACCAATGACAATATGTCCCCGCGGAAACGTTCTTCGCCCGTGAGCGTGTTAAGTGATCTGTTCTTGAATTTGACGAAGCCGTTGCCCAGGTGCTGGCTGAATTCATGCTCTGCTGCCTGCTGTACAGCGCTGAGCAGATTACGGACTTCGTATAAGGCGACCTGTTCTTTATTGGAGCGGGCGGCTTCGGCGTGTTCGACCATCACCCGGAGCCACTGCTGCCAGAAACTGGTGAAAACCCGAGAGGCAAAACTGCGTGTGAGATCCCGGCAATGTTTAAGATGCTGAACGACTTGCTGCTCGGTTAATATAGGTGTCATCGGCTGTTTCCGCATGCGGGTGTCACTACCCGTCTTGTTGGTGAAGAATTTTCCAAAGCGCATATCCGTAATATTCATATTCAACCCTGTACTTTTTGTACCTTTGACTGGGTTGCATGCCGGTGGCACCTCTCTGCGCCGCATGGCGTCAATATAAACAGCTTGTGCAGATTCCGCTATTGGATGCGACAAAAGTCACAGCTTGCGTGCCAAACCGTTTTTCATAGAACAACCCAGTGCCTGAACGATTGCGAATAAGTGTTTATTACGCGCTTCGCAACGGCGTCAAATGTGGAGCAATTTTCACTCCAATATGTGAAGCCACTCCACTTTTTATTGAATTACACGTCACAAGTGTTTGCACCAGAACATTACATCCCCCGTTACGCTGTGCACCAAAATATCTCATTACCCATCTGCTTCGTTTCAAATTTTTCGTCGAAGTTGTAAAGAAGTCTTTGTTTTACAGCGTTATAAGCAAGCTGGTACTCATATTGCTAAATGCTATGGCGAATCACTTGTCCGCACTCTGGGTGTTCAGGACGAAAGACAAATTGCAATAGAAAGCTAGGGTTCCGGCTGTTGAAAGCAGCGCCTGGTCCGAGAGCTTTCGACCTCAAAGTAAAAAAAATCGACAGTTTTTGCGCCAGTCGGCGTGTTTCTTACCGGTTGATTTTTTGGGGTTACACGGCGGGACAAAAGCCCGGGAGACCAATGGCCTGTTAAAGCTGCCTGCGCAGCTGCAGCCAGAGTGCTCCTAAAACCGATGTAACCTACTGGAGGTTTGCCATGTCGCGCCTGACTATGCTCATCATCGCGCTGCTCTTTTCTGCTTCTGCCGCTGCGGCAGAACCCTTCAAGATCTGCTGGTCTATCTACGTCGGATGGATGCCCTGGGGTTACGCCGCCGAACAGAAAATTATTGATAAGTGGGCGAAGAAATACGGCATCGAAATTGAAGTCACCCAGATCAACGATTACATCGAATCCATCAATCAATACACCGCCGGTCAGTTTGACGCGTGCAGCATGACCAACATGGACGCGCTGACCATCCCTGCTGCGGGTGGTGTCGACAGCACTGCATTGATCGTTGGTGATTTTTCCAATGGCAACGATGGCGTCGTCTTAAAAGGCGCGGGCAAAACCCTGGAGGATATTAAAGGCCAGAAAGTTAATCTGGTTGAGCTGAGCGTGTCTCATTACCTGCTCGCGCGGGGGCTCGAAACCGTCGGACTGAAAGAATCGGATATTAAAGTCGTCAATACCTCTGATGCGGATATGGTGGCGGTGTTCGGTACTAAAGATGTCACCGCCGTCACTACCTGGAACCCCCTGCTGAGCGAAATTCTTACGCAACCTGCCAGCACCAAAGTCTTTGACTCTTCGCAGATCCCCGGCGAGATCATGGAT
Source organism: uncultured Cellvibrionaceae bacterium (assembly GCA_964448175.1). Lineage (GTDB taxonomy): Bacteria > Pseudomonadota > Gammaproteobacteria > Pseudomonadales > Cellvibrionaceae > Cellvibrio. The sequence goes on along the minus strand of CAYUVQ010000023.1, from coordinate 14,580 downwards.
CTGCTGATTATCAACACCACCACCCTGCAAAAAAATCCCGAGCTCGGTAAAGCATTAGTCGGCGCTTGGTACGAAATCATGAGCCTGATGGGTGCAGAAGATAAAACTGGCGTTGCCGCACGCACGGCCATGGCCGTTGCATCAGGAACTGACCTGGCAGGTTACGAAGCGCAACTCGCAAGCACCAGGATGTTCTACCAACCCACCGATGCACTCGCGCTGGTGAACAGCAAGGAATTGCTGACGACGATGCAAAAAGTTTCCGAGTTTTCTTTCCATCACGGCCTGCTCGGTGACGGCGCACCAGACGCAACCTTCATCGGCGTCGCCGGCCCACAAGGAATCTACGGCAATCCAGAAAATATCAAATTGCGCTTCGACACCACCTACATGCAACTGGCCGCCGACGGCAAATTGTAAATCAACGAAAGCAACACGTAGGTCGGGTTAGCGCAGCGTAATCCGACAAAACAAGTAAGTCGAATCAGCGCAGCGTAATTCGACAAACCAGGTTGGTCGAATTAACACAGCGTAATCCAACAAAGCAAGTAGGTCGAATTAGCGAAGCGTAATCCGACAAAGAAATTAAAACCGTGTTTAAAGCACCAAACATCCCGCCAATAAAACTGACAGGATTATTATGAAACGGCTGATAAATTTTACCCCCACCAAACCCGCCAGAGTCTTGCTGGGCATCCTGCCTTTTGCGGTCATCCTGTTGGTTTACATCATCGCTTCCGATGCGCGGTTAGCAGAAAATCCGAGTGACAAATTGCTCCCAGCATTTACGCAGATGGGTAGCGCCATTAACAATCTCGCCTTTGAAGAAAGCAAGCGGACCGGTGAATACCTGTTCTGGCAGGACACCGCCAGCAGCCTGCAGCGGCTCGCCTTAGGTGTGGGCATTGCCGCGCTGCTTGGTTTTTCGCTCGGCATCCTCACCGGCGCGATCCCGACCATCTACGCACCTCTCGCACCCCTGCTGACGGTGATCTCGCTGATCCCGCCCATGGCCATTTTACCGGTGCTGTTTATCGTATTTGGTCTGGGCGAGCTTTCTAAAGTTGCATTGATTGTGATTGGTGTAGCGCCGTTTATTGCGCGGGATATTCAGCGCAGCACTCAGGAAATTCCGTTGGAACAACTGGTAAAAGCGCAAACCCTAGGTGCATCCAGCTGGCATATTCTTATGCGCGTACTGATCCCGCAAATGCTGCCGCGCCTGATTAGTTCGGTGCGTTTATCTTTATGTACTGCCTGGTTATTTTTAATCGCCGCCGAAGCTATTGCGTCGACCGATGGTCTGGGTTATCGCATCTTTCTGGTTCGTCGCTATATGTCTATGGATGTGATATTGCCTTACGTAGCCTGGATCACTTTTCTCGCATTTTTACTGGACTGGTTGCTCAACAGAATCAGCAAAAGCTGCTTTCCCTGGCATCATCAGGAGGCAACCCGATGAAACCAACTTCCATGATTCAGGCCAAGAACTTGTGGAAGCGCTACGGCGATAACATCGTACTGGAACGCATGAATGTACAGGTTAATGCCGGTGAATTTATCACTATGGTCGGCACGTCGGGCTGCGGCAAAAGTACATTTTTAAAATTGCTGTTGGGCATGGAGTCGCCCTCTGCCGGCGAACTCCTGCTCGACGGCAAACCCATCCCCGCTGAGCCGGATCAATCGCGCGGCATTGTGTTCCAGCAGTACTCCGTCTTCCCGCATCTTACCGTTTTACAAAACGTGATCCTCGCGCGGGAGTTTGAACGGTCCTCGCTGCTGGGTAAATTATTTGGCGGGGCAAAACGCCGCGCGGAGGATGAAGCTAAAGCACTGATCGACACCGTGGGTTTAACACCGGCTTTACACCGTTATCCTCATGAATTATCCGGGGGTATGAAGCAGCGGCTCGCCATCGCCCAAGCGTTAATCCGGCAACCACGGATCTTGTTGTTGGATGAACCCTTCGGCGCTCTTGATCCCGGCATTCGTGCGGACATGCATCAACTGGTATTAAAACTCTGGGAAGAACATCAGCTGACGGTGTTTATGGTAACCCACGATTTAAGTGAAGGATTTTATCTCGGTACACGTTTGTGGGTCTTTGACAAACTGCGCCGTGACAGTCAGGCGCCCACCGCTTACGGTGCAAACATTACTTACGACTTACCCATCACCCGTCAGAAAAATTTCGCAGCCAACGATTTGCAAGTCTTAACCGAACAGGAAGAGCTCACATCATGAACGACATTTATTACACCACCCAGCTACCCGGTAATGCCCACTGGTCATTGGAAATGCGGCGCGGTTCATTGATGCATTTAACTGATATCGAAGGCGGGGCTAACGTCGGCATGCTGTTTTACAATCCGCGCAACCTATTGGAGCGCTACAACGCACCGGACACGTTGAAATGCCAGCACACCTTCAAGTTACAACAGGGTAACTGTCTGTATTCCGATATGGGCAGAATATTCGCATCGATTATTGCCGACGATACCCACTGGCACGATACCGTGTGCGGCAACAGCAACGCAGCACTTGTGGAAAAAAGATGGGGCAAGCGCGATTACCAGACGCAACGCAACGAGTGGTTACAGAATGGTTACGATGCGTTTTTAGTGGAGCTTGCAAAATACGGTTTAAGCGCGGCGGACATGGCGGCCAACATCAACTGGTTCAGCAAAGTGGTGAGCGACGATGCAGGCAATATTTTTCTAGAACCCACTCATCGCCCCGGCCAAAGCGTGACCTTACGATTTGAAATGGACACGCTGGTAATCTTACACACCTGTCCACACCCACTTAACCAGGCCGAGCAGTATCCATTCAAACCAATCAACGTCCAACTCGGCAAAGCCCCACCCGTGAC
>CAYUVQ010000023.1:7246-11605 GCA_964448175.1 uncultured Cellvibrionaceae bacterium | reverse complement strand
AAATAACGCATCGCACCTGATCCAACCCAAGGAGCATTCATCATGCTGATAGAAAGTCACCGCAACCCAGAACAAGCCGCCGCTCGTCACAGGATCGGCGCCGGCGATTATTTTCTCGGAGAAATCAAACAAAACCAGACTGTGCGCCTGGTCGACCTCGAAGGCAATCAGGCCGCTGACGTTTTATTTTACAACGCGCAAAATCCTGGCGAACGCTACAGCGCGATGGATACCATTCGCGCCCAGGGAAATTTATATCTCAGCGGCGGCAGCAAATTACTTTCCAATAACAACCGCGAAATGATCGAGATAGTCGCCGACACCTGCGGCCGCCACGATACCCTTGGCGGTGCCTGCGCCACCGAAAGCAATACCGTGCGTTACAGCTTGGAAAAGCGCTGCATGCACGCCTGCCGCGACAGCTGGATGCTCGCTGTGGCAGAGCATCCGGAATACCGTATCAGCAAACGCGACATTACCCACAACATCAATTTTTTTATGAATGTGCCGGTTACCCGCGACGGCGGCCTAACATTTGCCGATGGTATTTCTGCGCCCGGAAAATATGTCGAGCTCACCGCAAAGATGGATGTTGTTGTGCTGATTTCCAATTGCCCGCAATTGAACAATCCCTGCAATGGTTACCGCCCGACGCCTATTGAAATTCTGATCTGGAACTAATTCCGTTTTCATCTTCAGTGGACGGCCACTGTCGTATACAACCCCGCGGGACGACCCGCTGGAGCTGAACATGTTTACCAAAGTTCTTATAGCCAACCGTGGCGCTATCGCTGTACGCATTATTCGCACCTTAAAAAAACTCAACATTCAATCAGTAGCTGTTTATGCCGAATCAGATCGCGATTCGCTGCATGTACGACTGGCTGATGAAGCGTTTTGCCTTGGCGAAGGTGCTGCAGCAAAAACCTATCTGGATCGCAAAAAAATTCTCACGATTGCGCAACAAACAGGCGCGCAGGCAATTCACCCCGGTTACGGTTTTCTGAGTGAAAACGCGGGCTTTGTTGCCGAATGCGAAGCGGCCGGGCTGGTTTTTATCGGCCCAACTGCCGAACAGATGGTGACCTTCGGCTTAAAACATAAAGCACGGGAATTAGCGCAGGCGGCGGGCGTACCGTTATGTCCCGGCACTGAGCTGTTGCGCAATATTGCCGAAGCAAAACAGGCCGCCGCGATTATCGGCTACCCGGTGATGCTAAAAAGTACGGCGGGCGGCGGCGGCATCGGAATGCAGCTGTGCCAGAGTGAAGCTGAACTCGCAGCAGCCTTCGACACCGTCAAACGACTCGGCGCAAATAATTTTTCCGACGATGGAGTCTTTCTGGAAAAATTTATCGCGGCGGCACGCCACATTGAGGTACAGATTTTTGGCGACGGAAAGGGCAACGCCGTCGCCCTTGGCGAGCGCGATTGTTCCAGTCAGCGCCGCAATCAAAAAGTGGTGGAGGAATGTCCCGCCCCCAACTTGCCGGAACCGCAGCGCGCCGCCATGCAACGCACGGCGGAGCAGCTGCTGGCTTCGGTAAGTTATCGCAACGCCGGAACGGTTGAATTTATTTACGACACGCAGGAAGAAAAATTTTATTTCCTTGAAGTGAATACCCGCCTGCAAGTTGAACATGGAGTGACGGAAGAAGTCTGGGGCGTGGATCTGGTGGAGTGGATGTTGCGTCAGGCTGCCGGGGTGCTGGGCGACCTGGAGGTATTGCGCCGTCGGTTAACGCCTACCGGCCACGCGATTCAGGTACGCGTCTATGCTGAAGATCCAGCGCAACGTTTCCAACCCTGCGCCGGATTGCTCAGTCAGGTGCGCTGGCCTGCCGAACAAGCCGGCGTGCGTATTGATCACTGGATCGAAAGCGGTATTGAAGTGCCGGCTTATTTTGATCCCATGCTGGCCAAGGTTATTGTGCAGGCTCCGTGCCGCGCCGCCGCATTGGAAAAACTGTCTGCGGTACTCAAAGAGTCCACGCTCTATGGGATTGAAACCAATCTCGATTATCTGCGTGCGCTGCTACAGGATGACATGCTGTCGCAAGGAAAAATGACGACGCGCTATTTAAATCATTTCATTTATCAACCGGCGCGCATTGAGGTTCTTCAAGGCGGAACGCAAACCACCATTCAGGATTATCCCGGTCGCTGTGGCTACTGGCATGTCGGCGTGCCAACATCCGGCCCGTTCGATAATTATTCCTTCCGCCTTGGTAATCGCCTGCTGAATAATGGCGATGACGCAGCGGGGTTAGAGATCACGTTGCAAGGTCCACTCCTAAAATTCACGTGCGCCACGACCATCGTACTTACTGGTGCGACCATCGAAGCAAAACTGGATGGCAAACCGATCGCGCATTACAACGTAATCGACATTGCGGCCGGTCAACAACTTTATCTGGGCCGCATTACTGAACGCGGTGCGCGAGCCTATCTGTGTGTCGCGGGCGGCATTCAATGTCCGGATTATCTCGCGGCGAAAGCAACGTTTACGCTCGGTCAGTTCGGTGGACATAACGGCCGCGCGTTGCGCACTGGCGACGTGCTTACGTTGGATAAACATCATTGCCATCTTCGTGAACCGTTCTCCCAATGCCCCGCCGCGTTGTTGCCGGAGATTTCCAATGACTGGCAGCTGCGCGTTATTTACGGCCCGCACGGTGCACCGGATTTTTTTACTGACAAAGACATCGAAAGCTTTTTTGCTCACGATTGGAAAGTGCACTACAACTCCAGCCGCACCGGCGTGCGCCTGATCGGTCCTAAACCGCAATGGGCGCGCACATCTGGCGGTGAAGCGGGAATGCATCCCTCCAATATTCACGATAATGCTTACGCCTTCGGCACGGTGGATTTTACCGGTGATATGCCGGTTATTCTCGGTCCGGATGGACCATCTCTTGGTGGTTTTGTTTGTCCCGCGACAGTGATCACCGCTGACTTGTGGAAACTGGGACAACTGCGGGCCGGTGACAAGATTCGCTTCATTCCCGTAACTGTTGAGACCGCCGTTGCTCTCGAGGCAGAGCAAAAACATCAGCTGAGAAATCTGCGCGGTGCATCAACGTCCACCGTTGCAGTGAAGGAGCTGCCCTCCCCCATTGTAAAACGCTTAAGCGCCGTAAATTTTGGTGAGGATATTCTTTATCGTGTTGCGGGCGATCACTTTTTGTTGGTGGAATACGGCGCGCAGGAGCTGGATATTAAACTGCGTTTTCGCGCTCACGCCTTGATGCAGTGGCTGCAAAAAAATTCGCTGCCAGGGCTGCGCGAGCTTACACCGGGCATTCGCTCTTTGCAGATACACTACGACAGTCAGACCGTGTCACTGGCACAACTGCTTGACCACCTGCAGCGCGGCGAACAGGAACTGACTCAGCAACTGGGGGAATTGAAAGTTCCTTCACGCATCGTTCATCTCCCCTTAAGCTGGGACGACGAAGCCTGTCAGCAGGCGATTCAGAAATATATTCAATCGGTGCGCGCCAACGCGCCCTGGTGCCCCAGCAATCTTGAGTTCATTCGCCGGATAAATGGCTTGGACTCCATTCAGGATGTGAAAGATATTTTGTTCAGTGCGTCGTATCTGGTGATGGGGCTGGGGGATGTTTATCTCGGGGCGCCGGTTGCAACCCCGGTTGATCCGCGTCATCGCCTGGTGACCACGAAATATAATCCCGCCCGCACCTGGACCGCTGAAAATTCCGTGGGAATTGGTGGCTCTTATCTCTGCGTTTACGGTATGGAAGGCCCCGGCGGTTATCAGTTCGTTGGCCGCACGCTGCAAATGTGGAACCGTTATCGTCAGACCAAAGAATTTGCGGAACCCTGGCTGTTGCGCTTCTTCGATCAAATCCGGTTTTATGAAGTGTCCCACGAAGAACTGCAAACTATTCGCCGCGATTTTCCGCAGGGACGTTATCCGTTACGCATTGAAGAAAGCCGCTTCAGTTTGAAAGAATATGAAATGTTTATTGCACAAAACGCTGCGGAAATTGCCGACTTCACCCAACAACGTGAGCGGGCTTTTGCGGAAGAACTGGCGCGCTGGCATGCCAACGGCCAGTTTAACTATGAGCCCGCAACAGTGGTCGAAGAAACGACGGAAGACGACATTCCCGAAGGAGCAATCTGCGTAGACAGCTCCGTATCCGGCAGCGTGTGGCAAGCGCAGATTCAACCGGGCCAGACCGTCAACGCTGGTGATTTGTTGTTGATTCTCGAGTCGATGAAGATGGAAATTAATATCACCGCTCCCTGCACCGGCACGGTTACCCGAATATTGAAAAGCGAAGGATCACGGGTGCAGGCAGGTCAGACGTTGGTTGTGATGGAAAGCGTGGG
>CAYUVQ010000023.1:0-7146 GCA_964448175.1 uncultured Cellvibrionaceae bacterium | reverse complement strand
TAGCGGCGCAGCAGCGTAATCCGACACCGATCCGCACCGATTGACCCCAACGCTGATCCCTCACGCCGGAATCGTTCGGTCGGCGGCCCAGAGACGCAGCTGATTAATCTGCTCTGCCATCACCACCGACAGCGGGCTGGTGGAGGCGATTTCCTGGAGCAGCAACTGCGTATCTACCGTCTTGTTTTGTGCAGCAGCGTTATAAAGCGCGGCGACAATGGCTTGCTCAATTTCGGAGCCGGAAAAGCCTTCGCTGGCCACCGACAATTGCTCCAGGTCAAACTGCTCCGCCAGACAATTTCGCTTGTTCAGGTGAATCGCAAAAATATCTTTGCGTACATCAGCATCAGGCAGATCGACAAAAAATATTTCATCCAAGCGGCCTTTACGAATCAACTCCGGCGGTAACTGGCTGATGTCATTACTGGTTGTCACGATAAAGACCCGGGTGCGACGCTCCGCCATCCAGGTTAACAGGGTGCCCAGCAAACGTTGCGAGGTCCCGTTGTCATTACTGCCCTGACTCATGCCTTTTTCGATTTCATCAAGCCACAGCACACAGGGCGACATAGCATCCGCAAGCTTTAATGCTTCGCGCAAATTACGTTCGGTTTCGCCGTGATATTTATTGTAGAGTGCGCCCACATCCAGCCGCAGCAACGCGATGCCCCACAGACTGGCCACCGCTTTTGCAGCGAGGCTTTTTCCACCGCCCTGCACCCCCAGCAGCAAAATGCCTTTCGGGCGATCCAGACTGCCATTTTCACCGTTGAAGGCCTCCCGACGTGCCATCAACCAGCGCTTAAGATTGTGTAAACCGCCCACCTGGGAGAAATTTTCACTCTGAGGTTCAAAGCTCATTACGCCTTCCATATCCAGCAACGCAAACTTCGCTTTGTTAATGCGCGGCAGATCGTCTTCCGTTAAGGCGCCGTCATTCCAGATCGCACCGCGTACCAGACGCCGCGCATCGCTCACACTCATCCCCTGCAGATTACTGACAAGTTTCTTCAGTGTGAGGTTATCGGTTTTTACCCGCGCCCCGCCATGACGTTCGGACCAGTCTTTGGCTTCTTCACGAATAATTTCCATCAATTTGTCATCGGTGGGCAAACTGAGCGTGTAAGAGACACTGTAGCGCGCCAGCTCAGGCGGCAAGCGTAACTGATAACTTAATAGAACCAGTGTGTGAGGAACCGCGAAATGATTCAGTGCGATGTCTTTAAGCAAGCGCACAACATTAGGCTGATCATCCAGAAAAGGATGCAGGTCGCATAAGGCGTAGATGCCCGGTTGCGTCTGACTTTTAATATGTTTCAACGCGTCTTCCGCACTGTTATGGTCGCTGCCGCGCGGCACCAATTGCGGACCAAACGTCATACGCGTTAAACCATCGGTCACCGACCAGCGTTGCAGATCCTTGCCGTGTTTATTCGCGACCTGCAGTAAAACATCAAGCGCTTTTTTTTCTTCGAAAGTTTCGATTACCACCAGCGGAATGCGGGAATCGAGAATATGTTTCAGTTCATTGGCATCTTGCACACTGGCGCCCTCATTTACACGATCAGCGCGCAAGCATGCAATGAAGCCAATGAACTTGCAATCCCCGGTTCAGGGTGCCGTTACTGTCAGGATCTGTCGTTGCCGCAGATCCTGGCTGGACGCACCAATCTGGATTTCGTAGCGACCGGCGTCTACGGCGTAGCGATTTTTCTCATCATCGTAATGCGTGAAGTCTCGGGCAGGTTTAAGCGTGAAAGTCACGCGCCGCTTCTCACCTGGTTGCAGCGTAATACGCTCAACGCCGCGCAGTTCCTGTCGCGCTCGCTCACGCTGCGGGTCCAGCGGATGAACGTAAAGCTGTACTACCTCATCGCCCGCGCGTTTGCCGGTATTTTTTACCTGCACCGATACTGTCACCTCACCTTCGGCATTCACTTTTCGTTTATCCAGTTTCAATCCCGAATACTGAAAACGGGTGTAGGACAAGCCGTGACCAAAGGGATATAGGGGCTTGCCCTCGAAGTAACGATAGGTGCGGCCCTTCATTGCATAATCTTCAAACGGTGGAAGCTTTTCATCGGCTTTATAGAACGTCACCGGTAACCGTCCCGCTGGATTCACATCACCAAACAGGACATCCGCAACAGCATTGCCGCCACGCTGACCGGGATACCAGGCCAACAGGATTGCGGGAAGTTTTTCCTGCGCCCAATCTACCGCCAATGCCGAACCCGTGGTCAACACCAGCACCACCGGCTTACCGGTTTTCTGCAGCGCCTCCAACAGTTTCTGCTGCGGTGCGGGCAGGCGCAGATCCGTGCGATCACCACCGGCAAAACCGGGATAGCTTACTTTCATTTCTTCACCTTCCACATCGCCAGTGAGGCCGCCCACAAACACAATGACCTCTGCTGCCTGCGCGGCGGCCATGGCTTCTTCGTAGGGTGTTTTGGCCCCGGGCATACGCCAGGACAACCGGACTTCCGCATCACGGATATCTTCAAAATATTCCAGCGTGATGGGATACGCTTTCCCCGCTTCAAGATCAACAAAAGCGCTTTTGCTATGCACACGCTCAGCCTGCTGCCAAGCGTCAATAAGTGTTTCGCCGTTGAGCATTAAGCGGAAGCCGTCGTTAGCACCGACATTTAATTCGTAATGGCCACTGACCGGCGGCAGTAATTCTCCAGACCAGCGCACGCTGAAGTGATCCCCCGCCAGCCCCTGAGTTAATGCCAGTTCGCCGCGTGCCACCAGATCATCCGTCGGCGCGCCTCGATCCCAGCGGAAGGCTACGCGCGGATCAATACGGGTTAACACCGGTTGGCCATTCAGCTCCATCCCGCGAAAATATTCGCCCCTTAATCCTTGTTGGCTCGCATCACCGGCCGGCCGCAAAAAGGCCGGTTCAATAACAGGTGCTGCGCGCGGTTCTTCGCGACCTTCCACCAGATCCGCACCGCGGGCGTAAAGTACTTCGGTGTTCGCAGACACTGCCGCGCGAATCCCCTGCAACACAGTCACCGGTGCCGCTGGTGTGCCGTAGTAATTGCCAAGCAAGGACATCACGTCGTCAGCGGTAGGTCCGATGACGGCAATACGTTTAATATCTTTGGACAACGGGAGGGTGCCCGCATTTTTCAACAGCACCATCGAGTCCTGTGCTGCCCGACGAGCCAGCTCGTCGTGTTCCGGCGCCTGATTAACGGTGTAAGGAATCTGCGCGTAAGGCACCTGTTCGACAGGATCAAACATGCCCAGGCGAAACCGGGTGTACATCAGGCGTGTCAGCGCCGCATCAATCTCAGCTTCACTGATCATGTTCTGCTGGACCGCTTTGAGTAGCGCTTCGTAGGTTCGTCCGCAGTTCAATTCGGTACCGTTTTTCACCCCGAGTGCCGCAGCAGCTTCAGCGGTGGAAACGATCTTGTGATAAAGAAAAATATCCTCAATAGAGTCGCAATCCGACACCACATACCCATCAAACCCCCACGTCTTGCGCAAAATGTCGATCAACAGCAACTGACTTGCAGAGGCGGATTCACCGTATACACGGTTGTAGGCACCCATCACCGAGGCTACATCTGCTTCCTGCACCAGCGCCTGAAATGCGGGCAAGTAGGTTTCGTACAGATCCCGCTCACTGGGATGAACATCAAAATAGTGACGGTCTGCCTCCGGCCCGCTGTGCACCGCAAAATGTTTGGCCGTCGCATCGAGTTTGCGGTACTTCGGGTGCTCACCCTGCAGACCTTTAACGAATTCAATGCCCATCAACGACGTGAGATACGGATCTTCTCCATAGGTCTCCTGGCCGCGTCCCCAGCGTGGGTCGCGAAAGATATTGACGTTGGGCGACCAAAAGGTCAGCCCCTGATAGCGCAGACGCAGCCCTCGGTTGGCAAATTCATGGTGCTTGGCCCGGGCCTCATCGCTGATGGCTTCAGCAACATCACTCATCAACGCGGGATCAAAGGTGGCCGCCAAACCGATGGCCTGAGGGAAGACAGTGGCTGAACCGGCGCGGGCAACACCGTGTAACGCTTCGTTCCACCATTCATAGGCGGGCACCCCCAGCCGCGGAATTGCCGGAGCATCGTTCATCATCTGCCCGATCTTTTCTTCCAGAGTCATTCGGGCAACGAGGTCAGCGGCACGCGCTTCGAAGGGGCGCTCAAGATCACGGTAAAGCGGCTGTTCAACCGGCTCCGCTATAGCGTGGATACTGCTTATGAGGAGCAGGCCCGTGACAAAAGCGTGATAAGGGAAGCGGCAAATGTGCATTATTGACTCTCCTATGGGCGGCGTCGGCTTTATTGTAGATACGACTATATCTATTGATCAGCAGGTCGACAATAAATGTTCCAACGGCCGGCTGGCCCATCGTGTCATGGACCACTGTTGCCGCTGGCGTTTTTCGTTACAATGCCGAAATGTTCACGCCGCCTGAGGAGGCTCATCATGCCCGGAATTCAGCTCAACTTCGTAGATCGCCTGATTGTGCAGGCGGACCGCGCGTTACGTACGTTGGCCGGTGCCAGTGACCTGACAGCAGAACGCCCCTCCCCTGCCATTCATCTGCAGGAAGCCGAACTAAGTGCTGAAGAACGCCGTCATGCGGCAGGACTGATGCGGGTGAATCATGCCGGCGAAGTCTGCGCCCAGGCGCTGTATCAGGGGCAGGCGTTGACCGCAAAGCTGCCGGATGTGCGGGTGGAGATGGAGAAAGCAGCAGCGGAGGAAGTCGATCACCTCGTCTGGTGTCAGCAACGAATTGATGAGCTGGGCAGTCATACCAGTTATCTCAACCCGGTGTGGTATGGCTTGTCATTTGCCATCGGCGCTGGCGCCGGTCTGGTCAGCGATCGGGTAAGCCTCGGCTTTGTCGCCGCCACCGAGGACCAGGTATGCCGCCACCTCCAAAGCCACCTCTCCAAACTGCCCGAACAGGATTCACGCAGCCGTGCCGTGGTCGAGCAGATGCTGAAAGACGAAGCCCGTCACGCTGACGCCGCTCTTGCTGCGGGAGGCATGGATTTTCCGGGGCCGGTAAAAGTCGCAATGACGCTGGTATCCAAAGCCATGACCTTGACCAGCTATCGCATCTGAGCCGCGTTTTCGGCGGCTAAGTTGACGTCAAATTCGCGCTTGGCTGGGTGAGTGCTAAACTTGGGCAATTCATACCGATAAAGATACTCATCATGCTCATCCATCGAAGCCTCTACCGTTGGCTGCCGTGTTTGGCCTTGCTTTACACAGCCGTTGGCTATGCGGATTCACCGCACATCACTTTTTCCTGCTGGATGCCGCCGCATTCCACCCACTACATCAAGCTCGAAGCTATCTACCGCGATACGTTTGCCGCGTTGGGCTACGGTTTCACCATGCACCACCGCCCTTCATTGCGCTCGATACAGGATGCGAATCACGGCATAAGTGATGGTGAATGCGGGCGGGATTATCGTTATCTGGAAAATTCGCCCGATTCACGGTTGATACGGGTCAACCTGGTGGTTGCCAGCGCGGACCTGCAGGTATGGAGCAATGATCCGAATATCCGGATCGACAACCTGAAGGAGTTGAACAGCGGCAAATATCGGCTCGGTTATCTGCAGGGGGCTTCCGAAACGAAGAGCCTGTTAACGCCGGAGCGCCAACGGGATGCGCAGCGCGCGGTGAGCAGCGACATTGGGATAAAGATGCTCAGCGCCGGCCGGATCGATGCGCTGATTATCTCTGAAGCCTCGGTCAAACGGATCATCGCCACGTCTGAGTTACCCAGTCCGATTTACCATGCCGGCACGCTGTTTCATCAATCTGCTTACATCCACCTGCATCCCCGCCACCGCCATCTGGTGCCAGCGCTGACCCGGGAGCTGCAGAAGCGCCTCCCTCCGGGCGGCGTCAGTCTGGAATAACAACCAAAAGCGTGCGCTCCGCAATCAATCCGCAGCGCGGATTTCGTAGCTGTGGGTAATCTCTACACCCGCCGCTTCCAGCATGATGGAGGCTGAGCAATATTTGGTGGCAGACAGTTCCACGGCACGCTTAACCTGAGTTTCCTTCAAGTCTTTCCCGGTAACGATGAATTGCATATGGATTTTGGTAAAAGGCGAAGGAACCCCTTCCGCACGTTCAGCTTCAAGCTCTACCCGGCAATCCGTCACCGCTTGACGCGCTTTAGTGAGAATGCTCATGACATCAAACGACGAGCATCCCCCGAGCCCCAGCAGCAGCATCTCCATCGGGCGCACCCCCAGATTACGGCCGCCATGGTCGGGCGGACCATCCATCACAACCGAGTGACCACTGCCTGATTCACCAATAAACTGTGCGCCATCTACCCATTTGACTGTCGCGTGCATATTCCAACCCTTTACTGTTTCTGGATTTTTTCGGTCGGCAAGGTTATCACAGAGCCTTGCAATAAAGCGCCAATGTCGCTTTAATCTGTACAAACGGCGCTGAGTTAAACTTTCGATGGACAAGCAGTGACTCTAGGCTTATAACTGCATCACAAAGTTTGGAGTCCGGCTCCGCCTCGACTGGTACGCATTTTGGTTTCTGGTCATAATGCGCGCCATATCAAATGATAAATCCTATAAAGCTAAATCAGGAGTCCACCTTGGTCGCTGTCTCATTAACACCGCACATTAAGAATGTGGATGAGTTTTTAAGCCATTGTCACCGTCGCCGTTATCCCGCCAAGAGCACCATCATTTACGCGGGCGACAAAAGTGATTCTCTTTATTACATCGTCAAAGGTTCGGTCACTGTCTTGATTGAGGATGACGAAGGCCGCGAGATGATCGTTGCGTACCTCAACGACGGTGACTTCTTCGGAGAGATGGGTCTCTTTGACGAAAAAGATTCCCGTAGCGCCTGGGTTCGCGCCAAATCGGAATGTGAAGTAGCGGAAATCAGCTACGCCAAATTCCAGGAAATTTCCGAATCCCACCCCGAATTTCTGTTCGCACTCGGCAGCCAGATGGCCCGCCGGCTGCGCGCCACTACCCGCAAGGTCGGCGACCTCGCTTTCCTTGACGTGACTGGCCGTGTCGCCCGCACCTTACTGGACCTGTGCAAAGAGCCGGATGCCATGACCCACCCGGATGGTATGCAGATCAAGATCACCCGCCAGGA
>CAYUVQ010000022.1:0-34482 GCA_964448175.1 uncultured Cellvibrionaceae bacterium | reverse complement strand
GTTTGAAGTTTGAAGTTTGAAGTTTGAAGTTTGAAGTTTGAAGTTTGAAGTTTGAAAGTATGGTGGTGTAGCTAGCGAGAACCGGCGGGCATTATTTTGGGTTGGCTTATTCGAAGGAGAGAAAAGGTTGGGGTTGTTGGAGTAGGTAGATGCCTGTCGGATTACGCCTTTGGCTAATTCGACCTACGGGGATGGGTGGGAATGAATCACTGCAGAGGCGAGGTCAGCGCAGTGCGGAGCTTTTTGAGGAGATCGGATTAGCTGTCAGCGGGGCACTGGCTTTATTAGTGTAAGGCCAGTGCCGAATGAACATCAGAGACTCAGGTCGACCCGGTAGCGATTGTTACCAGCCTCGTCGGTGCCTTCGGGTTGGGCGAACATGGATATCCAGGCATTTGCATTAATTTCTTCAGCAAAGGCCTGGCTGATGCTGAACTGACCTTTAACGGTACCGCCGCCAGCCAACGCCACCACCGCTTGCAGCTGCAGTTGTACCGGCCCTTCGATATTGAAGATATTGGCACTGACGCCTTCTGGCACCTCAGACAGCTCAGCGGCGAAGCTTCCCAGCTCCATCCAGTTATTGCCGTTATGGATGCGCGCGGAACTCCAGGTCAGATTTCCTCTCAAGGCTTGCAGCTGCTGGTTGCCTACTTCCAGCTCTTCAATGCGTGCCGATAACTGACCATCGAAGGGTAAAGGTAAAGCGCCTTGGAACAATGCAGCGGGCGCGGTGATATCTGCATTATGCAATTCCGTGCTGCCGCCCAGGCTACTGCAGACCTCGCCATCGATCTGCTGGCGATCCTGGCGGGTGTGGATGGTGGCGCAGGGGTTCATTGTAATGAGGGACAGCGGGTGCAGCTCCCAGCGCAGCTCGCCGAGTGAATAGTCCTTGCCCTGGACCTTGACACTGGCCAGGCTGGCGCGACCATCCCACAGGCTGCCGCTTACGCCGCTCAATGCCAGCTGATCGCTGCCACGCGTCATGAACCAAGCGCCCCAGACGGCGGGGATCTGGCTGATGACAAATACCAACCAAATCAGAATGCCTAGGGCAATCCAGAGCGTGGTGTTCATCTTGCGCGGTCTTGCCGGCGCGGCTTGTTTTGGACTCGCCATAGTTTTTGTTATCCACTACCTAGTGTTTTTGCATGCGAATATTGACGGTCACTTGACCGGGATCGTTGGTCGATGCGATGGACAGGTCGCGCACCGCGATGTTGTGCTTGTACTCTACGTCGTAGAGCCATTGCATCAGCGATTCAAACGGCGCGCGGTCCAGTCGCACCCTTACTTCGCCGGCCGTGCCGGGCTGGAAGCCGCTCATGCTCAGGTTGTTGGCCCGCAAGCTCGCATCGATCAAGCGGCTGATATTCTCACCGGACCCGGCGGACTGGCCACCTTGATTGCGGGACTGCTGGATCTGCGCTGCCAGCAACTTCACTCGCCCCAATGACTGCGTGGTGGTGGCGTTAGCCAGCATCTGGTTATCGCGCTTGGCCTGCAGCGGAGACAGCACAGCAATCCACAGGACATACAGTAATACCGCAATGCCACCCACCAGCATGGTGGTTTGCTCGCGACGGTTAAAACGACTGAAATGAGCCAGGAGTTCGTTCATAAGCGTAGTCAGTTAGAGTTTGCTGATCTTGAGGCGCGCCGAGAATATCTCGCCTTGAGCGCTTGAGCTGAGTAGCTCTGCCTTCAAGCCTTTTTGTTCGATATTAGCCCGCAGCTGTTCAATCGAGTTAAACGCGTTAGCCTGCAGGTTGAGGTTGATTTCACTGGTGTCCGATGAGTACTGGATGCTGCGCAAGATGATGGAATCATTGCCACTTACAGAGGGCAGTACTTCAGCAATTAGCTCCATGGCGCGCGCGGATTGCCCGGCCGGCTGAAGTTCGCGGGCCATGCCCGTCAGTTGGCGCTCCGCATCCACCAGCGTTCCCTGAGGCACTACGGTGCGATAAACCGCTTCGATCTGGCGCCGGATATCCAGATTCTCATTTTTCAGAACCTGGATGTGATAAAGCAGAACCCCGATGTAAACCACCAGACTTACCGCCGCCAGCGTGGCCACGGAACGCCAGTTACGCCACCAGCGCTCGATCGGCAACCGCTGGGAAAAGTCACCCTGACAAAGATCAATACTGGCGTTGCTGTAATCAAGCTGCCAGAAGTCCACCATGACTTCGCTGATGACCTGCCCGATAAGTGATGGCGGGAGGATTTCGCGCAATATCAGCAGATCCTGCTCGTTGGTTGCACGCAATGTCAGCTGGGGCAACTGGTCGACACGCTCCTGCTTGGTCAACAGCATTTGCAGTGCCAGGCGCGCATGGGGTACATCCACGCTGAAGCCCAGATGAGTTGTATAACGCACCATCACCACGCCTTCATGGACCTGAAGCGTCCAGTGATCGCGGGCAGTGGTGTCGGCATCAGCAGCCCCCTCAAGTGGGACCACCGGGGCCGCGAGCGGCAGAGCGAGGGGCGCTGACCAGCAATGGGATACTTCTACCGCGATGCTCTTTAACTGTTCAAAAACCTGCTCAAACCAGGCTCGCTCGATGTATGCAACACAGACTTTGCCGCTGTTCAACGGGCCCAGAGCGAAATGAAAACGGTCAACATCGCCAATGACGCTGTCCTCCAACTGGAAAGGCAGGAGGTTACGCAGATGTTTCTTTTCTTTTTCGTTGTACTCGAGTTCGCGGGTTATGACCTTGGTGCCCGGCAAAATAAGCCAGGCCTGATGGGTGCCGGCCCCCACGCTGGCTTCCAAGGCTTGCAGATCACCGCTGCCGGCCGTATCGGTCAGTGCGCGACCGCTGGCATCGAGCCAGCACCAGCGGTAAATATCCGCGGCGCGATTGATATAGAGCACAAGTTGATCTGACATAACGCCTTGCTTCACCTGTTATATGCGAGCCCCTGAGTGGGCTGCTATTTTGTTGTTATCCGCCGTTTGCAGATGTTGTATTCCTCAGTAGGTATCGTTGCGCAACACCACTTGAAACTTTTGGCCATTACGCTTTATCAAACTCTGCATACCGCGTCGCTGTTCCACCAGATCGACTTGGATGTAGAGCCAGAAGTAATCCGTTTTTACCGCTAAACCGCTCATATCGAAGTCACCGTTCCCCACAGCGCTGTCCCAGCCTTCCTTAAACGCCTCTATCGATTCGTAGAACCCATCCGGAGGAATTGCCTGTGCCAGCTGCTCCGCTTCGAGCTCCCCTAAAGGCGCCAATATATTTTTGCTGTTCAATGTCCGCAGCAGGTGGGGCGGCATCGTGTTCACATTGATGGTAGACACACCGCCCGACTGCCCGCCCGGTGGTGGCTCTTGCTGACCGGCCTGCCCGCCCTGTTCGCCTTGGGGCTGACCCTGCGGTGGGGGCGGGGCGCCAAGCGGCGTTGTTGATGGCAACACAGTTATGTAGGGTCGCAACAGCATCATCAACTCTGGCGTCATGTAACGCACCATCCGCAACTCATCCACGCTCCTGAAGAGACCATTGGCAGCGTTGTAAGGCATCTCAAGGCCTTGGTAATAATAGGATTCGGCACCACCAAAGCCGGACTCCTCATCATCCGCGTCTATCCAGTCCACAATCGCTTCGAGGATCTGACAGGCTTCTTCCAACTGAATGGGCAAGTCAGGAAACGTCTGCAGCAAGCGAATAAAACGCCGCTGGGCCTCTGTATAACGATTCGGATCAGTCAGCGGTAGATCACCCAGGCGGTGACCACCCAATGAATTCAAATCAATTGCGCTACTGGCATCCACCGCCCGCGCCAGCAACCAACCGCCGTCAATTTCAAATGGCACTTCGGTGTCCCAGCCTTCGCCGAAATAATCCACGGTTGGATTCTCATCGGCCTCCTCAAGGAGTTTCAGCGCCGCATTTTCCATTCCGAGCATATAGGCTCTTGCCTGAACCCCGTGCCAGCGAGCCTCCGCGCGAGTCAGGCCCAGCTGATAATCCCCCGCAAATTTGATGCTTAAACCCGCCACCACAGCCACAATCAGCAGTGCCATGACCAATACGGCACCCGTCTGGGATTTACTGTGTAAGTTCAAAGAGGCGCGCACTGACACCCATCCCCTCAACTTCAATGGTGATCTCCACCGCTGCCGGCATGTTCATTTGCCCAAACTGATCCGGCTTGGGCCAGACCTGCTCCCAATCGCGGGTGTAATCAGGGCCTTCCAGAACATTCGGGCCGCGCTGCTGCACCTGTTCAAGAGCAAGAAAGCGCAGTTGCACATCCTTAACGCCTTCCAACAGCAGCTGATTGAGCGCTGTTTCCTCAAAATCACGCTCATCTATTGGCACATTGCGCTCCGGCAGATAGTCACGCCAGAGTTTACCCTCAGCGATGCGGTAACTGACTTGCTGTAGGTCACTGCGCAGACGTTCCATTGGGTTAATCCAGCCACGCCGGGTGAAGGTCATCAATACCTGCTCAACATCATCGCCGGTCCGCTCAAGGCTCTCGGCCTTAAATTCAAACCGCGGTCCACGACTTTCTATTTCCGGTTTAACCACCTGGCGCATATCCGCCGCAATGATTTGCCAGGTGCGGTCCATCTGGTTGATCTCGGCCATGACCGTGCGGGTTCGCTCCGCGCCGCCCGTAGCACCTTCGATGGCCTGGTACGACATGGCCGCAATGACCGCCGCAATGGCCAGTGCGATCAACACTTCAAGCAGGGTAAACCCCGCTGTATGCCGTCGCTTAATCATTTAAAAATCCTGCCAGCCGCGCCATGGGTTCTTTATTGGCCAGATTGCGTCGCGCGGTACTGGATGGTGAAGTCCCCGAGCTGTTGGGATTCACCGGCCCGCCGGCATACACGAGCAGCTCAATCCGGTAGAAGTTCTCCATGCTGGTTTCTTCCCGGGTCATCTCCCAGTACCACTGCATGCTGCCCATGGTCACCGTGCCCTTATCCGTCTCGGGCAACTTCATGTTGTCAAAATAACGCTGCTGCATCCGGATTCGCGTGAGTTCGTTTTCCGCTACCCAATAAGCCAGGGTTTTTTCGCGGATGGCGACGGTACCGTCCAGCTGACTCATCACCAGCGTGAGCATCGCAGGCAACGCCATGGCAACCACGGCGAGGGCGACCATGACTTCAATCAGAGTGAAACCGCGGCCGTTATTCATTGCCCGACGATGTCGCTGATTTGCCATTACCTGAATCCCATTGCGTTGGCAGCGGCATCGGTTTCATCGCGGTTGCGCCAGTGAATCCCGCTCATCATGTCCACCTCGATCCGCTGGATCGTGTCTTCTTCTGTAAAGCCTTCCCGGGCTTCAAAGATTGCCAGCTCAAAAGGCGTTGATTCACCGCTGGGATAAAACACCAGTACCGGCGGGGTGGGGGTCAGGTCAGGATCGTGTTCGTAAGGTTCACCTTCCACAATCATCTCCACCTGCAACCGGGTCGACAGACAATTTTCCGGCAGGGATGAGATTTCCTGCCAAGTGTTGTCGCGCCGCTGCTGCCACCGGTAACACCACTGCAAATCAATAGAACCCGCTGCGCTGCGCGGTTCAAAAAACAAGCCGATAATCTGGCTGTTCAACACTGTCTGTTCGGCGACAAAATTCGCCGTGAGCATAAAGTCCTCGGCTTCTTTCTGTGCCGCCGAGGCCCCATCGTCGCCGCCTACCGAGAGGGATACCACTCCCAGCGCAAAGCCGAGGATGAGAATCACAACCATGATTTCCAGCAGCGTAAATCCTCGCTGCCTGCATCCGGCTTTTCTATTCATAGCGTTATTCACAGACTTGCCCACCTGGTTATCCCCATGGTTATCCACAAAGACACTGACAAGCCTCGCCTGCAACACTTATTCCGACTGAGCCGGCTGATCCCAGATGCTGATATCGGCATTCGGGCCTTCGCCCCCGCTGATACCATCGGCGCCGAGGGTATAAATATCGTATTCATGCGCCTCGCCAGGGCTGAGGTACAGGTAAGGGCGACCCCAGGGATCCTGCTGCAGGGTTTCGATATAACCAGTGCTTTTCCAGTTGCGGGGAATAGGTGCAATGCTGGGTTTGGTAACCAGCGCTTCCAGGCCTTGCTCAGTTGAGGGATACACAAAGTTATCAATGCGGTACAGCTTGAGTGCCGTCTGAATTGATTTGAAGTCCGCCTGAACTTTCTGGATTCGCGCTTCATCCGCGCGATCCAGTACCGCCGGCGCGACAATGCTGGCCAGTAAGCCAATGATGATGACTACCACCATGATCTCGATCAAGCTGAAACCTGCCTGCCGACGCATTCCCTGGTGGTTAGATAAAGATTGATTAACAGCTTTCATAGTGACTCCAGTTACAAAGCGAATAAGCGTTACAAATCGAACAAATTTTCATCTTCTTCCTGCGGTGGCCCGATTGCCCGACGCAGGGTTAAATCAGGCTATTCATTTCAAAGATTGGCTGCAGAATCGCCATCACAATAAGACACACTGCCAATCCCATAAATACAATTGTCAGGGGTTCCAATAATCCCATGGCCATCCCCAGCATCATCTCCAGCTCCCGCTCCTGATCCTTGGCCGCGTTATCCAGCTGCTGTGGCAGCGTACCGTTGGCCTCACCGCTGGACACCAGTTGCACCAGCAGGGGGGGAAAGGTACCCACATTTTCCATAGCGCGGTACAGGCTGCTGCCTTCACGCACTGCTGATGCCACCTGCTCACAGGATTCCTGCAGCAATTTATTACTCATTACCTGGCCGGCAATATTCAGGGCCTGCAGCAGCGGTACACCGCTTGAAGACAGCAGGCTCAGGGTCGCGGCAAACCGGGCACTGTTGATCTGGCGGACCAGGTTGCCGATCACCGGCAGGCGTAATTGCCAGCGATGCCACGTGCGCAGGCGATTTTCATTGCGCAGCAGTCGCTTGATGCCGAATACCATACCCACCAAGGCGATCACACAATAGAAACCGTAATTCACCACAAAGTCGCTGGTGACAATCAGCGCTTCTGTCAACGGCGGCAACGCGCGCTGGCTGTGCGCAAAAATACCTACCAGTTTGGGTACGACAAAGGCCATCAAGGCGGCAATTACCGACAGGCTGATAACCAACAGCACGACCGGGTAAATCATCGCCATCTTCAGACGCTGCTGTACCTGCTGACTGGTCTGGGTGTAATCCGCAAGCCGTTCAAGCACAGGACCGAGGTAACCGGAACTTTCCCCGGCTCGCACCAGCGCCCGGTACATCTCATTGAAGGCCCCCGGGTTCTCACCGAGGGCCTGTGCCAGACTGAAACCTTCCAGAACCTTGGTGCGCACCTGCAACAGGATCTGTTTGATGTTTTGTTTATTCTGCTGGCGGGCTGTCGCATGTAACGCCTCATCCAGTGGCAGCCCTGAACGCACCAGTGACGCAAGCTGGCGAGTGATCAAACTCAGGTCGCGCGCATTGAGGCGATTGCCCCAGCGCCGGCGCATACCCCCGAAACCGGCATCCTCTCCCGCCTTACTGGCTTTGCCGGTAATGCTGACGACTTCCAGCGGCTTGAGTTTTTTCGCGCGCAGCTGACTACGCACCTGGCGTTCGGAGTCGCCCTCCAGGATGCCCTTGACGGCCTTACCCGTCTCATTCAATGCGCGATAACTGTATGCACCCATGCCTTAACGTGAGTCCCCGTTGTTTTACTGCGGCGATCCGCCGTTATAGCTGCGTGGTAACACGCAGGACTTCTTCAATACTGGTAATGCCTTTGAGCACGCAGGTGCGGCCATCGTCACTCATGGAGGGGCTGTGTTTGCGTGCTTCGGCCAGTAACTCCTGCTCGCCGGCCTGCTCGTGAATCAAATGGCGCATGCGGTCATTGATCTCGATTAATTCATAGATACCTTTTCGGCCACGATATCCCTGGCTGTTGCAATGCTTACAACCCACCGGCCGCCAGATGCTGGCGTTCGCGGGGAGCTTCAGCATGTCCCGTTCCGCCTCGCTGGGGGCATAGGGTTCTTTACAATGCTCACACAGCACCCGTACCAGACGCTGCGCCATAACCACTTCGAGACTTGATGCCAGCAGGAATGGCTCCACGCCCATATCTTTCAGACGCATCACCGCGCCGATGGCGGTGTTGGTGTGCAGCGTGGAAAGCACAAGGTGACCGGTCAAACTCGCCTGAATGGCGATCTCCGCTGTCTCGCCATCCCGGATCTCACCCACCATTACCACGTCCGGGTCCTGACGCAGGATCGCGCGCAGGCCGCGGGCGAAGGTCATCTCTACTTTAGGATTTACCTGGGTTTGGCCGATGCCAGGCAGCAGGTATTCGACCGGGTCTTCAATGGTGAGGATATTGCGGCTACGGCTGTTGATATGGCTCAAGCCTGCATAGAGGGTGGTGGTTTTACCGGAACCGGTCGGGCCGGTAACCAGAATAATGCCGTGGGGTTTCAGCAGTGCCCGGGACAAGCCATCATGCACATGCTTAGGCATGTTCAGCTGCTCCAGCTTAAGCTGGCCAGCGGCCTGATCAAGCAGACGCAATACGATGCGCTCGCCAAATGCCGAAGGGATAGTGGACACCCGGATATCTACCGCATGACCAGCCAGGCGTACCGTAATACGACCATCCTGTGGCAAGCGTTTTTCAGCAATATCCAGACGGGCCATAACCTTGAGGCGGGAAACCAGCACTGGCGCCAATTCCGGCTTGGGCGACAGCACTTCAGTCAGCACGCCGTCAACACGAAAGCGCACCGATACACGATCTTCAAAGGGTTCGAGGTGAATATCCGAGGCGCCTTCACGCACGGCCTGCGACAGGATGGCATTGATCAGGCGAATAATAGGCGCATCGTCATCGCCGGCCAGCAGATCGGTACGGTCCGCAAGGTCATCGGCCAGGGATGATAGATCGTATTCCGCCCCCAGATCTTCTGCTGCGCGCTGGGCGGCGCCTTCGCCACTCTGGTATTCGCGGGTCAGCCGGCGCTGGAAATCATCGGCCGGAACTTCTTCAAGCTCGAAATCCGAACCCAGAAAGCGCTGCAACTCCAATAAAACATCAATAGTTAAGCCGGGCCGATAAAGCAGTTTGCGCCCGCCGTCTTCTTCCACCATCACACCGTGAGTCGTGGCAAAGCCGAACGGCAGCCGCGCACGTTCAGCCGCCGCCGCACTGGCAGCCTGCTCTTCGTCTCCAGTCACCGATGCAGCAGCAAGAGGTTCTTCGAGTGTAGCCAGCTCGTCCGTCACCGTTGTTACTCCCCTGCCGGTGGATCGATGGTGTTGGAACGTAAATCAATAATCTCTTCGGGCGCAGCCTCTTTCTCTGCCGGCGTAACCTGAGGTTGCCACTCCGGCAGAACCGGTATTTGTCGGCTGTTTACGAGAATGCCCGCTTTGCGGCGCTGCTCCAGCTGAATATCACGAATAGCGCTGTATTTTTCCGCCGTAGCACCTACCATCATCTTGTCATTTTCCGCAACAGTGGCGCGGATAAAGACCAGTAGGTTTGTTTTACGTATGCTTGATGTCTGACTTTTAAAGGCATTCCCTATCACTGGAATACTGCCCAAGATGGGGACTCGCTGCTCAGTTGCCTGAACTTCATCTTTGATCAGCCCACCCAGCACAACGACCTGCCCGTTCTCAGCCAGAATCTGGGTTTCAATAGTGCGCTTATTGGTTACCACACCATCAGCCACCGCTTCAGTAGAGAGGCTGGATACCTCTTGATTAATATCCAATACGACGCTGTCGCCGTCATTTACATGGGGGGTAACTTTCAGCATGACCCCCACATCTTTACGTTCGAATGTGGTGAATGGGCTACTAGGGTTGGTTGTCCCGCCAGTCGCGGTGTAAGAGCCAGTAGCAAAAGGGACCTCCTGACCAACCGAGATAGAGGCTTCGTGGTTATCTGTCGTAAGGATGCTCGGCGTCGAAAGAATGTTGGTCTTGTTGCTGCTTTGCAGCAGCTTAATTAACCCCAGGAAATCCGTGCGCTCGCCCAAGCGACCAATACCAAATACCTGGCCGGCAATCCCGCCTATGCCAGATGCCAGATTCGCAAGTCCAGTATCGCTATCGTCTAATGCGCCTTGGGCAAAACCGCGCATTACGCCATTGTTACCACGAGCTGAACCGCCGAAGCCGTAATCGCTGTCTCGGTACATCCACTCAATACCGAGTTCCTTACCGTCACTTTCTTCAATCTCAACAATAATCGCTTCAACCAGGACCTGGGCGCGACGGATATCAAGGCTATCAACAACTGATAGCAGCGATTCCATCGTGTCACTGTCAGCCGTCAACAACACGGCGTTGGTGACAGCATCAAACTGGATGCCGGCCGTACCACCCGGGGCCTGACCCTCAACAGGTTTGGTCTGCGCCAGGTTTTGCACCATGCCGGTGAGAACCTTGGCAACTTCCTCAGCCTTGGCGTACTTGAGGTATACAACGCGCATGTTGCTGTTCTTGGTTTGCGGACGATCCATCTGATCAATCAGCATCTTCACCCGCTGGCGCTGCAGATCATCGCCGCTGACGATGACCCCGTTGATGCGTTTGTCCGCCACTAGTACCACGGGCGAGGTGGTGGTACCACGGTTGGGGTCAGGCTTTTCCAGCGTGGTAATAATGTTGACGATGTCAGTCGCCTGGGCATAGCGCAACTCGATCAGGTCGGTACCAATGACAGCTGACTGGTCAATCTTGGCGATCAACTCGTTTAAACGGATGATATTGGCGCGGGTGTCAGTGATGATCAATGCGTTACTGGAATCATAGGCGGAAATGTGACCGTATTGCGGTACTAACGGGCGCAGAGTGGGGAGTACCTTGGCGGCGCTGATGTTCTTGAGCTGAATAACCTGAGTGATGTAGGTGTCATCAACTTCAGTCACGTTGGTTTCATTAGGCACGGGCAGGGAACGGGCGTCACGGTTGGGGACAATACGGACGACGCCACCGCTTTCGATCGCCGTATAACCATGTACATCCAGCACTGAAAGAAACAGGTCATACAACTCGCCGCTGTTCAATGGCTTGGCTGAGATAACCTTAACCGGCCCGCGCACCTTAGGGTCGATGATGATGGTTTTGCCCGTGGCATCCGCCATGAATTTGATCACTTGCTGGATGTCTGTGTCATTGAAGTTGACCGTCCAACTTTGCTCTGCGGCGATCGTGTTGAAGCCCAGACATAATGCGAACACCATGACCGTGAGCTTGGCGAATTTATAACGAAGGTTCACTGGACATCCTCATTTATTGAAGCACAACATCGACAGACAAGACGCTACCACCGCGTTTAATTTCGAGGCTGGCGGAAGTTGCATTGCTCATATTTTTATAAATTTCCATTACTTTGCCGGGGCTGGTGAGCGGTACACCATTTACTGCCGTGACAATATCGTCAGGCTGTAAACCCAGCGCGGCGAACTGTTCCGCATTACGACCGGGGCGGATCTTATAACCCACCACCTGTCCACCTTCACGGTGAATACTCATCGCCACCACATCAGCCAGTGAGCGGGCCACTTCGCTGGAGGGGTCGGCCGGACTGGCCTGAGCGGCATCAGACCCGCCACTCTGATCTACAAATAATGGTTGCTGGTCTCCGGACCCGCCGCTTTCATCAGACCAGCTACGCCCGGTATTTTGCTCGGGCGGAACATAAGGTGCGGCGATGCGCGCATTAGGGTCATCTTTGTAAAGCCAGAGTGATTCATAGCGGCCGTTGTTATTCAGGATGACCCGCAGATCAAGCACCTTGGCCAGGGTAACGCCATTGCCCACCGGCAGCTTATCCCCTGGCGCATAAACGTCCGCCTCGGCGCCGCTGGCGATAATTGCCCGTGCGGATGCATCGACGCTGCTGCCAATCACGCCGCGCAACACCAGATTCAGCTGCGTGTCCACTGCATCATTTTCGATGACTGACGGTGCTGGGGTAGCTGTTGCTGCTTCCTGCGTAGCAGCTGCATCCATCTTGCCAAACACTTCGGATTCGGTGAGCGCTGCAATATCAATCGGCGGGGCAGCACTTGGTGCCTGGCCTGACGGTGCTATAACAGCAGATGCGGTTGCCGGGCGGAGATCCGGCGCTGGCGCTACCAGCCAAAACAGGCGCGCAAGGCTGTGGCTTAACCACAGGACCAACAACAATGTCGCAAGCCACTTCCATCGCTCCAGCGGCACCTTGCCCAACAGGGCAGCACCACGACGCAGCACTTGCTCGAATTGAGCCGTGTGCTGATCCAGCGCCAACCGGGGAGAGAATTTATCTTGCATAAACGTGATCGTTACCCTTTACCTGCACGGAAGCGTGCTGACCGCTTACAGCCCAAGCCCAGCAGGCTTACAGGCAGAGATTTATTATTGAGTAAAACGCCGGATTGTACTCCATCTATATACCAATTGCGAAAGCCTATCCGGACTACCTTGTCAAGCTGATTATAAGCAAGACCGTAATGTAAAGAATTTGCTTCAAAATCCACAGGGAGTTTGCAACAAGCTGCGGTTGGAGCAAACCAGATTAGTAAAGTTTCTTTACACAATGAGGATGAATTAACAATTTAGTGCCAGTTTTACCGAAGAGCCAGTAAAAACAGTAGCAGATATTTTTATAGATGAGCGTTCATTTGAGCCATGCTTACATGGATTTAATGAACCTTGGCTGAACGGTAGCCCGCGCAATCCGCAGCAAATTTGCACCGCCCCGCTTGCAGAACTCCCGCAACGCCTATACTGAATGCCAGCAATTGCCGAATCAGGCTTGTCTTGTATAACGCGGCAACGCTAGTCCATTGCCCTTATTTTTTGCCGACCAAACGGCGATCACGCTGGAAACTGGCCGAACCCTGTGCACAAATGATACAGTGTTGCCCGCTTTGTCGGGCGATATCTATCGGCACCAACAGGGGCTTGAAATCGCTATTGCCCTGAAGATAAAAGGAGCGCGCCCTGAGCAGCGCCCGTACAATCACCAACCTGTTCTGGTGAGGGATTTTGTATAAGGAATGTTTCAGTAAACCTGTTGATCGCCGCTTCCTTCTATCGGCTTCGCCGGATGGGAGGCCATCAATGTTCATTCTTTTATATTGATCCTGAATCCTATGTTTAACACGATGTACATCCAACGGTTGAAAAAATTCGCAGCCGCCAGCCTGCTGATGCTGCCCCCCCTGGGTCTCCAGGCTATCGAACTGCCCGGTGCCAACCTGGCCGACAATGATCGTTACGATACCTTGCCACCCATGATCGCGGAGGCGTTGGCCCAGCTGTCGGCACCAGCCCGAACAACACCGGCCTATATCACCGAGTTCGAGCAGTACATTGCTCAGACCGTCGCACCCAGCGTGCCTGGCGCGGCCCTGTTAGTGGTGGCGGATGGCAAGGTGCAGGTAATGAATGGTTACGGTGTGCGTAAGGCCGGCACCCACGATCCAGTTACGCCCGATACGGTGTTTCGCCTGGCTTCGGTCTCCAAGACCATTGCTTCGGCGGCGGCCGGCCTGCTGGTCCAGGAAAACAAATTGCTCTGGGACAGCCCGGTTTCCGGCACACTGAGCAATCTGAGCTTTAAAAACGCTGCCTATGGTCAGCTGATTACTGTGCGCGATATTCTTGCTCATACCACCGGCCTGCCCGCCCACGCGTACACCAATTTAATTGAAGATCAGGTGCCCTATGAGGAAGCGGTAAAACGATTGAGCACCTTGGACTTTACTTGCCCGCCCCACCGTTGCTACGGCTATCAGAATGTCATATTCAGCCTGATTGGTGACATCATCTACGCCAAGAGCGGTGAAAGTTACGAAGACTTCGTGGTCGACAAACTGTTTCGCCCTCTGGGCATGAACAGCGCCTCGTTCGGCCTGGACGCACTGGAGCAGAGCCGCAACTACGCGCAGCCCCACGTATGGCGTAAAGGCCAATGGAAAAACGTCAAGATCAATACCAACTACTACAACATTGCGCCCGCCGCTGGCGCCAACGCCAGCATCCGCGACATGGCTTCATGGATGCTCGCCCAGCTGGGTCAGCGCCCCGATGTGCTTCCTGCCGCAACCCTGGACGATATGCAATCCAAGGTCATTAAGACCTCCGTAGCCCGCTCCCACTATGGGGTGCGCAGCAACATGATCAACACTTACTATGGCCTGGGTTGGCGAGTGTTCGATTTCGGCGCCCATAAAAACTTTGTGCATCATGGCGGCTGGGTCCAGGGGTATCGTGCGGAGATGGTGTTTAACCGGGACCTGCAAATCGGCATGGTATTTCTTACCAACTCTGAAACCCGTCTTGCGCGCGACGTCATCCTGAATTTCGTCAGCATGTATGAAAAACATCGTCAGTCTGAGATGCCGCCGCAGTTGCTGCGCGCCGATGCAAAGACGCACTAAGCGGCCAGCTGCTGTAAAAACACCAAGGCGCCGGTGATGATGGTCCATACCAGACCACCAAGGGCGATGACGCTGATGATCGTCATCGCCAACCCGGCGGCGATAAATACCCCGTCTTTTTCTATCAAGCCCAATGCCAGGATCACTACGGCGAAGCCGGGAAAAAAATTACCAAATGGAATTGGCAGGATCAGCAACAGGGCGAGCAACAGACACACACCCCCTATACAACGTTCTGCCTTCGGCGACACCAACCATAACCAGCGCGGCTTTAATAATCGCTCCAGTTTCGCGAGCCAGGGCACCGCACGATGAATCAGCGTTTTAAACCCTTTGCCACTGAAAGACCGTCGCTTTATTGATTCGGGCCAGTACAATTGCCGGGCACCCCAGATCATCTGCAGCGCGATAATAATCAATACCATTCCTGTGATCGTGGAAACACCAGGTATGCCCACCAAGGGAATTGAGTTAGGCAGCGCAAACAGCAATAGCAAAAAACCGAACGAACGATCCCCCAACAGCTGATCCAACTCACTCCATTGAATACATTTCCGATCAAGACGCTCCGCAAAACACAATAAAATTTTTGAAAGGTTTTGTGGCAGCGGTGGTTCTCTTTCATGATCAGACTCAGGTAACAGCATTCAACAGTTACTCCTTACATCATCTTGGGATTGAGCTGTGTTATTGTCCGCAGACCAATCGTTAATTCTTTGAATGGGCGCAGCGGTTATGCACTTCGAGTTTATTCCATCCATCCACGCCATTGCCGCTGAACAATGGAATGCATTGCGCGCGACGGACTACCCGTTTATTCGTCACGAATTTTTTTCGGCGCTGGAAGACAGTGCCAGTACAACTCCCTCTACGGGTTGGCAGCCCCATCATCTGGTGGTACGCGATCAGGGCGATTTGGTGGCGGCGATGCCGCTGTTTATCAAGCATCATTCCTACGGCGAGTATGTATTCGATTGGGCTTGGGCAGATGCCTGGGCAACCTACGGATTTTCCTACTACCCAAAATTAATTTCCGCTATTCCGTTTACGCCTTGCTATGGACCGCGTCTGTTAGTGAACCCACACATCAATTCCCGTGAATTGATTCCGCAGCTGGTTGGGCATTTGCAGCAACATATGGATCAGCAGGGAATTTCCAGCTGGCACTGTCTGTTTCCGGACAATGAACTAAAAGACCAGCTGAATGATGTGGCAGTAAGGCCGCGCCTCGGTTGTCAGTTTCACTGGTTCAATCGGGGTTATCAGAATTTCGCGGAGTTTCTTGCACGCATGTCGTCGCGCAAGCGCAAAAACATCCTCAAGGAAAGGCAACGTGTAGCGGAGCAGGGTTTTTCGTTTGAATGGAAGCAAGGATCAACTATCACCGCCGCCGACTGGGATTTCTTTGCCGAACTTTATCGACTCACTTATTTGAAACGCAGCGGCCATAGCGGTTATTTGCAGCGGGATTTTTTTCATTTGCTGGGTGCGAATTTAGCGGAACATACCTTGCTAATTATTGCCCGCCATCAAGGCACCGCCGTTGCAGCCGCACTTTTCCTGCACGACAGCTCGACACTTTACGGCCGCTATTGGGGATGCCGGGAAGAATTCGATTTTCTGCATTTTGAAACCTGCTATTACCAGGGCATCGACTTTGCAATTGCGCAGCGGCTGGAGCGATTCGATGGCGGCGCGCAGGGTGAACATAAAATTCAGCGGGGTTTTGAACCTGTACCCACCTGGTCGAATCATTGGATCGCAACTAAAGAGTTTCGCGGGGCGATTGATAATTTTCTGGCGGAAGAAGCACGCAGCGTTATGAATTATATTACTGCGGCAAAGAACTATCTTCCTTTTAAAGACATTGAGTCATGAGGATGGCTCAAGCACTTGCGACAGTTTTCTGTGACACCTATTTAAATATTTCCGGATTATATTGTTTTACTTTGTTCATCCAGTCTTCCTGCGGTTCACGCGGCGTACCGGGAGGGAGCAGTGGGTTACTGATATGAATCACGTTCCGCTCCTGCAAATGCAAATTAAGAATCGCGTCCATGATGAGCGGGTGACGATAAAAATAACGGTCATAGGAGCCATCGAGCATCATGTCGCGCAGACCTTTTTCAATGCGTCGCGCCAGTGTTTCATTATCTTTTTTAACGTAGAAATATAGCGGTGAGGGAAATGCCAGGACCAGATCGCGCTCGACCGTGATGTTCTTATCATTGTTATGGCGCAATTCAGACAGAATCTGATTGGCACCGCGCGGAAAAAAATCAAACCGTTTGGCGGCCAGCATTTTATAAAGTGCTTCGTAATTTGCGCTGCTGACCACCGGTATATTGTTCCGTAACAGAATTTCAACATCCGGCCAATCGGCGCCTTGGCCGGCGCGCAGGGTCTGCAGATCTTCGAGATTTTTGATTTGGGAAAATACGGGTTGATCATCCGGGTGAATCAGAAAAATTTTATACCCCATCAACCCTTTTAATAAGGGAATACGAATTGGCTGCAAGAGCGCTTCACGCTCAATGGTGGCCGAACCCCATAGAAGGTCAACGCCCTGGTTACGACTAATCAACGCTGCGCTGCGCATCCGTGTCAGCATCTGCCCCGTCTGCGCGATAGTGCAAGGCCCGAACTCCGCCTCGGTACGCTCCAGAATCAAGCGCAGAAGATCGTGATAATAACTTTCCTGCTCCCAGCTGCTGGGTTTGGCTTTGGGTAAAATCAGTTGCGGGGTTGCCTGAGGGTCGGGCGTCCGATTGATGCACGCCCCTACCTGACCGGCAAAGCACAGGAACAACAATAGTGATAGGTAAGGTGCTATGAATTTCATCAAGGTGTGTCTTAATTTTCATCCTGGGGATGGAGCTGTGATCCTGTCAGCAGAGGCAAGGGGAGACGGCATTAATAAAAGACGCCCAACTGTTATGCCCCGCTGCTGTTATTTTTTATGTGCTTAAGTATGGCCCAGTTTGCATGAATGTATAGTCCACACCCGGCAGCGGAGCGACAATTCACCAAAAATTGGTTTTAATGGCACACCTATCATCATTGACAGCGGACATTACCATGCGTCTTTTACTTTCCCTCCACCCTCGAGGCATCCTGCAAGCGCTGGATGAGATTGATGGGACGGGTAACTCTTATTCCTTAACTCGCCAACAAAGTTTGCGTCGCGTTTTTATGACGCTGGCGTGTGTCTGCGTTGCTTTGCTGTTTATTCACTACGCCAAATTTTCCAGCAACATTCCCCTCATTATCGGTGACGAACTGACGCAACGCTGGCAGTCCTCACACTGGTATCACCTGTTGGGTTATGTCTGGTGGACCGGTTGTCATTTGATAGGTTTTGTTTTGCTGCCCTGGCTGGTCATCCGTTGGTGCTTCAAACAACGCATGCGGGATTTTGGCTGGCGCGTTAATGACACCGCACAACATTGGCGCGGCTATCTGCTGCTGCTAAGCCCGATTCTGGTCTTTGTGGTGCTGGTGAGTTTTGGGGAGGATTTTGTTAACCACTATCCCTTTTATGATCTGGCAGGGCGCAGTTGGTTTGACCTGCTGACTTGGGAGTTGCTGTACCTGAGCCAGTTTGTGTTTCTGGAATTTTTCTTCCGCGGGTTTATTCTGCAGGCGCTGCGCCCGGCCATGGGCGCCAATGCGGTGTGGGTGATGTGCGTGCCCTATCTGATGATCCATTTCCCCAAGCTGTGGCTGGAGGCAACGGGCGCCATCCTGTTTGGCCTGTTCCTCGGCATCCTTGCCCTGCGCTCCCGCTCCATCTGGGGCGGCGTGCTGGTCCATGCGGGCGTGGCGGTAAGCATGGACATTGCCGCACTGATCCGCAAACAGGAAATTCCCACTCAGTGGTGGCCGTTTTAAACGGCTGCGGTGTTATCCCCAGCGCTTAAAGATGAGCGACGTATTGATTCCGCCGAAGGCGAAATTATTGCTCATGACATATTCGCACTGGGCAGCACGCGGCGCACCCATGATGTAATCCAGCTGACCACATTCGGGGTCGGGATCGCGCAGGTTAAGCGTGGGCGCAAGCCAGCCTTCGTTCATCATGTGGATACTGGCCCAGGCTTCCAGCGCACCACAAGCGCCAAGCGTGTGGCCGATATTGCCTTTAAGCGTACTCACCGGCACCCGTGCGCCAAAGAGTTTTTCGGTCGCACGGCTTTCAGCAATATCACCGCGATCCGTGGCCGTGCCGTGGGCATTCACATAGCCAATCGCTGCAGCATCCAGCCCGGCATCCTGTAACGCCAGCATCATGGCGATATTCATGGTGGTGGCGTCCGGCTGGGTGATGTGGCCACCATCGGAGTTAGTGCCGAAACCCACCAGCTCTGCATAAATTTTCGCGCCGCGGGCCTGGGCGTGCTCCAGTTCTTCAAGGATCAATGTGCCGGCGCCCTCACCGATCACCAGACCATCACGATTCTTATCAAAAGGGCTGGGAGTGAGGGTTGGGGTAGTGTTCTTGGTGCTGGTGGCGTAGAGCGTATCGAACACGGCTGCTTCCGATGGGCACAATTCTTCGCCGCCACCCGCCACCATCAGGGTTTGTTTGCCGTATTTGATAGCTTCGTAGGCGTAGCCAATGCCCTGGCTGCCGGACGTACAGGCGGAGGACGTCGTAATCACGCGGCCTTTCAAGCCAAAAAACACGCCCACGTTAACCGGGGAGGTGTGACCCATCATGCGGATATAGGTGGTGGCAGTCGCACCGCCGATATCCCGCCGATCCAGCATGACCGCAAAATCGCGAGTCGCATCGGTACTGCCGGTGGAGGAGCCGTAAGAAACCCCCACCGCACCGCTTTGAAGAATCGGATCATCCAATAACCCTGCGTCCTGCAGCGCCACTTCGGTCGCGCGGGTAGCGAGCAAAGAGACGCGACCCATGGAGCGGATTTTCTTGCGCGGATAATGGGCGGGCACGGTGAAGTCTTCGATGGGCCCGGCCAGGTGCGTGTTGAGGTCTTTGTAGGTCTCCCAGTCCGGCATGTGTTTGATGCCGCTAGTACCCGTCTTGATGGCAGCAGAGAAATCCTGCCAGTTGTCCCCCAGGGATGTCAGCACGCCCATCCCCGTCACTACCACTCGTTTCATTTAAAACATTCCGCCATTAACAGAGATAACCTGGCGGGTGATATAACCGGCCTGATCAGATAAAAGATAACTTACCAGCGAAGCCACTTCGTCCGGCTCGCCGGCACGGCGCATAGGGATCATCTTCAGCGCTTCTTCTACCGGCGCTTCGTCAAGCATTTCAGTGTTGATCAGCCCCGGCGCTACACAATTAACCGTGATGTTGCGCTTCGCCAGCTCGATCGCGAGGGCTTTGGTAGCGCCAATAATTCCTGCTTTAGCGGCGCTATAGTTGACCTGCCCGCGATTGCCCATCAGCCCGGAAACCGAAGACAAGGTGACGATCCGACCCGGTGCCCGGCGTCGAACCATCGGCATGATCACCGGGTTCAGTACATTGTAAAAAGCATCCAGGTTGGTGTGGATAACCGCATCCCAATCCTCGCCGCTCATGGCCGGGAAGGCGTTGTCACGGGCGATACCGGCGTTGCAGACCACCCCGTAATAGGCGCCATTCTGTTCCATGTCTGCTTCCAGTGCAGCGCTGACGAGTGCCCGCTCCGCCACATCAAATTGCAGGATACTGGCACTGCCACCGGCCGCGTCGATGCGGGCTTTGACGGCCTCCGCCTGATCGCGCTGACTGCGGCAGTGAACGACTACATGGTAACCGTCCGCCCCCAGGCGAACAGCGATGGCGCTACCGATTCCTCGGCTGGAGCCGGTGACTAAAACACGCTTCTGCGTCATTACTTCTCCTTGGATGGCTCGTCCGGCTTTATCTGAATGGCCCCTTTGGGCTGGATAGCTTTAACCTGGGCACTGGCAAGCAGATCCTCCCCCGCATGGATATCACAATCAAATAACACCAGATTGTTCTCATCGCGAAACACTTCGCGTACATTGACCCGCAGCTGCTGCCCGGGTGTAAAACTGTCTACATGGGTATCGTAACGGCGCGTGCCGAGCAGGAAACCAATACTCGGTTCCTCACCATTCTGACGCGCAATGATGCCGGCATAGGCACTGATCGCCTGCGCCATGTATTCCAGACCGACCCACGCGGGTACCTTGCCTTCGCCGTCGGCGAACAGATAGGAATCCACCGGATCAGCAATGGCTTCCACATGACCGACATCCCAGTGGGACACCGACTGCAGGAGCAGCAAAGGCGGGCGATGAAGCACCAGATCCTCTACGGAATCAAAGAGCGGGGACGTTTTCATAAGGGTTCTCTCTGGCTATCGTTCCTGCACGCGCAACGGGCGACTCTCAATCACCAGCTGGAGGCCGCTTTTATTATGAGTGTAGCGCGTTATCCCTTGCCACGGAGTGTCATCTGAATAAACGACGTGACCGGCCAATATACCAGAAAAGAGTACCTCCCGGACCTTCTCTCTGTCGCTGAAAATCCATCCTTCAACGCCCAGCTGCTGCAGATCCGCCAGCGGCCAGTAGATAAATTGCAGCTTCTGCGCCAGCTCCACCCAGTGTCGTTGCAAGGGATGGGATTTGTGGATCTGCACCGCCAGAGCCTGTTCGTGAACTAGCGTCGCCAGTCGCTGGCCGAGGCTGTCCATGATCACCAGGGTCCAGCGGCGCTCCTCAAGCTGGAGCATGGCCTGGAGCCGGTAATCCTCGCCCGCCCGACTGACCTGCCATTGCTGCTGCACGACCAGGAGTGAGTATTCACTATTGCTGTTTAGCAGATAAATCGGGGGAGGCTGCAGGAGCGCACAACCACTTAACAGCACGAGGATAACGACATACCAACGCTTGGATAGCCTGATCACGGTGTCACCTTAAGGCGGCTTAATAAGGGGGCGAGCAGCAGGTTGCACAGACTGCCCAAGAGTAGGGTCATCCCAAAGGCGCTGACCATCGGAGTGGAGCTGAGCGCCAGCAACCCAAACGACAGGCCACTGGTCAACGCCGACAGAAGGATTGCACGACGACAACTTGAGTCATTGCGTCCCGACTGATAAGAAAAAATGCTGTAGTCCATGCCCAGCCCCAGAATCAGATAGCAGCCGAAAATGTGGAATAGATTGATAGCAACACCCATTCCCGTGAGCAGAGCCATGGTGATGGCCGTGGCCGTGAATGGCACCAGCACCAGCAGGATGGCTTGCACCCGCCGGAACCTTAGCCACATCAGGCCCACGACAGCCAGATAAGCCAGCCCCAGCAAGGCCATTGCCGAGTGTTGCAGGTGTTTGAGGATGCGCGACATATCCGCCACCCGGTCCACCCACATCACCCCTTCTACCTGCTGCGCCGCAGCCGCCAGCGCCTGCACGTCGCTGATCCCCCGCAGTGCAATCAGGCTCGCGTATGTTCCGTCCACTTCGCCCAGCCACAGGAGACGCTGGTCAGGCCGCGCCACTGCCAGCCAGGCGGACACATCAAGCCATTGATCCGCTGCCGAACGGTAAGCCTGCTGCAGCTCTGCCACCGCCGCCTCGCCAAAACCAGCGCGCTGCATAAACGTGCCTGCCAGCCCCTGTTCGCTATACAGAGACCCCTGCAATTGATAGGCGCGCTGTTGTCGGGCGCGGGACGGCACTGTGCGACTCACCGCCGCGTAACCGCGCAGAGCACCGTCGGTCAGTAAGGTATCCAGCTGGGCGTGGAGGAATTGCTCTTCTTTTTGCAGGAGCGCTTCCGGCGTCGCCGCGCGGAGTAAAAAATATTGATTAGGCGCGAACCCCTGCAGGTTCTGCTGCAGTATCCGCTCCGATTGCAGCAGTGCCGGTGAAGGTTGATACAGCACACGAAGATCATTGCTGAAGCGTAACTGACTCAGTAACAACATCAGCACCACAGCCGCCACTGCGCCAAGGTACCATGCGTGTGTTTTGCGCAAACTGGGCAAGCCTTTCCAGGGCCAGTTCGCCACCCGCTGCACCACCGGCAACGGTTGCGGTAAGGGCGCACGAAACACCAATGGAAAGATACTCACAACAAACAGCCAGGACGCCGCCAGACCAATTAACGAGAAGCCGGCGATCTGCCGCAAGCCCGGCAGCTCCGCCTGTAACAGACAGCTGTAACCCAGCAGCGAGGTGAGCAGCCCCAGCGTCAGCGCTGGCAACAGATGATGCAGAACTGACTCGCGCTGAAGCCCTTGCGGCAACAAGGATAGATGCTGCTGCTTGCACAAATAATGCAATGCGTAATCAATGGCCACCCCCAGCAGGCTTGCACCGAATACCAGCGTCATTAAATGCAGTTCACCGAACAGCCAGTGATTGATCGCCAGCGCCACCGCACTGCCATAGACCACCGACGCAAAGCTGAACAGCATGGGCTTGATCCGGCGAAAACTCACCAGGAACAGCAGCAGAATTCCCAGTGTTGAGCCCACGCTGATGATGGTGACTTCGCGCTGTGCATCAGCCGAAGCCTGGGCTGCGTGGAATACCGCACCGGAGGTCAGCAGTGTTACCCCGGCAGCTTGCGCATCCGCCGCAAAAGTTGTGCGCAGGTTTACTAACCACGCTTCTAACTGCTCATGAATCGACAGGTTAAATGCATCGCCCTGCAATGCCGCAGAGATGATCACCAGCACTTTCCCGTCAGCGTTAATCAACAGCCGATCATCAACAATCTCGCCCGGAACATAAGGTTGCAGGCGCTGCACATAATCGCCGAACAAAGCCATTGGGTCCTGTGCCGGCGACAACACAGCGCTGGCGGAAAAGCCAAACAGGGCTGCCTGCGCGCGCTGCAATAATGCCTGTTCATTATTATTTTCCAGCAATGCCTGTTGCTTCTCGGTCAGCAACATAAAACGATGGGCTTGCAGCAGTGATTGCTGTTCTGCAACAGACTGAAATTGCTCATCCTGTTGCAGCTGCATAAAACCACTGTCGACAATCGCCTGCTGCAAAATGCTGGCTGCATGCAACGCCTGTTCACGCTCGTCAGCACTTACTGCCAGTAACAGTTGATCACCAAACTCTTCCATCAGCCGATCATTGGCGCGGTTGATCAGATGGCTGTCGCTGTCGCGGGGAAACAAGGCCTGCAAGTCAGTTTCCAGCACCAGCCCGCGGGTAATCTGTTGCACCAGCAGCAGGCCGGCAAGCACACTGACAGCAGCGAACAGAATTACGAAGAACGAGTGTCGAAGCTTGTGCGTAAAAATCATGCGTTTAATTGCTCCGCACTCAGGGTGCTGCTGCGCAGTGCTGCTCTACCTGAGAGAGATAAAACCAGCGGCACTGCTCCATTGACGGCGCAATGCTGCTGTTGATGTCAGTGAAGCGCAATTCGGTGATGTCACCATTTCCGCCAACAATGCGCAAAGATTCAATATATTGCTCGCCGCGCAGTTCCGCCGTATGCATATGTTTGCGCACCATGTCGTGACGTGGCGTCAGCAACAATTGCCAACGCTTTTCCCCGAATTGCCATTGGGTGGAGAAACGTTCTTCAATTAATTGCACATCAGCGCTGAAAAAAGCGAGCAGTGTGCGGCTGATTTCGCGCTGAATTAATCCGCTCTGTTCTTCTGAAACTGTACCGGTACCGTTTTCCTGCCACTGGATGATATTACCTGCCGTAATCGTCATGGCATTGAAGAAAGGTTTCTCACTGGCGAGATAGAGCCCTTTCTCTTTCCAGAAAATAAAATCACCGGATGAGGTGAGTGGATAATCCAACCCCTGCAGTTTTTTTTGCTGTTCAAATTTTCCGTGGATGAGGGTTACGGCGCTGAGTTGCTGAACAACGTTCTGTATTGCCTCGGCTTCGCTATCGGCGAATACACTATCCGTGAAAACCAGGATCGATCCAACCAAAAAAAAGATAATTCTGCGCATCATATAAACCTGAATAAATGTCTGGCTCACTGTTGTACTTTCGCGTGAGGGATGGCGCAGCGGGATGCAAGACCGTCATCGGCATGGATGCCGATGCCGAACCCCCATGGACGGGTTCACGGTGTGTCTTGCATCCCGCTGCGCCATCCCGCCTGTGCCGCGTAAACAATTCTGTTAGAAGTCTTACTCGGGGAGTTTGCCGAGCACGGCTTCCAGCCGCTTTCGCAGAGCTGGTGGCGATTCAAAGCACATTTCGCCAGTCTGCTGATCCACGGCGACCTGAATGGTATACGCCTTGGTTAAGCGCTCCCCGGTCTGCGCATCACTGATTACATAATCCAGCTTCAGCCGATACTCCCACTCCCGCAAGGTGCAACGCACGCAGATCGTCTGGCCAAAGCGCAGGGGCTTGATGTACTTCAGCCGCATATCAATCACCGGCCAGGCGAAGCCTGTCTCTTCCATCGCCGCATAACTGTAACCCAGCGTATCAAGAAATTCGCAGCGGGCGACCTCCAGGTATTTCGCATAGTGGCCATGCCAGACCACCCGCATGGAATCCACATCGTGGAAGGGCACGACGATATTGGTCTCGGTAGCGTACATAAGTATTTTCCTGTGGGAAAAATTACTCGTGGGGGTTGCGCATCGCCAGCCGTGGGAGCCGGCGCAACATGCCTAGAAGCAGGCGGGTGTGCATCCGGATGATGCGCAGGTTATCGCGCAGGATATCGAAGTGGGACGCTATATCGTCCTGATAAACAATGTGCGTGGGAATATTGCGGACCGGCGCACCTTCCCAGTACAGACGCACCAGGATATCGGTATCGAAATCCATACGCGCGCCGATGCGATGGTGTTGGAGCAGCTGCAGGGTAGCGGCTAGCGGATATAAACGGTAACCACACATGGAATCTTTAAGCTGGCGGGACACGCTGTTCACACAGACCCAGAAGTCGGTCAGCCGACGCCCACGCCGACGTGCCGGTGGCATCTGATCGTAGCTGCGCCAGCCACTGATGACGGCCTGGGGGTGTTCGCGTCCGCAGGCGAGGAAACGGGGGACATCATTAAGATCGTGCTGGCCATCCGCATCCACCTGCAGCGCGTGGGTAAAGCCCATATCGCCGGCGTGACGCAGGCCGTGGCAAACCGCCGCGCCTTTGCCGCTGTTTACCGGCAAACGCAGCAGGGTGACCTGCGCATTCTGTCGGGCGAGTTCGGCCAGCGCTGCAGCGCATACCGGCTCGCTGCCATCATCCACAAGGATGACTTCCAGACCATGATCCAATAACCGGGCAACCACCGTCCCGATACGCTGTTGATGGTTATAGACAGGAATAACGGCGCAGGGGCGGAAGTTCGACTCAGGCATAGTTCAGGCGCCCGACAGAAAAGACCGTGTCAGCCATGTGGTAGCGGAAGAGGGCAAAATTCCCCGACTCATCCATCTCCAGTGTCAACTCGAGCTTCATTCCTGGCTGGATCGGATTGGTGAACTTGAGTCGGTCCAGCGTTTTAACCGGTTGCAGTCGAGCCAGATAATCCCGCGCACAGGCCACCGCCCAATCAATTTGAATAACGCCGGGGAGGATCGGAAAGCCGGGAAAGTGTCCTTCAAAGCAGCCGAGATCGGCATCAACATGCAATTGCAGGTCTGCCCGCCGACCAGCTACGCGAGCGCTAACCACATAGGGCAGATGAGCAGGGCCAGAGGTGCATTCAGCAAGTACCGCCATCGATTAGCCTTGCTCAGCCTCGGCGTCAGGCTCCTCGGGTCGATTGAGCAGTTCGTACACCGCGTCTACCACGTCCTGCACGGTACGGACCTGTTTGAAATCGGAGGGTTGAATACGGCGGCCGGTGAATTCCTTGAGCTTGACGGTCAGATCGACGGCATCAATGCTGTCGATATCCAGATCTTCGTAGAGATTTGCATCGGGGGTAACAGCTGCAGGATCGATCTCAAACAGCGAGACCAGGGTTTCCTGAAGGAAACCGTAAATCTTTTCTTTTGAATACATATCTGAACATTCCATCAAAAAGCGCAATGGGCCTTTTGTAACGGTTGATTAAAGTCAGCAGGAACTACGTTGCGTCCCCTGAAGGCAGGGGTTGAAGCGCAAACGGCAGGATGCTGGCAGTTTAACAGAGGGATCTGAACTTTGCCTATGGCGCTCGCTCCACTAGCGTCGCGCGCTGAAGAAGGCCACCAGATCCCGGGTCAGGCGCCGCGCCGCTGCGCTTTGCAGGCAATCTTCAAGATAATGCTCCGTAGGCAGCGGCGCCTCTACCGTCAACGTATAGTGCGGGGGGCTCGCGGGGATGTTGTACCACTTCTGGTGTTTCAGCAGCACCGCCGGCTCACACCTGATGACCACCGGGGTAACCGGCAGCCCTGTACTTAATGCCAGATTGGATGGTCCCCGATGAAAGTGCAGAGGTTCACCGGGGCGCGAGCGCGTACCTTCCGGAAAGACAATCAGTGATTCGCCTCGCCGCAGGCAATCCACACAGGCCATGAAGAGGTCTTCCTGGGCATTACTGATGTAGTTGGCCGCGCGCACGATGATGGCGGTAAACGGGTTGCGCCACAAACTGCCCTTGACCACACAGCTGGCGTCGCCCGCGAAGGCAATGATAAACACCACATCCAGCAACGAAGGATGATTGGCAATGATCAATTGCCCCGGCTGACGCAAGCACTCCATATTCTGCCACTCGTAGCTGATCAGCCCGAGCCAGCGCAGCAGCTGCAGATAAAACCGAAACACACCCGCAATCAGCAGGCGCGACCGCCGCTGTTTCTGTGGCAGCGGGATCAGATAAAGCAGGGGAAAAATCGTCAGGGACATTACCACCGCGCCGGCACCGAATGCCCCGAAGCCGAGCGCAGTCGCGGGCAGCCGCCAGGTTCGCGAACGGCGCAGGCGCTGCCATGGTGTACAGGTCTTACTCAGCGTGTCAGTCGCCACAGGCCGTCGATCTCCAGCAAGAGGTCGCTGCGGCAGACATCGGCTGCCACAAACACTATCGGTACATCACCGAAATGCTCTATCACGCCCGCTTTTACCAGCGCCAGATCCGCCGGATTACGCAGGTATACCTTTAACACTTCTACCGCCAGCTGATCATTGCCACCGCCGGACTGGCTCGCCCCCACGTGAGCAAGCAGAGAATCAATGTTATGCAGGGTCACCGCCAGCTGTCCCTGCACGTCGTCGGGATGACGGGTCACATGGCCCACCACACTGGCTGTTCCAGATACAAACAAGGTGCTGCTGCCATCCGTCAGCGTCAGCAGGCTGGCGCGGGCAAAGGAGGGGCTGCGGGGGCCATATTCCTGGGGATAATGATAGGCGCTGACCTGTTGCGGGTTCTCGAAGTGGACCGGCGGCTGTTTGCTTGCCAGCAGGTAGATCACCAGATCGCCGCCGCTGTGGCCCAGGGCGCAGGCAGAGGGAAACTCTTTATCCTGTACGCCGTGGCGGGCGAATGCCTCAAAGCGTCCCACGCAGAACTGGCGGTAACGCTCCTGCTGCTGTTCGATAACGTTGATGTCCGCCAGATAATTCCATACGCGTACCATGTGGGGATAACCCTGCTCGTGCATCATCGTCAGCAGGCGGCTGTATGCTTGCGCGGTGACCGACTCCAGCCCCGCACCGCTGGCTTCATCAGTCCACAGCGCCAGCAGGATCAGCTCCTCATTGCGGACCCAGTAGAGATTGTCGCGGTAGCCTGACTCGCAGGAGCCGTTCGACATAAGGGTTTCGTGGGTATGGGCGGGTTCCAGCAGGCGCAAACCCGTACTGATAAGGCCAGCTTGCGCGGGGGCGCGGCACTGCCCAT
Source organism: uncultured Cellvibrionaceae bacterium (assembly GCA_964448175.1). Classification (GTDB taxonomy): domain Bacteria; phylum Pseudomonadota; class Gammaproteobacteria; order Pseudomonadales; family Cellvibrionaceae; genus Cellvibrio. Next base: position 6,277 of record CAYUVQ010000022.1, on the reverse strand, counting down.
CAAACACTACCCGAGCCAGAACGTCAGAAGCACGCTCAACCAGCGCCTCATCCGACTGGTAGCTACAGTAAAACCCGCTTGCTTGCACTGCAAAACCTCGCAAATTAGTTCGATGGCCGGTAAATGTGCGCGGATTATAGGCAGAAACCCTGAGGGAAGCCATGTGAAACATAATGAAATATGCGCCACCATCAGCCCCATTCTCGCCTTGCCTAGCCCGCAGTGCTCCCGTAAAGTACGCGGGTTTCAACTTCAGGGGTAGAACTGTCATGTCTAGCGGCGACCAGAACCGCATCGCACCACATCCGGTGCTGCAGGATTATTACGATAAAGAAGAAGAACGCCGTAAACGCGTGGACAACATGTTCGACTCCTCTGCCGAACACTATGACTGGGTTACTGACGTCATGAGCTTTGGCTCCGGCCGCTGGTACCGCCGCCAGGCTTTGCAGCGCGCGGGCCTCACCAGGGGCGATAAGGTTCTTGATGTCGGGGCCGGCACCGGCGTCGTCTCCTGGCTGGCCCAGCAGATCGTTGGGGATGATGGTCTGGTGGTCGCCCTCGATCCCAGTAAAGGTATGCTGACCCAGGCGGTAAAGCTTGGCGTTCAGCGTGCGTCCCAGGGTCTGGGTGAAGCCCTGCCATTTGCTGATAACACTTTCGATTACGTCACCATGGGCTATGCCTTGCGCCATGTCGCTGACCTGGGTGCAGCCTTCGCAGAATACCAACGGGTGCTCAAGCCCGGCGGCAAGATCCTGTTGCTGGAAATCACTCGCCCGCGCGGCAAGATTGGTACCTTCTTTCTTAAGCTTTACCTCAAAGGCATCATCCCCAACCTTGCCCGCATCTTCCGCCGCAGCGCGGATACCAAGGTGCTGATGCGTTATTACTGGGATACGATCGAACAATGCGTTCCGCCGGAGACTATTGTGGCCGCTTTGAAACAGACCGGTCTGGAAGGCGTAAAACGCGATGTGGTGCTGGGGATCTTCAGCGAATACAGTGGCATCAAGCCCAATTAACAGGACGGAACAATGAGCACACAAACCGAACAGGAATACGAACTGGCCAAGGTGCTGGTGAGCGCACTGGATCTGGAAGATATCACTGCTGAAGAGATCAATCCGGAAGCACCGCTGTTTGATCCGACCAAGGGCGACAGCCTGGGACTGGATTCCATCGATGCACTGGAGATTTCCCTCGCTGTGGCCAAACATTACAAGGTGCAGCTGAAGGCAGACGACGAAAACAACAAGGCGATCTTCTTCAGCCTGCGCTCACTGAGCGACTACATCAACAGTCAGCGCAGCTGACCTGTCCTGCCAGGATATGCCACTCGCGCTGATCATCCTCTACCCCCTGCTGGTACATCTTTCCGTAGTGACAGATGTGCCGCAACTGCAAGTGGCCGCGATTATCTGCTTTGCCTGTGGGCTGCTGTTTAAAGGCTTACAACGGGGCAATAAAGCAGCGTGGCTGGTATTGAGCGGGATCAGTCTGGCCGCGCTGGGTTTTGGTTTTTTGAACATCACACTCTACGTGCTTTACCTGCCACCGATTCTCCTGCCGCTGTTATTACTGTTTGTCTTCGGCCGCACCCTGGTGCCCGGGCAGGAACCGCTGGTGACTGCAATCGGAGAGGCCTCCCGCGGCCCGCTGTCAGCCACCATGCGCCGCTATACCCGACTCGTCACCCAGTTCTGGTGCGGCGTATTTCTGGTGATGATGCTCTGGTCCCTGACCCTGCCATGGCTTGAACAGCCGGAACTCTGGTCCTGGTTCACCAACATCATCAACTATGGCTTGGTGGCGCTCCTGTTCGTCGGAGAATTTGTCCTGCGCAAATACCTGTTTCCCGAGCATAACCATCCAGGTTTTGTTGAATACCTGCGGATTGTTACGCAAGCCAACATTCGTCATTGATTTTTCATCATGTCGCTAACTACACACACCACCGACGCTGACCTCGTATCGCTGTCCGATAATACGCTGCTGCCGCTGCTGCATCCTTATCGGCCTCATGCCGTGTTACTGGTAAACGCGCAGCGCACGGTCACCCAGGCCGACTTCCTGCGGGATCTGACCCGGGTGCGCGCTGCCTTGCCTGCGGCAGCCTTTGCTTTCAACGTGTGTGAGGACCGCTACTTCTTTCTGCTCGCGTTCTGCTCGGCACTGCTGAATAACAGCGCCAATCTCTTACCACCCGGCCGCCAACGAGCCACGCTGGCGCGAATTGCCGAGGACTACCCGGACTGTTACTGCCTCAGCGACAGTGACATCGAGGGTGATATTCCCTGCATCAATATTCGCGCGCTGCTCGACGCAACAGCAACAATGGCCGGCGCAGAACTAGAACCCGATCACCCCGCTGTACCACAGATTCCGGCACAGCAACTGGCAGCTATCGCCTTCACCTCCGGCAGTACCGGCAAACCATCTGCCAATAGCAAACACTGGGGTACGCTGGCCGGGACTGCACGTATGCTCGCAGCGCGCTTTACCCGCCACCTGGCAGAGCCCACTATTGTCGCCACGGTGCCATCACAGCATATGTATGGTCTGGAGATGACCGTGATGATGGCGCTGCAGGGTGAGTGCAGCCTGCACCGCGACAAGCCTTTTTATCCGGCAGATATTCAACAGGTACTGCGCGCGACCCCTGCGCCGATCCTGCTGGTGAGCACCCCCGTTCATCTGCGCGCGCTGGTCAGTGCCGACCTGCCCATGGAACCAGTGGCTGGTGTGGTGTCGGCAACGGCACCGCTGGATTCCAGCCTTGCTGTCGCGACCGAGCAATGTTTCCGTACCAGTCTGCGCGAGATTTACGGCTGTACCGAAGCCGGAAGTATGGCTACACGGGCTTCCACCCAGACGACCGCCTGGCAACTGCTGGAAGGGTTTTCCCTTACCCCATCGGAACAGGGGATCATCGCCCGCGCGCCGCACCTTGCCGACGCGGCGCTGCTGCAGGATCAGCTGCAGTTAAACAATGACGGCAGTTTCTCTTTGCTCGGCCGCAGTGCCGACATGATCAACGTGGCAGGAAAACGCGCCTCGCTGGCGGACCTCAGCTTAAAACTCCTGGCCATAGACGGCGTAAGCGATGGTGTTGTGTTTCTACCGGAGCGCGAGCAAGCCAACCAGCGTCCTGTGGCCTTGGTGGTCAGCGACCTGCCCGCAAAACACATCCTCCAGCAACTGGCACTGCAGGTGGACGCCGCATTCCTGCCGCGCCCGCTGCGCAAAGTACCGCGCCTGCCGCGCAATGAAACAGGCAAGTTGACCCACGCCGCTCTGCAAACGCTATGGAATGAGACACATGACTGACGGTGCGAGCCACATTACCCTACAGTTTTTGGTCCCCCAGGATCATCCTTCCTTTGCCGGCCATTTTCCCGGCGATCCGCTGGTGCCCGGCGCCTTGATATTGCGCTGGATGATCGAGCAGTTACAGCAACAGCAGCTCGCGGTTTACCTGATCAAGCAGTGCAAATTTCTGAATATCGTCCGGCCCGGCGATCAGCTGCAACTGCAGGTGACGCTCAACGGCGGTGGAACCCGCAATGACGCGGGAGTCAGTGGCGAAATCCGCACCCAGGATGGGGACGTGGACACGAAGACCAGCCTGGTAGTGACCATCTCGTGTGGCGCCACCCCCATCGCCAAAGCACAGTGCCTCTACCGTCTACAGGAGTCGGCCCATGAGTGACGACTGGCGGCAACAGCGCGAAAAGGGTAACCCCTTGGTACTGGCATTGCTGACCTGGATTGCGCTTAACCTGGGCCGCGGCGCCATCTTCGTGATGCTGTGCCCCATCGTGTTTTATTACTTCCTGTTTATGGGCCGTGCGCGCCGTGCCTCGCGCCAGTTTCTTACGCGGGCGCTACAACGGGCGCCGCGCTGGTGGGAAATCTATCGCCATCTGCTGACGTTTGCGGTGGTCTCCATGGATCGCATTCTGTTTCTCGCGGGTCATGAAAAAAAATTCAGCCTGGAGATCCATAACGGGGAATTGTTTACGCAATTCCGCAACCAAGGCTGCGTATTGCTGGCCTCGCACTTCGGCAGTTTTGATGTGATGCGGGTGATGGGAGTGCGCGAACAGGCGATCCCGGTGCGTATTCTGTTGGACATCCAACACAACCCCAACGCCTTGAACCTTATTCAACGGCTTGATCCTGAGCTGGCACGGGGAGTGATTGACGCCCGCACACCCGGGCCAACCCTCGCGCTGCTGCTGAGTGAGTGCATCGCCCAGGGTGAAATGGTCGGCATAATGGCGGATCGCAGCGGCACCGGGGAACGGACAGTGCTGCAGAATTTCTTCGGCGAACCCGCTCCGTTTCCGGTAGGCTGCTGGCAGCTCGCCAGCGTGTTGCAGGCGCCCGTTATTGCCTGTTTCGGGGTGTACCACGGCGGTAATCGTTACGCCCTGCATTTCGAGCTGATTGCCGAGCGCCTGGGCACCGGCCGTCGGGATCGCGCGGAAGCCATTGCCCAGGGCATGAACACCTATAGCCAGCGCCTGGAATACCACGCGCGGCAGTACCCGTTGAACTGGTTTAATTTTTATGACTTCTGGCAGCATGACACCACTGGCGATCACTGATTACACGCTTACTACCTGCCTCGGTGCTGGGCGGACCGCCAATTGGGAGAAGATCGAACGCGGCGAAAGCGGTCTTACCCACTGCGACTTTTCCAACATTACAGACTTACCCACCTGGATCGGTGAAGTCGCTGGAGTAGATCAGCAGGCCTTGCCGCCCCACCTGTCGGGCTACGATTGCCGCAACAACCGTCTGGCCTGGCTGGCCCTGCAGCAGGACAGCTTCCTCGACAGCACCCTCCGCACCATCGAAAAATACGGCGCTGAACGGGTCGGTGTTTTCATTGGCACGAGCACCTCGGGCATTCACCAGACCGAACTGGCTTACTTTGAAGCCCGCGATCAGTTGCCTGACTGGTACCACTACCGCACCACGCACAACGTATTTTCAGTTGCCGATTTTGTGCAGCAGGCGCTGGGCCTGCGCGGCCCCTGCGTCGCCATCTCCACAGCCTGTTCCTCTAGCGCTAAAGTCTTTGCTTCAGCCTACCGGGCCATCGCCACCGGCCTGTGTGATGCCGCTATCGTGGGCGGGGTGGACTCGCTGTGCCTGACGACCCTCTACGGCTTTCATTCGCTACAGCTGGTTTCCCCGGAAAAATGCAAACCTTTCGATAAGGATCGCAGCGGGATATCGATTGGAGAAGCCGGCGGTTTCGCTCTGCTGGAAAAGGATGCGGACACTCATCTTATGCTGCTGGGTTATGGCGAGAGTGGCGATGCTTACCACATGTCCTCGCCTCACCCGGAGGGCGCCGGTGCGTTGCTGGCGATGCAGATGGCCTTGGTAAAAGCCGGGCTGGCCAGCGATAGTATTGATTACATCAACCTTCACGGCACCGGTACCACCGCCAATGACGCGGCCGAAGCCAAAGCCGTAGCCCAATTGTTCGGCGAACGTACCTGGGCCAGCTCTACCAAAGGCTGGACCGGCCACACCCTCGGTGCCGCTGGCATTGTAGAGGCCAGCTTCGGCCTGCTGAGCATCACCAATAATCTGGTGCCGTCCAGTCTGCACCTGCAACAACCGGACCCCGACATGCACATCGCCCTGCCGCGCGCGGCGGTGCAACAACCCGTGCGCAAGGTATTGAGTAATTCCTTTGGCTTTGGCGGCAGCAACTGCAGCCTGGTATTGGGAGAGCGCGTATGAAGGTCTTTATTGATGCGGTTGGGCTGGCAGCACCAGGCTTGAACAGCTGGGAAGAGAGTCTGCCAATCCTGCGCGGCGAACAGATCTATGCAGCGCGGGAGCTGGAAAGGTATAAGCCGGAGCAGTTACCGGCCAATGAACGGCGTCGGGCTACTGACTTAGTACGTATGGCGTTCAGGGTATGTGAAGACTTACTCCTGAAGAATCCAGTAGATATTCGCCGCTGCGCTGCCGTGTTTGCATCTTCCGGTGGGGATTACCCGATCATCGACCAGATCTGTAAAGCCTTATGCGAGCCAGAGCGACAGGTATCACCGACCCAATTCCACAACTCCGTGCACAACTCAGCGGCCGGCTATTGGAGTATTGCGACCGGCAGCCGCGCGCCATCGACGAGCATCTCCGCGTTTGATGACAGCTTCAGCGCCGGTCTGCTGGAGGCGGCAAGTCTGTGTGTTATCGAACAGCTGCCGACAATTCTCGCCGTCTACGATATCAAGCCGCCGGAGCC
>CAYUVQ010000021.1:2353-35170 GCA_964448175.1 uncultured Cellvibrionaceae bacterium | reverse complement strand
AATTATTTTTCAGAACGTTTACTTAACAACCAACAATGATCACAGACTGCGCAACTTGGCGATTTAGAGCACAAATCCGCACTCCAAAAAACCAATTACCCACCAAGATCAACCCACCTCAAACAGGTGGTACTTCTTCTTTCCAAGCTTACAGAGGTAAAATTTCCCAAAAAAAGAAGCCTCAACCGCAAAACAATCTGCGGTTTTCATATTATCCGCTGCGGATTTTGATAAACCATTGATAAATACCGCCTCGCGCGCGAGAGCATCTTTTACTTGTTTGCCCGACGCAGCTATTTGCGCATCAGCCAGGAGTTGCGTGAGGGGCACATCTCTCAGCTGGCTACGCTCCAGACTTGATGATGGCAAACCATCCAGCCGCAATTGTTCAAAGTCATTTTGACTAAGCCCCTTCAGGTCATCATTAAATAATGCCTGCGTTATTCTTTGGGCTGCTGCGAGACCATCCGCTCCATGCACAAGACGAGTCATTTCCTCAGCCAGAATTCGCTGCGCTTCCGGCTTCGCATTGCGGGCACGATCAGCTTCCTCTATATGAATAATTTCATCGATACTAATAAAGGTGAAATAACGCAGAAACTTATAAACATCCGCGTCGGCCGTATTAAGCCAAAATTGATAAAATGCGTAGGGCGAGGTTTTGGCGGGATCAAGCCATACCGTTCCGCTCTCGGTCTTTCCAAATTTGGTGCCGTCAGCCTTTGTTACCAGAGGCATAGTCAGCCCGAACACCTGCCCACCATGAAGACGACGAGTTAAATCTATCCCGCCGGTGATATTGCCCCATTGGTCACTACCGCCAATCTGCAAAGTGCAGTTGTGTCGCTGGTATAGCTCTGCAAAATCCAACGATTGCAACAACATGTAAGTGAACTCGGTGAAAGAGATCCCCTCACCTTCACGCTCAATGCGCTGCTTGACCGATTCTTTGTTGATCATGTTGTTGACGGAGAAGTGCTTACCCACATCGCGCAAAAAGGTCAGCACATTCATTTGCCCAACCCATTCCAGGTTATTAACCACCGCTGCTGAGCGATCTCCGCAATCAAAATCAATAAAGCGGCTTACCTGCTGCTTAAGGCGATCCGCCCAACCAGCGACCACATCAGGAGTATTCAGCTTGCGTTCCTGAGCCTTAAAACTGGGATCTCCAACCAAACCGGTAGCACCACCGACCAGTGCGATGGGCTTGTGTCCTGCAATTTGAAATCTTTTTAGAGCTAACAAGGGAACTAAATGCCCTATATGAAGACTATCCGCCGTTGGATCAAATCCACTATATAAGGTACGCGCGCCGGAACTCAGATAATCCGCTAACGCTTCTCCGCCCGTTGTCTGGGCAATCAATCCGCGAGCCTGTAAATCATTTAGCAAATTTGAGTCAACCGAAGGCATGTCACCACCACTAGCATCATTGAAAGGTCTTTATAACTAAAGACAGAGAAAGGTTGGCCAAGATACCGGATCTTGTCTCAAAAACAAGACTGCCCCTTATCAAAATCGGGCATTTACACAACTCCGGGGTGTCATGAGGTTGCTTTTCTGCTATAAATGCAATGACTTATATTAACTTCATAACCGCGGGTTTAGCTTCCTTATGGGACCCAACAAAAAGCATCAAAAAAACTTTCTGCTCAGTCTGTTTCAACAATTTCCCAAGGGACACTTAGCCGCCGCCAGCACACTGGCTGCCGGGCTTTGTTGCGTGCTGGCTGTATTTCCATCTGGAAATGCAGAAGCGACGCGGCAGACCCGTGTACCCCTTGATCTTCCAAACCAGGCTCAGGCAACACCATCAAAGTTTATAAGCAGCACACCATTAAATCACTCCGCTTCAAGTGCAGCGTCCACATTGGGCGTTTCTTTGAAACTGAGGGATCTTGTCGACTCTACACTCAACCCCACTCCTTTGGTGCTTGCCGCATCCAATGCCCAGACGGCAACCATTGAAGAAGATGTGAGCTGGCAGGAGTTCACCGTTAAGAGCGGAGACAGCCTGTCAATTATTTTCCAGCGGGCCGGCCTGAAGGACCGCGATCTCTACGAGCTATTTAATGAGACGCCGGAAGCAAAAGAACTGCGCCGCATCGTTCCAGGGCAAACCATCGCCTTCCAATTGGATGAGCAGGGGAAACTACAACAGCTGAATTATGTAAAAGACTCCCTCAATAGCCTTAACTTCACCCGCAGCGAAGATGGCTTTATCTCCAAGAAGGTTGAACGGCAGCCGGACATTCAGGTTGCCTTTCGCCAGGCCACCATTAACAGCTCTTTGTTTATGGCCGGTAAAGATGCTGGGATGACTGGCAGTCTCATCATGGAACTCGCCAACATTTTCGCCTGGGACATTGACTTTGCTCTGGATATTCGCCGTGGAGATCAGTTCAGAGTGATGTATGAAGAACGTTACCTGGATGGCAAAAAAATTGGAAACGGAGCGATTCTGGCCGCAGAGTTCACCAACCAGGGTAAAACATTCCAGTCGGTTCGCTATACGAATACAGAAGGCGCAAGCCATTACTACACCCCCAGCGGCGAAAGCATGCGAAAGGAATTTTTGCGCATGCCGGTAGACTTTGCCCGGATCAGCTCGCACTTTAACCTCAACCGTAAACACCCTGTTTTGCATACCATCCGCGCCCATAAAGGCACCGATTACGCAGCCGCACGGGGCACTCCTATTAAGGCCTCCGGCGATGGCAAGGTCATATTCGCTGGCGTAAAAGGTGGTTACGGCAACACGGTTATTCTGCAGCATGGTCAAGCTTATAAAACGCTTTACGCCCATATGCATAATTTTGGCAAGGGCGTGAAAGCAGGATCGCGGGTCCGTCAAGGACAGATTATTGGTTATGTTGGGACCACGGGTTTATCTACTGGCCCACACCTCCATTATGAATTCTATGTAAATGGTGTTGTGCGCAATCCAATGACAGTAGAGCTACCCAAGGCGCGCTCCATTGCTGCGGCCGAAAAAGCTAACTTTCTGGCGCAGACCCAACCAGTTGTTGCTCAATTGGAAGCCTTCAAAGGTTCATCACGTCTCGCGATGGCGAGCAGCGATAACAACTAGCTCATCATGTCAGCCGACATTTACCTCGGTTTAATGTCTGGCACCAGTGCGGACGCCATAGATGCGGTTGCAGTAGATTTTTCTAGTGCAACCGTGTGTCTGCTGGGTTCGCATAGCACACCACTTCCACCTGATATTCGCACAGCAATTCATCAACTTGCGTCTCCCGGCCCAGACGAGATTGACCTCCTGGGTCAGCTTGACGTGCAGCTCGGTGAGCTATTTGCCGCAACAGTCATGGAACTGCTGCAAAAAATTGATGTGGACGCTCGATCGGTTGTTGCAATCGGCAGCCACGGACAGACTTTGCGCCACCGCCCACCCGGCTCACTTGCCCATCCTTTCACTTTGCAGGTTGGGGACCCCAATATTATCGCGCACCGAACAGGTATAACGACTATTGCAGATTTTCGCCGGCGGGACATGGCTGCAGGCGGACAAGGAGCCCCCTTGGTTCCGGCATTTCACCAGGCGATATTTCAATCTTCAGATGTAGATCGCGTCATCGTGAACATCGGGGGAATTGCCAACATCACATGGCTGCCTTCTTCCGGAGATATGCTGGGATTTGATACCGGCCCGGGGAATGTCCTGATGGATGCCTGGATTTTACAGCACCTCAATAAAACATATGATGCAGCCGGAGCGTGGGCAAGCTCGGGAGTGGTGAATGATCAGCTCCTGCAAAGCCTACTGCAACATCCTTTTCTGCTTCGCATTCCCCCCAAGAGCACTGGCCGTGAAGACTTTAATCCCGCATGGCTAAGGACACATCTTGAAGAACACGCAACAATTCAGCCTGAAGATATTCAAGCTACGTTGTTAGCTTTTACTGCGCAAACTATTGCTGACCAAATCAAAATATTGGCCGGTCACGCTCATGCAGAAGTTTACCTGTGTGGTGGTGGAGCGTATAACGAGGCTTTACTTAAGGCCATTGACGCCTTACTTCCCCGATGCTCCGTGACAACCACGGCACAAATAGGTATAGCTCCCGAATGGATAGAGGCTACCGCATTTGCCTGGCTGGCCAGACAGACCTGGAACAGGCAAAGCGGCAATTCGTGTGCGGTCACCGGGGCGAGGAAAGCGGTAATACTGGGCGGGGTTTACTATGCCTGATGAAGCTCTCAATACTGGATGTATTAAATAGAAAAGGATGAACCACAACCGCAGGTGCTAGAAGCATTGGGGTTCTGGATTACAAATTTGGATCCCTGCAACCCTTCCTCATAATCCACTTTAGCGCCGGTAAGATACGGATAACTCAGCGCATCAACGAGCACCTGAATCCCATCGTGCTCTACAACAGAATCGTCTTCGGCGACACTTTCATCGAATGTGAACCCATACTGGAAGCCAGAGCAGCCTCCACCAGTCACATAGACGCGTAATTTGAGGTCATTGTTACCCTCTTCCTCAATCAAACTCTTAACCTTGGCTACCGCACTAGCGCTAACCATCAAGACTTGAGGGGTATAAATTTCCGGGCCTGACATGATAACTCCGATGAACTATTCAGTACCTCCGGACGGAGGGACAAAGATTATCCCTTTACCCAACTAAAACAGTCAACTATTTACCCGGCATTCTTATTGATCTGATGTTTTGCGTATGCTGACAGGTTCTGATACGGCGGTAATATTGGCAGGTTTGGTTGAGCCAGAGGCTTCGGCAGCACCATTGAAAATAAGGTTGCCATTAACCTGGGAGCCTTTCACCATTTCTATCAATTGATAATGAATCGAACCCTCAACAATAGCTTTGGCTGCAAGCTCGATGTGTTTGGATGAATGGATATCCCCCACAACCTTGCCATTAATGACAGCAACGGGCGCACGAATATCGCCTTCTACCAATCCGGACTCTGCGACCACTAACTTGGCGTCTTTATCGCCCTCAGCGATAACATTCCCGCAAATTTTACCCTCGATCTGCAGATCACCACTGAAGTGCAAATCGCCCACGATTTTAGCTGCACGGGAAATCAGGGTGTGATTGTTAGAAAAAGCCATAGATTTCTTTCCGCCCCACATAACTTGTTTCTCAATAATAAAAGACTGATGCGCGCAAGATTAGCCCATTTGCAATGAAGAGTCGCGGAACGACTGCCAATATTTATATCAGAATTCGGATACCTGCCACTCCAGCTCATTTTCAATAGTAGCCGGGTGCTTTTTACTAGTGGATTTCACTAATAATTGAATTTTCTCGGGCTTGAAACCACCGGGAAACACCAAATCTCCTTCAATGTTCTGAAAATATTTAAAACTCAGCGGGATTTGCTCGGTAGGAAGCTGATCTGAAAGCTCGTGAAGCGAGATGCTGCGCGGCCTCTCCTCTCCTTCCATAGATTGTACGCCGGAGATTTTGATATCCAGATTGCCCTGAAACGAGTCATCCATGGCAGCCAGCTTTTGGAGGACCAGCTTGTAGTGGAAAGTATTTTCCTGCTCGACGCGGGTAACGTGGAAGACGCCGATACTGATGCCCTGCGGGTTCGCGTTACGCCCCGAAGACATCATGCTGCGATACACCGCAACATCACGCTCCAATGCGGCTATCTGCACGGTCTGCTGGATTAATTGACGGCGGATATCTTTATTAGTCTGCTGGTCGATGTCTGCATTTAATTTTAAGTTCGCGACCTGTTGACGTAACTCTTCCGACTCTTTGAGCAAAACCTCAATCTTTTGCTGCTGCTGATCGCGCACGCCGCCAGGCAATGATAATTGCTGTGCTCCATGATCGTAGCCTACCAAATAACAGGATATGGCCACGCCGATGAGCACTAACAAACCAAGGACACAATTAAATACGAGGCGCATGGGGCGATAGGGCATCACCCGCATGCGATATTGAGCACTACCTTTTACTACTGCCATCGTCTGTTCAGCCTTTTATAGTGAATACGCGTCTTAACATGGCCAGCGCATGCACTACCAAAAACGCACTGCGACTTGATTACGGTAGCAACGCTACCACATCCAAACCAGCTCTTTCATCAAAGCCAAACATGATGTTCATATTTTGAACCGCCTGACCAGAAGCACCTTTGGTCAAGTTATCAATAACCGACAAAACAACTACCGTATCCCGATCCTGCGGTCTCATCACGGAAATGCGGCAGATATTTGATCCTTTCACCGTACGTGTCTGCGGCAACTCACCTGCAGGAAGGACATCTACAAAAGGTTCATTTGCATAGCGCTGCTCGTAGACGGACTGCAAATCTGGCGCCTGGATCCCTTTTAACAAGGTGCCATATAAGGTCGCATGAATACCGCGAATAATAGGTAATAAATGTGGCACGAAGGTTAGCTGGACCGGAGCCGCGCCTGCAGGCTGCACATCCCGCAAGCCTTGCTCGATCTCCGGCAAATGACGATGGCCCGCCACCCCATAGGCTTTGAAGCTGTCGGTAAGTTCGGAAAGCAGATTATCAACCTTCGCTTGTCTGCCTGCGCCACTGGCGCCACTGGCGGCATTAGAAATAAGGCGGGTCGGATCAACGAGATTGTTTTCAATCAATGGCAGAAAGCCCAGCTGGGTTGCGGTTGGATAACAGCCGGGGCACGCGATCAATTTAGCGGAACGAATAGCTTCACGATTGGTTTCCGGCAGACCGTAAACAGCTTGAGTGACCAATTCAGGACAACCATGTTTCTGGTTATACCACTGCTCCCACACCGCGGTATCGCGAATTCGGAAGTCTGCCGACAAGTCAATGATACGTACATTGGTCTTCATCAACGCTGGCATGAGATTTTGCGCAACGCCGTGCGGTGTGGCAAAGAAAACCACATCCAACTCGCCGAGGACATCAACATCGGGTTCACTGAAAGCAAGGTCAATATGACCGCGGAGGCTGGGATACATATCGGCGACTTTTACGCCGGCTTCCGCGCGCGAAGTGATAACACTCACTTCCACCTGAGGATGCTTGGCCAGCAAGCGCAACAACTCAACACCGGTATACCCTGTGCCGCCTACGATACCTGCTTTAATCACGTGTAACCCCTTCATTTGCTTAACTCTTGTCATCTAGGCTATTGTGCCCCGCGTTGTTCGAAGGCCTATGATAAAAGCCTTGCCGATAAATCGAAAGCATTCAATTCAAGGGCTGAACCCTCACCCATGTCGGGAGTCCCCATGGTCCTGCTCAGGAAAGTCTATCAATTTGCGCAAACCAGATTCGTGGAGCTTCGTTCACGCTTATCTCCGAAAGCCGAGAGCCTGCGCGATCAGCTGGCTCATATTGATGCCCTGCCCCAACTAACCCTGCTGGGCTTGCTTACTGGGATACTGGCGGGACTTATTATTGTTGTATTCCGCTGGGTCATCGACATCCCGTTGGGGCTTTCGCTCCCCGAGCATGGTGAAAACTTTGAAGCACTGGCCACTCTTTCTCGTTTTCTAATTCCGGTCATTGGCGGATTGGTTCTGGGACTCGCTCTGCAGTGGGTCAACAAATCCTATCACGCGGCTGGAATCGGCCATGTGCTCGATCGCCTGCAAAACCATCAAGGACGCATGCCGTTAGGGAACGTTGTTAATCAGTTCGCCGGCGGCGCCCTATGTTTGCTGACGGGGCAATCGGTGGGGCGCGAAGGGCCGGCAATCCACCTCGGCGCTGGCTGTGGCAGCTTGCTCGGTCAGTGGTTGCGCTTGCCGAACAACAGCTTACGACCGCTCGCAGGGTGCGGTGTGGCAGCCGCGATCGCCGCTTCCTTTAATACACCGATGGCCGGTGTGATCTTTGCCATGGAAGTGGTGATGATGGAGTACACCATTGCCGGATTCATTCCCGTTATTCTTGCCGCCGTTGCCGGCACCACCATTACTCATGTGGTTTTTGGACCGGATATTGCGTTTATCACGCCGCAAATGGTTATGGGAACCATCATTGAACTGCCCTTTATGGCGTTTACCGGGTTAGTTGTAGCGGTGTTTGCTGCCGCGTTTATTCGTCTGCAGGCGCTGTGCTGTAAGCAGTCACTGAAACGCCCCATCTGGTTGCGCTTTTTCATCGCCGGGCTGGTAACGGGCTTGCTGGCTATCTGGTTTCCGCAAATCATGGGCGTGGGATATGACACCATCAGTGCGTCGATCGCGGGTGAGCTCGGCTTGGGCCTGTTGCTCACTGTCGTTATCGCCAAGCTGATCGCGAGCGGCGTCAGTCTGGGTGTGGGTATGCCCGGCGGTGTGGTTGGTCCCTGTCTGGTGATGGGTGCTACCTTGGGGGGCGCGGTGGGCGTCATCGCTCACATTCTGATGCCCGAATCGGCCAGCGCGGTGGGCTTTTACGTCATCCTCGGCATGGGCGCCATGATGGGTGCTGTACTGAATGCGCCTTTGGCAGCCATGATGGCAATCCTCGAATTAACCTACAATCCTTACATTATTTTTCCCAGTATGTTGGTAGTCATCGCCGCTTGCCTTACCACGCGCTGGGTGTTTCGCTGCGATGGACTGTTTCAGACACTGCTGCGCATTCAGGGTAAATACCGCGAACCACTTAACCCGGAACTCGGCATGATTCATCAAATGCTCCGCCGCTCCGGTGTACGCGGGATTATGGACCGTCACTTCGTTTGCTCCCCCAGACAGCTGAATCAGCGTGCCGCACAGAAGTTATTGCAGCATCACCCACACTGGATTCTGATCGAAGACGAAATCATACTGCTCCACCCGGCAGATCTCGCGCACTATCTGGAACAGCATCCGCAGGATGAGGCCGATGAGGATTCTCGGCTGCTGGATTTACTGGAGATACCCGCACGACGTTTACAGCTCGCCGCAGTCGGTATCGAAGCGAATCTTTACGAAGCACTGCAAACGCTGAAGGGCGCTCAGGCTGATGCAATTTATGTCACGTCGGCCGATATTCACACCGAAGACGTCAAACAAGCCCGGCGTGTAAAAGGCATAGTGACCCGGGACCAGCTGGAAAATTATTACCGCTTCTAGAACGATGCGTGCGCTGATTCGCCTCTAAACATTTAAATAAGCTCATGCTGATGAGCGTCAACAGTAAAAGTCTGAGAGATTGTCGTTATGCTCTGGATCAAAGCGTTTCATATCATCGCGGTGGTTACCTGGTTTGCCGCGTTATTTTATTTGCCTCGCCTGTTTGTCTACCACGCCATGAGCGAAGACACGGTCAGTCGTGAGCGCTTCAAGATTATGGAGCGCAAGCTCTACCGCGGCATAGCGACACCGTCAATGGTTGCGACCATTTTGCTGGGCGCCTGGCTCAGCCACCTGAACTGGGGCTACTACTCACAGTCCATCTGGTATTGGAGCAAATTAACGCTGGTGGCGACCCTCGTGTGCTATCACCATCTATGCCTGATTTATCTTAAGCAATTGCGCGACGAGCGCTGCGAGCGCAGCCATGTCTTTTTTCGCTGGTTCAATGAATTTCCGGTGCTGCTGTTGGTGGCTATCGTAATTCTGGTCGTTGTTAAACCTTTTTAATTTTTTGAGTCACTCCTCAATGAAGCTCGCCAAAACAATCTCGCTATATGCCATTACCGATAGCCAACTAATGGCTGGCCCCGCACTGTTTGCCGGTGTCACCGCTGCTCTGGAAGGTGGATGTCGTTTGATCCAGTACCGCGACAAGTCCCATAATCAGGCGCAGCGGCTTGCCGAAGCCCAGCAATTGCTGAAGCTCTGTGAGCAATATGATGCGCAACTGATCATCAATGACGATATGCAACTGGCGAAAACTATCGGTGCCCATGGCGTCCACCTTGGACAGGAAGATGGCAGTCCCGCTCTTGCCCGGGACATTCTCGGCGCGGATGCGGTTATTGGTGTGACCTGCCACGCTTCGTTGGATCTGGCACACCAGGCTGTAGAACAGGGCGCAGATTACATTGCCTTCGGTCGATTCTTTCCGTCCAACACCAAGCCGGATGCTCCTCCCGCCCCCTTGTCACTGTTGACGGAGGCGCGTGCTGCTTTCAACTCAATCCCTGTGGTGGCGATCGGTGGGATTACCTTAGAGAATGGGGCAAGCGTACTGGCGGCGGGAGCAGATATTCTGGCGGTCAGCCACAGTCTGTTTGCCGCCGCAAACATCACCTCGCAAACTCAACAATTTATTCGGTTGCAGCCCGCTTCCTCGCACCATACCTCGACCACCGAAATCACCCGTTAACCTGACCTCATCCCCGATGAATGACTTAAGGATTTTTTTATGAACCGCTCAGAGAGTTTATTTTTACAAGCACAACGACATATCCCCGGCGGCGTTAACTCCCCGGTGCGGGCGTTTAAAGCCGTAGGTGGAACACCGGTATTTTTTGAAAAGGCTCTGGGTGCTTATGTGTGGGACGCGGATGGCAAACGCTATATTGATTATGTGCAATCCTGGGGACCGATGGTGCTTGGTCATGCCCATCCTGACGTGATCAACGCCGTAATTGAAACGGCGAAATTTGGCTTAAGTTTCGGAGCACCAACCGAGCGCGAAACGACGCTGGCAGAAAAATTGTGTCAGCTTATGCCGGGCATGGACATGGTACGCTTTGTCAGCTCAGGCACAGAGGCCACCATGAGCGCTATACGTCTGGCCCGTGCGTTTACCGGCCGCGACAAGATCATTAAATTTGAAGGCTGCTATCACGGTCATTCGGATTCTTTGTTAATTAAAGCTGGTTCGGGCGCTCTGACTTTTGGCGTTCCCAGTTCACCCGGCGTTCCTGCCGTTCTGGCAGACCACACCATCACGCTTGATTACAACGATGCTCAACAGGTGCGAGATTGTTTCGCCGAACTGGGCGATAAGATCGCATGCATTATTGTTGAACCCGTCGCCGGCAATATGAACTGCGTTCCGCCCCTGCCCGGCTTTCTCGAAGCACTGCGCGCGGTCTGTGATGAATACGGCAGCCTGCTGGTTCTTGATGAAGTTATGACGGGTTTCCGTGTGAGTCACACCGGGGCACAAGGCCACTACCAGGTCAAAGCAGATATCACGACGCTGGGCAAAGTGATCGGTGGCGGTATGCCGGTAGGAGCATTTGGCGGGCGCCGCGATGTGATGCAGATGATTGCTCCATCCGGCCCCGTTTATCAGGCGGGCACCTTATCGGGTAACCCCGTCGCCATGGCTGCTGGATTGAAGACGCTCGAACTCCTGGAGAATCCGGCGATCTATCCGCAACTTAATACACGCACCGAGCAGCTGGTAACAGGTTTGCAACAACTCGCGAATGATGCGGGCATTCCCTTTACCACCAACCATGTCGGCAGCATGTTTGGCTTTTTCTTCACTGAAGAAAAAAAGGTGACGAATTTCAAACAAGTTATGGCTTGTAACATTCCTCGCTTCAACCAGTTTTTCCACGGGTTGCTCAAGCGCGGTGTGTATCTGGCCCCAGCATCTTACGAGGCTGGTTTTATGTCAGCAGCGCATACGGAAGAAGATATCCAAACTACCTTACAAGCGGCCAAGGAAGCATTCGCCGAGCTGGATTGACCGGCGATTGCTCTTGAACCGACACTGCTGCTGGCTTACAAGCAAGAATTCCTGGCCATCCACCTGTGTTAGCATGCGCACATAGCGAAGGGGGCGGACCTGTTAGTATCGGCCGCCCACGCTTAGCCCTCCATTGCTTTCGATAAAAGCCAACAGCCTTAATTCTTCGGCCGGTATGATCCGGATATTTTCTGAGGGCATCAGGCGGCTTCTCATGCTACTATCGCGCGAGCCCTACTTGGTTCGATTTCGTTCTAACTTAATAAACTAAACGATCCATATCCTTATGATTCTGATTGTAGATGACAACCAGGAAAATGTTTTTTCCCTGCAGGCACTGCTGGAACTGCACAATTTTCGCGTGCACACAGCATCTTCCGGCGAGGAAGCGCTGAAACTGATTCTTAAAAACAGTTACAGCTATTCTCTGATAATCCTCGATGTGCAAATGCCGGAGATGGACGGATTCGAGGTGGCGGAAACCATATTGAGTTACAGCAAGACAAAAGACATTCCTATTGTATTTCTCTCCGCCGTAAACACGCACAAAAAATATATTGCACGCGGGTATGCAGCAGGCGGGGTGGATTACATTACCAAGCCGGTTGATGCAGATATTCTGTTGCTGAAAATCAAAACCTTCTACAAGTTATCCGAACAGAAACGCCAGCTGATTGAAAAGGATAATTTCCTGCGTGAAGAAATCGAATTCCGCCGTCAGGCTGAGAGTGCCCTTGAACAAAAGGTAGAAGAATTAAAGTCGACGCTGGAGTCCCTGCCGCACATGGCATTTACCACCTGCAGTGATGGCAACATTGAATTTGTTAACCATCTCTGGTTCAACTACAGCCAGCATGCCGACCAATTTCCTGAAGCTCACGACCTCCCCATCGTCGCGCATATTAAAAACACTATTGCTTCGGGCAAACAGAGCATGCAGGAAATGCGGTTGAAATTACCATTGACAAATGAATACCGGTTTCATGTATTGTATTTCACACCAGTAATCAAGGATGAAAAAATTGTGCGCTGGGTTGGCATCTTCACCGATATCCACGAGCAGAAACTCACCTCGCAGACGCTGGAAAAGAAAGTTGATGAGCGTACTCACGAGCTCATCGAAATTAATAGAAAGCTCGAAGCCAGTAACACCGAATTACAGAAATTTGCATTCATCGCATCCCATGATTTGCAGGAGCCATTGCGCAAGATCCAGATCTTCAGTGACATGATCGTCAAGCGTTACATCAATGACTCCTTTAATACCACCAAACTGCTGCAGAAGATTATTGAGTCCGCGGCACGGATGAGCACACTGATCCGCAACGTTCTAGAGTACTCACGCCTGCCGGATAAAAATTTTTACGAAACTATCAGCCTCAATGTAATAGTTAACGAACTGGTGCAGGATTTTGAATGGGAAATAAAATCGCGTAATGCCCGCGTTCATGTGGGTCAGTTTCCTGCGATGGAGGTCATACCCGGTCAGATACGGCAAGTCTTCCAGAACCTGTTAACCAATTCACTGAAGTTTTCCCAGGAAGCCCATCCCCCCGAGATTCACATCAAGGTTGACGTAGTGGACGATAAATCCTTCACGGCCGCGCCGACGGTTGATGGACAGTATTGCCGCATCGTTTTTCAGGATAACGGCATCGGCTTTGACCCAAAGTTCTCGGATAAGATATTCGAAATCTTCCAGCGCCTGAACCAACGTGAAGGCACCCAGGGGACTGGCATCGGTCTGGCCATCGTCAAAAAAGTTATCGACACCCACAACGGCATTATCACTGTCGAAAGCAATGAAAATCAGGGCGCAAGATTTATCATAGTGCTGCCCATCAGACAACCTACCAAGCTCATCGAAGAAAGAACATGAAAGTAAATTATACGGGCAACCTGCTCATTGGCTTCGGCATATCACTGTTAGTACTTTTTATCAGTTCCAGTGCGTCCTTTGTCAGCATCAGTAACCTACTCACTAGCATTCATTGGGTAAATCACTCCAACAGGATCATTATTGATACCGAAGAAATACTGGCAGCGCTGCGGGAATCTGAGTCCGGCCAGCGCGGGTATCTGCTCACCGGCGATGCACAGTACCTCGAATTTTTTTCCGTCTCCCAGAATCGTGCACGAGAAGCCTTGGATGTACTCGCTGAACTCACTACTGATAATCCCATGCAACACGCCTATGCTGCGGAGCTTAAGACCGTAGTCGAGCATCGTCTGGAACTGATGAACGGTCTGGTTATGCATAAAGACTCCACCGGCGCTCTTGACATCGAAGCCTTGAACCAGGGCAAGGCATTGATGGATAAGGTTGAAGACACTTTATCGCGCGTTAAACAGCATGAAACTGCGCTGCTGGCGGAACGTATTACGGCAATGAACAAGTCCGCTACCTATACAACCGCACTCATTATCATTGCCGCGCTGGTGGCACTGCTCATCACGGTTTTGTTCTACATTCGTATCCGAAATGATTTCGCCCAGCGCACCCGCCTGCAAAAAGAATTGGAGCTGAAAGATCAGGACATTACCGAACGCATTGAGATCATCAAAAGTATTGCCGATCGCATTGCGCTGGGCAACTACAGTATTCGGGTTGATAACCAGCAGTCCGATGCACTTGGCAGTGTTGCAGGTTCGCTAAACCAAATGGCGGCTTCACTGGAACAGTCGTTCCAGACACTGTCCGATAAAGAATGGGCCCAGAGCGGAATGGCGGCATTAAATGATGTGATGATTGGTGAGCATGATGTAAAAGTTCTGTGCACCGGCATCGTGGAGTTCCTTGCCGCCTTCACGAATGCCCATGCGGGTGCGGTGTACGTGCTTGAGCAAGATGAACTGAGTTTCTACGCCGGTTACGCCTATACCCCCGATGCCACCCGCGCGCGATGTAAACTGGGCGAAGGGGTAATTGGTCAGGCTGTCGCCACTAATCGTGTGATTGAGCTGAGCGAAATTCCCCCCGAAAATATTTACATTAAATTCACTCTGGGCGAAGCCGCTCCCCGCCATGTAATCGCCGTTCCTATTATGGATGGCCATACGATTAAAGGCGCGATTGAACTTGCCTCCCTGAGCAGCTTCAGCGAACGCGAGATCGAGTTTTTAAAGAACGCGGTTTACAACGTCGGTATTTCTATTTCGGCCGCACAAAACCGTCGACGCCTGCAGGAGCTACTTGACGAAACCCAATCGCAAGCGGAAGAACTACAAGCGCAACATACCGAACTGGAAAACATCAATAGCGAGCTGGAGATTCAGGCGGAAAAACTTCAGGCATCTGAAGAGGAGCTGCGAGCGCAACAGGATGAATTGCATTTGGCCAATCAGGCACTGGAGGAGCGCAGTCTCTTGCTCGAAGAGAGAAACCAGGTTATTTCCGCAAGAAATATTGAAATTCAGGAAAAAGCTGATGCGCTGGCGCAAAGCATGCGCTACAAGTCAGAGTTCCTCGCTAACATGTCACATGAGTTGCGCACCCCGTTAAATTCAATTCTGTTGCTGTCGCGCCTGATGGCAGAAAATATTAATCACAACCTCACTGACGATCAGGTTGAGTATGCGCGCGTTATCGAAACGTCCGGGCAGGGATTGCTGACCCTGATCGATGAAATTCTTGATTTGTCAAAAATTGAATCCGGCAAGATGGAGCTGGAATATCAGATTGTGCCGATTGGCGAACTTGTTAACGACATTAAATCGTTGTTCACCCCGGTCGCCCTGGGTAAACAGCTGGATTTCAAGATCGATGTATCTCCAGACCTGCCGGAGACCATCGAAACCGACAAGCTTCGTCTGGAACAAATTATCCGCAACCTGATGTCGAACGCGCTTAAGTTCACCGCGCAAGGCTATGTCAGCCTGACCGTGGCCCCCGCGCCTAACGATACCTCGGTGGTGGATTTCATCGTGCAGGATACCGGTATCGGGATTCCAAAAGACAAGCAAGAGCTGGTCTTTGAGGCATTCCAGCAAGCCGACGGTTCGACCCAGCGCAAATATGGCGGCACCGGTTTGGGACTTTCCATCAGCCGAGAGCTTGTCAAACTGCTCGGTGGTGAAATCCGGGTTGCCAGCGAAGTCGGAACCGGCAGCACCTTTACTATCCGCATGCCGCTGCGCAAGAACGCTGCGCCCATCCCTCAACCCGAGCCAGCCGCCGCTCCTGCTTCGGTTGAAGTAACGCGTAAGAAATTTATCAGTGCCGATATCCCGCGCAGCATTCCCGATGATCGGGAACATATCAAACGCAGCGATAAAGTGATCCTGATTATTGAAGATGACATCAACTTCGCCAAAGCCTTGCTCGAATACACCCGCGAAAAAGGCTACAAGGGCATGGTTGCGGTGCGCGGCGATGAAGGTCTGAAACTTGCCCAGGAATTTCTTCCGCTGGGCATTCTGCTCGACATTCAATTACCGATCAAAGATGGCTGGGAAGTCATGGAAGAGCTTAAAGCTAATCCCACGACCCGTCACATTCCGGTACACATCATGTCCGTACACCAATTCCGGCATGAGAGTTTACTCAAAGGTGCGGTGGACTTTATTGAAAAGCCCATCGCCTTCGAAAAGATGCACGATGTTTTTGAAAAGATTGAATACGTGCTGACCCATCACCCAAAGAAGGTGTTGATTGTCGAGGAAAATACCAAGCACGCTAACGCCCTTGCCTATTTCTTGCAGAAATTCGATGTGCGCCTCGATGTTACCAGCGAAGTTGACGATGCTATCAACTCACTCAAGCAACAGAACGTTGATTGCGTGGTGCTGGATATGTGTGTTCCCCAAGAGCGCTCCTATGAAACTTTGGAGGAGGTCAAGAAAACGCCCGGTCTGGAAAATCTGCCCATCATCGTTTTCACCGGTAAGAGCCTGTCTTCCAATGAGGAAGTGCGGATCAAGCGCTATGCAGACTCTATCGTCGTTAAAACGGCACATTCATTCCGCCGCATTCTGGACGAGGTATCTTTATTCCTGCATCTGATGGAGAAAAATGATCAGCCCACTTCGCCCCCCAAAAACCGCCTGAATCATCAGACACTGGATGAGGTTCTGGAAAACAAAACGGTACTGCTGGTTGATGATGATGTGCGTAATATTTTCTCGCTGACGAAGGTCATGGAGAGCATCAAGATGACCGTTGTAACGGCCACTGACGGTAAGGATGCATTGAAACAGTTAGCAGAAAACCCGCAGGTAGACATAGTGTTGATGGACATGATGATGCCAGAGCTGGATGGGTATGAAACCACCAAGGCCATCCGTGCAAATCCTGCTTACAGCAAACTGCCGATCATTGCCGTCACCGCCAAGGCAATGGTGGGTGACCGGGAAAAATGTATTCAGGCTGGTGCTTCTGATTACATCACCAAGCCGGTCGATATTGATCAGTTGCTGTCGCTGCTGCGTGTCTGGCTCTATGAAAAAAACTGAAGATGGCAGAAGCCGGCCGGTCGTTCTCGATGATGAACACATCGACACCATCCTGAATGACCTGATCGAGAACCACGGATACGACTTCAGCGGATACTCACGCTCATCGCTCACCCGGCGGATTTACCGGCTGATGTCTCTGGACAGGCATTCCAGCTTTGCCGAATTCCGCCTGCGACTGCGGCACGATGCCGGCTACCTGGGCCGGTTCGTGGATGAAATTACCGTGAACGTCACAGAGATGTTTCGTGACCCCGCATTTTATTTAACACTGCGCGAACACATTCTGCCCCTGCTGGCGACCAAGCCGCTGATTCGCATCTGGCATGCTGGCTGTTCTACCGGTGAAGAAGTTTATTCAATGGCAATCCTGTTACAGGAAGCGAACCTGCTGCACAAATCCCGCCTTTATGCCACCGATATTAATTCCGCTGTTCTCAACACTGCACGAGAAGGAATCTTCCCGCTTACGCAGATGAAGAGCTGGTCGGAAAATTATATTCTTGCCGGTGGCAAGCGGGATTTTTCAAGTTACTACACGGCTAATTATGACCGGGCCAAATTTGACAGCGCCCTGGCGGAACGGTTTGTACTTTCCACTCACAATCTGGTTTCGGATCGTTCGTTTAATGAATTCCAATTGATTTTGTGTCGCAATGTGCTGATTTATTTTGATAAACCGCTACAGGAAAAAGTACTGACTTTGTTTGATGAAAGTCTAGAGAGCCTTGGCTTTTTAGCCCTGGGAACCAAAGAGACACTAAAGTTCAGCAAGATATCGAGCCGCTTTCAGCAGCTGGACCGCGATCAGAAAATCTGGCGCAAGATCGCCTGAGTTCTAAAATGTCGTTTCGCCGCGAATTTGAATTTTTTCTTCGCGCAATTTCAGATCACGCAGCAGATCTTCAATATCTTTTAAGCTCACCGGCTTGACCAGATGCCCATCGCACCCGGCCGCCTTGGACTGATTGCGATCGCCATCCTGCCCCCAGCCCGTTACCGCAACAATCGTAATGTCTTTCCCGCCCGTCTGTTCACGGATGATTCGCGTCGCATCGTAACCATTGAGATTAGGCATCCCTACATCCATTAACACAATATGCGGTACAAATTCTTCGACACTGGTCAGCGCTTGCAGACCATCGTAGGCAATACGGACTTCGTGACCCAGAAGGTTCAGCAGCATCGCCATGGAATCGCAGGCATCGCGGTTATCATCCACAATCAATATGCGTCGTTTGGGTTGATCAGGTGCGTGAATATCTCGCATATTCGGATCAGTCGGCGCCGACGTGGCCCGGCTCAATACGGGCAGCCAGACATGAAATGAACTGCCTCGGCCGGGGCCTTCACTGCTTGCGGTGACGCTACCCTGGTGCATTTCAACCAGCACTTTTACCAGCGCCAGGCCAATGCCCAGGCCATCCGCACAATGCTCGTTGTTACCGGGCACCTGTGAAAACATTTCAAAAATATTCGACAGCGACTCTGTCGGTATTCCGATTCCGTTATCGCGGACCTCAACATGTAACTGATCTTCATGCAACTCCGCCGTCAACCAGATGTGTCCGCCGCGTTTGGTGTATTTCGTGCTGTTGGATAACAGGTTGCTGAACACCTGCGCCAGACGCGTAAGATCAGCATCCAGATAAATGGGCGCTTCCGGCAGGGACACTGTCAGCGAATGCTCCGCCGCCTCAATGGCCGGACGCGTGACTTCCAGTGCATTATTGATGACTTCTGCCAAGGACACGCGCCGCTTTTGCAGATGCAGTTTATCGCGGTTCATGCGCGATACATCAAGCAGATCATCGATCAAGCGAACCATGTGCGTCAGCTGTCGCTCCATCATTGAGCGAACCTGTGTCGCCGTGTGAGGATCATCTCCGGCAAGTTCCAGAATGCGTAATCCGTTGCGTACCGGCGCGAGCGGGTTGCGCAGTTCGTGCGCGAGCAGCGCAATAAACTCATCTTTTTTTCGATCAGCTTCGGCAAGTTTTTCTGCACGGGTCTGCAGCTCCTGCTCCATGCGCTTGCGATCCGTCACGTCGCGGGTGGTACCTGCAATAGCTTCGATTTCGCCATTGTCCCCAAACACCGGCACAAAAATATAATCATAAATGCGTAACCCTTCCGGGCCGACAAACGGTACTTCATCCTGAATAGGACGGCGTGTGCTTAAGACTTCCGCCAGCTCCCGTTCGTGCTTGGCGGCATGCCACGCCGGGTAACCCAACTCCAGACACGTTTTTCCGGTAGCCTCATCGAGCGTTTTACCCAACAACTTCAACAGTGAGTCATTGGCGTAAGTGAAGCGGAACTGAAGATCAAAGACACACACAAAATCGGGAATGGTCGCGAAGATGGTTTCGTATAGTCGACGCAGGCGTTCTGATTCCTGCCGGGTATAAACCAGTTGAGTTTCTGTCTGCTTACGCTCGGTAATATCTTTAAAAACATTCACCGCGCCGAGAACATTTCCCTCGTTATCGCGGATCACATCGACATTCAGTAATGCCAGACTGCGTGTTCCATCTGGCCGCTCGACAATCATTTCCTCGTCGCGTATCGGCTCGCCGGTGGTCAGTACGCGCACCATGGGAAGGTTGGCAAAGGAGATGGGTGTACCGTCCACATTGAACAGACTGCAGGCACCGGAGAAACGCTCACCCGGTTTGGGTTTTCTGCCCCAGAGCTCAGCAGCACGTTGGTTGTAACGCAGAATAAGACCGGATGGTGCTGCACAGACATAAACAGCAGCGGGCATAAGATCAATCAGTTTGGTATCAAGCCAACTGATAGCAGAATCCGAACCTGCACTTAACGCGGCTTTACTCATTACCTTGATGCTCCGTGTACGTCATGGATACTCTCGCCGGTTTGCGCGGAAACCTGTTGCAGTGAGATAAGTGTAGAAGCACACGAGCACTTGGCAACAAAGAATAAGGATATTGACGGATGTTACCAACAAACGGCGCGTAATATATAGTCCTTTGGCGCTGAAAGATGCGAAGCAGGAAAACATTTTTTTGTTTTTTCCCCCGAATCCCACCGTAGTTTGTTTAATTAATTTGTGCGTCTCGCTTGTTGCCGGTAACCCTCGCTTGTTTTCCCGCGAAGAAAGATCCAAAAGCGTGCAAGGGGAAAACCCGCGCACCAAAATTTTCCGGATTCTTGAAATGTTGTTTGACTGTATGAAACAAAGATTACCGCTTCGCTGACGCGGCGAGCAGTAAGGGGAAAGGAGTAACAGAATGGTAATTGAAACTTGCCCGTTATTGCCGGGCTTTTCAGCCCGGCCACCATTTATTTTTCGCTGGCGGATTTGATGTTGCCGCAATCAGCGGACAACCATTTACCACTCTGGGTCATGGTCACCTCTTCTGTCTTTCCGTCGGTTTCAGTCACGTAAGTGGATTTACCGGTATAGGCTTTCGGGCTGCTGAAGGTAATCTCGCCCGTACCACTGGTTGAGGGATTACCCGCACAACTGAATTTAATACGGAAGGAATTTTTTGACTGTTCAATAATTTCCTGTTGGCAATTTTCATCCTTTTGCGGCAGTTCGCCGCGCGCCACATCTTCCTGTGTAACGCATGCCCGGACCGATGTGCCATCCTCACTGATGCCGATCCCGTGGGATGCCATCATGCTTTCCATCATCTTACGTTCCTCAGGAGACATCTTGGCCAGTTGCTCCTGCATTTGTTTCATTGCAGCCTCCATCTCACCGCCGGCGCTTTTCATGGAAAATTTGTGTTCCCATAAGCCAGGCGTCATATCAATTTTGACAGCCCAGACGGGGGCACTGATTGAGCAGCTGAGTAATAACGCGATACAGGTTTTATATGTTTTCATAATTTCTTCCGTGCAAGGTGTGAAAGTATGGATCGTTAAAAATCAAACCACTCGATGCTAGTACAGTTTTAAAACCGGGTAAAGCGGCACGCTACGCACGCCGGTCGAGCTGCATCCGTGCAGCTTCGCTGTGCTGTGGTTATTCTTGCATAAGTTTTACCAGCGTTGGCTCCATTGCTTCCGCCCAGGTTGCGTAGCTGGCTTCATTAAGATGTAACAAATCCGGCATAACCTCGCGCGACAGCGTGCCATCTTCTTCGAGGAAGTGTTCATTAATATTGAGGAAGAAGATATGCCGGTTATCGGCATAGGTTTTAATGATGTCGTTAATCTGGTTATTGATCTGGCGCATCTCGGCATCCGGTTGTTCTTCGCGCGGGAAGATTGCCAGCAACAGAATTTTAGTTTGCGGCAAACGAGTGCGCAGTTCCTGCAGGATCGCTTTTATCCCCGCCGCGGTAAACTCCGGTTGCGCCAGCCGGTGACCCGTGTTGTTAGTGCCAATCATCAATACAGCTGTACGTGGATTAATACCATCCACCTCACCGTGCTGAATTCGCCACAACACGTTTTCGGTACGGTCACCACCGTAACCAAGATTCACTGCATTACGCGCAGCGTAATATTTTTGCCACACAGCCTTCCCTTCGTTCTCCCAACCCTGGGTGATGGAATCACCGATCATCAGCAAATCAACATTACCCTGTTTAATGCGCTGCAGTTTTTCCTGGTGACGCGGCTCCCACCAATCCCGTGCCCAGAATTCGGTAAGCATGGATGGCGTAACCGCGACAGTTTGGTAATCCGGGCAGCTCGCGTTAGGAGTGCCTTGTTTAAGGAACTGGATATTTGCCACCGCAATTTCGCCGGCACCACCACCTTCGAGAGCGAAGGGCAAGGTGACCGCGCTGAAGTCATCACCGTCCTGCACAAAACAGGAAAGTGCCAGACGAACGTTTTGCCAACCTTGACCGGCCATTGAAAATGCTTGTTCAGTGAAGGGGACTTTACGTTCACATTTTTCACCGCAGATTAACCGGAAGCTGACACCGCCTTTGGCCAGTTCAATCACATTCATATCCAATGACAGGACGCCGCTTTTCAGATGCTCACGCAGATCCAGCGGCTTGCCGCCCTCAAGGGTCAGCCCTGCTCCCCAGACATCTTTCCAGGTAAAAGTCAGTGCATCTTCCTGCACATCTTTATCACTGGTTTGGACTTTAACGCTGTTATCCGGCAGCGCTGCATAAGCACCACTCAAGATCTGATTACGTTCGGAGTTTTTTATAAAAACATTCCAGGGTTGCAACGGGCGGCCGACATAAAATTTAATATCACCCGCTTTGCCAGTCGCTACACCAGCCACTTTTTCCGCCAGCTTGTTGGGTCCGGTTTCACCCGCTGCGTACGTCAGTCCATAACCATAAGCAAACAAAGGATCATAGTGAGGATGATGCGGATTCAACTGTGCCTGCAAGGGTAGTTTGGGCCAGGAAAATGTCAGCGTGCCGGTGAAGTCGAAATTGGGCGAACCGTCGGCCTGGGCAATGAGCACATCAGCTACCCCGGCGCCTTCGGTACCTGGCAACCAGGCTGCAACAAAGGCATCCGATGCATTTAATTCCGGATTAACCCACAGCGGGCGACCGGAGAGAAATACGGAAACCACCGGAATGCCTTTAGCTTTTAAAGATTGCAGCAATGCAAGGTTCGTTTTCGTAACCGGTTCAAATTCCAA
This sequence comes from uncultured Cellvibrionaceae bacterium, assembly GCA_964448175.1. Classification (GTDB taxonomy): domain Bacteria; phylum Pseudomonadota; class Gammaproteobacteria; order Pseudomonadales; family Cellvibrionaceae; genus Cellvibrio. The sequence goes on along the minus strand of CAYUVQ010000021.1, from coordinate 12,538 downwards.
TGTGTCGAGATCACCTTGACCTTCTGCATAAGGGTCTTCGCCAAATACTACAACTGCCACATCGGGTTTAGTTGAGAAGCCGCCATCCGGCGACAGCACGGCTTTACCACCGGCACCTTCAACGGCAGCTTTAATACCTGCATATATAGATGTCGCCCCGGGGAAATCTTCGTTGGTGTTACCTGTGCCCTGCCAACTCACGCTCCAGCCGCCGGATTGCTTACCAATATTGTCTGCACCATCGCCAGCTACCAGCACCGTCTGTTGCGGTTTGATGGGCAGTACATGATTGTGATTTTTCAACAGCACGAGACTCTCGCGCACGGCCTGACGTGCGATAGCCCGATGCTCAGGATGACCGATGATATTTTCCTGGCCCGCTAATGCGCGCTCCGATGGTTTTTTGTCAAACAAACCCGCGCGCACTTTTACGCGCAAAATTCGCCGCACCGCATCGTTCAGACGCGCCTCACTGATTTCACCGGCTTTCACTTGCGCCAGCGTATTGGTGTACATCGCTTTCCAATCGTAAGGCACCATGACCAGATCAATACCGGCGTTGATCGCCTGTGCACAGGAATCGTTGGTGCATCCTGGCAACTGCCCGTGACCATTCCAGTCGCCGACAACAAAGCCATCAAAACCCATACGATTTTTTAATACGTCAGTTAACAGATATTGACTGCCATGCAGCTTCTCGCCGTTCCAGGCGGAGAAACTGGCCATTACGCTCTGCACACCGGCATCCAGCGCAGCGGGGTAACCCGGGTTATGAATATCAATCAATTCCTGCTCGCCGATACGGGCATCGCCCTGATCATCACCACCAAAGGTACCGCCGTCCGCAAGAAAATGTTTGGCCGTGGCGATCACCTGTTGCTCTTGTAAAAAAGCCGGGGAATTTACCTGGCCTTGTAAACCTTCGACCATCGCGCGCGCATAGTCGCGCACTCGTAGCGGGTCTTCGGCATAACTTTCGTAAGTGCGACCCCAGAAATCATTTTGGGCAACCGCCAGTGTCGGCGCGAAAACCCATTCAATACCGGTAGCGCGAACTTCGCGTGCTGTGGCGGCGCCGATCTGGCGAATCAGATCGGGATTATTCGTCGCGCCGAGGCCGACGTTATGCGGAAAAATAGTCGCGCCGGTAACATTATTGTGGCCATGTACCGCATCAGTGCCCCAGATGATGGGGATTGCAACCTTGCCATCACTGGTGTCCATTGACGCAAGGTAAAGTTCGTCCGCCAGTTTTAGCCAGTCTTGCGGTTTGGCATTGGCGATACGATTAGGCATGGAGCCGCCGCCATTTAACACCGAACCGAGATGATATTTTTTAATGTCCTCAGCAGTAACCGCTTGAATTTCACCTTGCATGATCTGACCAACTTTTTCTTCCACTGACATGCGGGAGAGCAGTTGCTCAACCTGTTGTTCGGTTGCCTGATCGTTAAGAGGACTGGTGAGTTGGGGCCAGGCTTCGATGCCTACAGTTTGTTTGGCAGTGGAGGCGGCGTCCTGATTGGAGCAGCTTGTTAAGGTGATTAATAACGCGCTAAGCAGCGTTAATTTTTTGGGGTTACATAACATTTACTTTTCCTTCTTTTTTTGATTTTTTGACAACACAGGTCAGCACTGAATCGGCTGCAGCTTATGAGACCATCATCCGCACGGGCAAGCATGCCGGGCCTACCGGTTCGAAAGATTTATAAGTCAGGATAAATTCCTGGTGTCCCAGTTCTTCGGACAGACTGCGCGCGCCTGACGCAACGGCGACGACTTTACCAAAAATTTCCTCGCCAACTTCATCGAGGGTCGCACGGCCTTCCAATATGCGCCCCGCGTTGATATCCATATCGCCCGCCATCCGACGATAAGTTTCCGGATTCGCGCAGATTTTAATAATCGGCGAAATTGCCGACCCCACTACCGAACCACGCCCGGTGGTAAACAAGGTCAGGTGTGCACCACAAGCGATCAGCTCAACGATTTCCGCGTTGTCAGCGATATTGGGAAAGCCAAAACGCGGTTCGCCATCGGGCACTACGTCGAGCAGATACAAACCGCCTGCCGGTGGAACATCCCCCGGCTTGATCAACCCGCTGATGAGCGATGAACCGGATTTGGAATAGGCACCCATGGATTTTTCTTCCAGGGTTGTGAGGCCGCCGTCGGCGTTGCCCGGCGCAAAACTGCCAAAGCCCATCACGCGATAATAATGCTCGGCTTTTTCCACACAGGCCTCGATAGCGGCACCTAGCTCCGGCGTCACAGCACGCTCTGCCATCACAGCTTCGCATCCAATCAGTTCACCGGTTTCCTCGAAAATGCAGGTTGCATCCGCCGCGACCAGCGCATCAAAACACCGGCCGACCGCCGGGTTGGCCGTGATACCACTGGTGCCATCGGAACCACCACAAATGGTGCCGACAATGAGTTCGTTTAATCCCATGGGCACACGTTTTACTTGTGCGACCTGCGCGCGCAGCTGCGCGACAGCCGCAACACCGGCATCAATGGTCGCCCGGGTGCCGCCGCTTTCCTGAATGAGCAGCAGTTCCGCTGGCCGGCCACTGGCTCGCACCAGCGACAAGAGTTTGTCCCGATCCATACTCTCGCAACCCAGTGACACCAGTAATACACCGCCCACATTCGGATGGGTGCATACAGCATTCATGATCCGAAACGCATAGTCGTTGGGATAGCAGCCGGGGAAGCCGATCAGGTGCACATCCATATCGTTAGTCAGTGTCACGATGCGCCGGCTCACATGATGCGCACACTCCACCAGATAGGCCACCACAACAACATTGCGAATGCCTTTGCGGCCGTCCTGCCGCCGATAACCTTGAAATGCCACGGGGGTGTTCATCATGCTTCACTCCGGTCCTGACTTTGTCGCGTGCGTGTGTGACTGGGAATGTAGTCACTCTGCATATTGTGCAGATGCACATGAGCACCGGGTACGGCAGATGCCGTCATCGAGCCCACCGGTGCACCGTATTTAATAATTTTGTCGCCTGCATTGAGCGCACCGCGCGCCAGCTTATGGCCCACACCGATGGTCTCCGTCGCCTGCACTTCCCGTCCATCAATCAACAACACATCACCGGGCCGGACAGGGGCCACACAGACCAGCACATTGTCGTGCGGGTGCAGCAGAATTGTTGGCGCAAACGCACCGGTGATAAGGGTATTCAGCTTACTCATAGGGATGCTCCAACGGCAGCTATCGGAACTCGGACTGGGGAAACGGCGCTTGCGGGTGCAACAGATCCAACTCACGCAACGCCAGCCAGAAATCTGCCGGGATCGGATGATTCATCCAGGCAACCGCTTGCTGTACCTGCTGCGGATTGGCCAGGCCGGCAAGCACTGAGCACACCTGTGGGTGGGCAGCGGGAAACTGCAGCGCTGCCGCGGCCAGAGGAACAACAAACTCCTTACACACAAATTCCAATTCGCGCACCCGGCGGCGGATCGCCGCAGGCGCTGGTTCATAGTTGTAATAAGCCGGCCCGGCGCCGCTGGTACCGGAGGCCAGGATGCCCGAATTAAACGGGCCGCCGATAATCACTGAAATTGCGCGAGCTGCACATAGCGGCAGAAAGGTTTCACAGGCGCTCTGCTCCAGCAGCGTGTAGCGCCCCGCCAGCAAGAAGCCATCGAAGTCCGTATGACCCAGTGACGCCTCACAGACCTGCCACTCATTAGCGCCCAGGCCGATCGCACGCACCACGCCACTGTCGCGCAGCTCGTGCATGGCACGGTAACCGCCGTTCAAAAACTCGCGCAACCGGGCAGGATGTTGCGCCCCATGAGTGACTTCGCCCAGGTCATGCGCCAGCAGCAAATCAATGGTATCCGCGTTAAGCCGGGCAAGACTCGCCTCAAAAGACCGCATGACACCGGCGTAGCTGTAGTCAAAGACAGGCTCAAGCGCAGGAGTAGACGCAAAGCCGTGACGGATTTCTGCGGAGGACTCGGTAGGCACCAGCAGCCGGCCAACTTTGGTCGATATGTTGACGTTCCCCACCGCCTGCGCACTGAGAGCGGCGCCCAGCCGTGCTTCGCTCAAACCAAACCCGTAATGGGGCGCGCTATCGAAGTAGCGGATACCGGTTGCAATAGCCTGATTGACTGTTGCAGCCGCCAGTTCATCCGTGACCGGCTGATAAAGATTTCCGATGGGAGCAGCCCCAAAACCGAGCAAAGACAGGTTGACGGAGGACCGCCCTAACGAACGCATCTGAGTGGAAAGCATGAGCTGCTTCCTTTTTTATAATTAAAATTAGAATTGCTGATAAAAGGATTCTACCCAAGCCCTCCAGGAAAAGACATATAGTTATATCGACTTTTTGGTGAAAGAGTGTACAAATTCCGCGATGAAATCAAGCATAACAACGGAGGGGAATCACAGGTGCGGGTGTGGCTGACAACGGCGCCGTTGTCAGCCCTGGAGAATCAGCGTCCGTCGTCGTTGAGCGCTTCGGCGATTTTTGCCACAGCAACTCGCAATGCATCAAGCACTTGCTCGGCGGTGACCTTCTGCGGTTTGATCGCAATAAATGGCACGATCAGGCTCGCCAAGGCGCCCTGCATTCCCATAATCGGCATACAGGTGTCAGTAACCCCGGCAACAAATTCGCTGGGCGACTGAATGTAACCGCGCTCCGCCGCTGCAGCCGCTTTAGCCAGAAAGGCGTCTATCCGCTCCGGGTCATCCTTCGCAGATTCCCGCAGGTCGGGCAACCAGCTCGCCTGAACTTCCGGCGTCGCCAGTCCGTACAACAAGAGTCCCGAGCTGGTATCAATGAGCCGCCGGCGATAGCCAACGCGTACCGAAAAGCCTAAATCGGTGGCGCTCTCGATCCGCGCCACGACCACCAACTGGTCGCCCGATGCTACCGCCAAGTGGCAGGATTGCCCCACTTCGCGCGACAGTTCTTTCATAACCGGCAGTGCGGCTTCCAGCAGCGAACGCGCTGCTCCCTGAGCGATACCCAAGGTGAAGAGTTTATTGGTAAGCATGTAGCCTTCCCGCCCTTCGGGCGAAGCCACAATGTAACCACGATACTCCAGGGCGAGCACCATCCGGAATAACTCACTTACCGAACGGCCCAGAGTAGCCGCCATCTGTGAGGTGGTCATGGGTGAGCCATTGCGTGCGAGCAGTTCCAGAATATCAAGTCCTTTTTCCAGAGCCGGTGCCCGGTATTTACGTTCTTCTTCCACCGCCGTTTCGGCCGGCTGTTTTTTATGATTTTTCATAGTTAGCGCTTTCAAGTTGGTGAATAGATTTTTTTTATAATGTTTAACTCTTATAGTGTGCGTGACTAAAAGCTAACAGAAGCCTCTGCCAGCAACAAGACTTGCTACTGGCCGGCCTCTGAAAAAATTGTTTCAAAGGCGATAGAACGCCCGCGCATTTTCGCTGAAAATCCGGCTTATTGACTGTGAACTCCGGTGGGGAATCAGCTGCTGAGCCAGTTCGAACCAGGACTCATAACTTGCACCGGCGTAATGGGGCGAGGCACATACCACCGGCCAATCACTGCCCCACATCAGCCGCTCTGCACCGAACGCTCGAAATATATGTTCAACGTAGGGGCGCAACACATCCAGGTCTTGTGCTGCATGGGTTTCAGTAAGCAACCCCGATAATTTGCAATAAACCTGTGGCAATTCGGCGATGCGATTAATGTCGTCGCGCCACAGGGTGAACGCCTCGTTACTTTCCTGTGCGACCGGCGGTTTGGCCGCGTGATCAATAACCACCGATAACCCCGGCCAGGCTTGCGCAAACTGGTAAATGTGCGGCAAGTGGCGAGTAAATATCAGCGCATCAAAACTTAAATTGTTTTCTTGCATCGCCCGTATGGCCGGGACCAGTTGCGGCTGCAGAATCCAGCGGTCATCTGCCAGGTTCTGCAACATGGGGCGCAAGCCACGCAATTTTCTGTGGCGCGCCAGATCCGTGATGCGCTGCACGGCGTTATCCGCGGCGAGATCTGCCCATCCGACCACGGCGCGTACAAAATCGTTCTGCTCCGCCACTGCCAATAAGTAACAGGTATCGCGCTCGCTCGGTTGTGATTGCACCAACACGGTGCCGCAAACGCCTACTGACTTTGCCAGCGGCATAACATCATCCAACGTGTAGTCACGATATAACGGTGCATCTTCCGGCGTTGGCCAGCGGCAGTCGTGTTGGCCGATCTGCCAGATATGTTGATGCGCATCAATCATATCGTGTTCTCACAGGTTCATTGCCAGCGCGGGCTGATCGCGTCTCTGGCAGGCACCGGCGAAGGCTGCAATAACTACGAAGCACAGCATTGGCACCCCTACCGCATAATGAATTGCACTGATATCAGAAACGAGCCCCATCAACGGGGTGATAACCGCACCACCGACAATAGCCATAATCAACAAAGACGAACCCGGCTTCGCTAAATCCCCCAGCCCTTTAACGCTCAATGCAAATATTGTCGGGAACATCAGCGACATAAAAAACGCAGTTCCGGCAAAGGCAAACATACCAATGGCGTTGGGCGAGACAATGGCCAACAGGCACAGGGCAACGTTAATCAACGCAAAGCCGGCCATCAAACGCACTGCTTGGATTTTGCCCATCAGTGCCGTCGCAATAAAACGTCCCGCCATAAATGCTATCAGTGAAAAAAATACATAAGTCGCCAAACTTTTTTCACCTGTGCCCGGCAACGCTTCTTTGCCATAACGGATCATAAAACTGAAGATGCATGCCTGCGCGCCTACATATAAAAACTGTGCCAGCACACCGAACATAAATAATTTTTTTGCGAACAATTTTTTGAAATCCTGCCAGCTGCCTGTGCCTTCCTCCATCACCGGCTTTTGTGCCACTGCCGGAAAACGGGTAAGCCCTACCAACAGTGCCCACAACAACACAAACGCCCCTACAAAAAGATAAGGCCCCTGCACTGCCTGCACTTCCATCTCATACATCCGGCTCAACTCAAGGGGCGTTAATGCAGCCAGCTCTTCCGGGGAATGTTCGGTTCCCGAGAGAATATATTCGCGTCCAATCAAGATACCGGCCAACGCACCAAGCGGATTAAATGATTGCGCAAAGTTCAGTCGGCGCTCTGCCGTTTCCGGATCGCCCATGGCGATAATCAGCGGATTTGCCGACGTCTCAAGAAATGCCAGACCACTGGCGATAACAAAAAGGGCAAGCAGGAATACATGATATTCATTGAGCTGCGCCGCGGGATAAAACAAAAAAGCACCTGCCCCGTAAAGTATCAGCCCTAAAATCACACCGAACTTATAGCCATAGGTTTTCATATACAATGCAGCGGGAACGGCAAAGACAAAATAGCCGAGGTAAAACGCCATCTGCACAAAGCTGGATGCAAAGTCAGAGAGCGTAAAAACTTTTTTGAATTGGGTAATTAGAATATCGTTCAGATGATTTGCCATGCCCCACAAAAAAAATAAGCTAATGATCAGCAACAGGGGCAAAGCGAGATGCATATTGTCTTTATTGTCCATGGGTTTCTCCAGCCGCACTTTTATAGTTATTGGTACGGTACCCGTCTATCCATTTCGCTGTTCAACAGGCTTGCTCATGCGTAGCTATATATCACATTTTATATGCGAATGTTATTTTATGAGCAAACGACAACTTAAAGTCCACAACACCATTACCTGGCAATTGGCGCTGAGAATAGCATGATTCCAGCGAATGTCGAAGACTCCCGCTGCTCCAGCTAACACACGCCTGCGGAGAAGCACGCTGCAACTCCGCCGCGCTAATAAAAATAAAAAAGCTTCCGTATTGGGTGACGACGGAAGCTTTTCATTCACGGTGACGGTGACTTACGGCGTGCGATTTATTTTCAGAGCTTCACCCGTATATTCCACCGTTTTGGCTGGCGTCGCATCGAAGTTGGCCGCGTCTTTCGTGGGGCCGCTGATCCAGCGCACGCTGATACTGCGCTTATCCGCCATCTCGTCAAAACGGCCGACGCGCTCACCGATAACCAGCTCACCTTTTGCGTCGTCGTAACTGACCGGGATGCGTGACCATTGGCCTCTTTCGTAATCGTAGGAACGGCCATCATCTTCATAGATTTCAAATGTGCCGTTCGCACCGGTGTACACGTTCAGTGTGATGGGTGCATTCAATCCTTCATCGGTAAATTGAATGGCCGGTCCAGTCGGTACGATCGAACCTGCTTTTACAAATAACGGCATGCGCGAATAAGGTGCAGCGGCATCAATAGTTTGGCCACCGTCATACTTTTCGCCGGTGTAGAAATCGTACCAGCTGGTGCCGGCCGGTAAATAAACCGCTCGGCTGCGCGCTTTGTATTCGACCACCGGATTGACCAGAAACGCAGGGCCAAACATATATTGCGTGTTGATATCCCAAGCTTGTTTGTCATCGGGAAAATCCATAACCAGACCGCGCATGATGGTGCCATCTTTATGGAAAGTATCACCGGCCAGTGTGTAAATGTAGGGCATCAGACGGTAACGGAGTTTGGTGTACCACACCATGGTGTCGTAGGCTTCTGATCCCTGATCCGCGATATTAAAAATTTCGCGATAGGGATTTTGCCCGTGAGAGCGATACAGCGGAACAAACGCACCGAATTGATACCAGCGCGCATTTAATTCCTGCCACTCGTCCACCTGTTCTTTATCCATATCCTTCCAGGAGCCCACAAAACCTTTCTGCGAGCGGCGGAAGCGATCTTCCGGGGTAAAGCCGCCCACATCAAATGTCCAGTTGGCGACACCGGCCAGACCCACACCAATACCGGCGGCGATCTGATCTTTCATATCGCTCCAGCGCGATACGATGTCGCCGCTCCAGATTGCTGAACCCGTACGTTGGATACCACCAAAACCGGAACGGGTAAGAATGAATGAACGTTGATGACCATCAGTCATCCGCTCTCCGTGATAAACCCCTTCCGCATGCGGAACAGCGTACGCATTAAATATTTCTGCGCCCGTGCCTACACTGTTGGGCGTCATCAATTCTTTGCGTTTGGTGAAGCTGAGATTGGAATGGATATCCGGTTCAACGGCATCGAGCCACCAGGCGTCAAAGCCATGCACGTTGATCTTGTCTTTGATCTGCTTCCAGAAAATTGCTGTAGCTTCTGGTGTGAAAGGATCATAGAAAGCGTTCAAGTAACCTTTGCCAATCCAATCCAGATTTCCCTCTTCAATGTTGCGGTTAAACATAAAGCCCTTTGCATCAAGCTCTTTGTAGTTCTCCGTGGTGGGATAAAACTTGGGCCATACGGAGATCATGATCTGCGCATTCATGGCGTGAACTTGATCCACCAGTTTTTTTGGATCAGGGAAAAACTGTTTATCAAAATCATGACTGCCCCAGGCATCTTCCGGCCAATAGGACCAATCCAGCACGATGTTATCGATAGGAATTTTGCGGTCACGATATTCTTTCAGGTTGTTAATGATTTCATCGGATGATTTATAGCGCTCACGGCTCTGCCAGAAACCATAGGCCCACTTCGGCAGCATGACGGACTTGCCCGTGAGATGTCGGTAACCGGCGATAACCTCGTCCTTGTTTTCGCCAACCACCACGTAATAATCAATCGCTTTACCGGTTTCAGATGCAAGCGATAACTGACTTTGCTGCTCCGGGGATTGCGCATCCACGTGGCGCAGATGGAAATAACCACCGTCCGGCTTCCAATCCACGCGAATTGCTTTTTTCTCGCCCGCATCCATTTCCATGTAATGGGTGTGATACCAGGGATTCCAGTTCATCCGCCAGCGTTCAAGTACGGTTTCGCCATCGAAAGCCAGGGTCGCGTAGCCGGATGAATACATCTTGAACTGGTGTTTGCCGGAGGTCGCAGCCTCGATGCTGCCTTCCAGTTCAATACGCAGACTGTTGTTCTTATAGGCATCCGCCACTTCAGCAGGAAAAGGATTTTCCAGAGTGGAACCCTGCCGCAGGAATTGATGATCGAAGTCCGCTTCGACGCGCGTGAGTTTTAATTCATCACCCACGAAATAACGCACGGTTAATCCGCCTTCCTTGCCTTCTGCGTCATACAGTTTCAGTGACGTGTTGAGCGGCTGCGCTTCCTGTGGATTACCAAACCGGGTGATAGAGTTGTTATCCCACAACACACCATAGTTGCGCGA
>CAYUVQ010000021.1:0-2253 GCA_964448175.1 uncultured Cellvibrionaceae bacterium | reverse complement strand
GTCCCATCGGTCAAAGAGACTTCCGCACTCATCGCTGCGGTTTTAAGGAGCAGGTTATCGCCCTGTAGATCGGTGGTGAAAGGTAAGTTGGTGGTGGGTTGTGCGACCACCTGAATGCTGGGCGGAATAACCGAAAAGTCTTCACCGGGCAGCGCCGTTACCCGAATAATGTTGTCGGCCATCACCTGCAGGCGAACTTTTTTGGCAGGACCGCCAGCCAACGTCAGCACAACCCCATCAGCCGTACGCTCTACCTGCGCCAGCGACTGCACCTGTTCCGCGTTGGTAGATGTGGTCGGCGTTGTTTCGTTGGTGCTTTTGGAGCAAGCCTGCAGCAACACTGCAGAGGCCAGACCAATCACGCAGCCTTTGATTATATGCCGGGTCACTTGCATCGTTATCCTCCTTCTTATTTATTAAAATTATTGCGTTTCATAGCTTGCCATGCGCACTTTTAATACGTGCATGCGCGAGGTGAAATTCAACCCCCAGTCCGTCTGGTCGCCATTCCATACCCGCTCAAACACCCATTTTCCATCTTTATAGTGACCCTCTTCTACGCGCTCGATCATATATTTCTTATTTTTTAATTCGGACGATGCAGTGAAAGTCACGCGTGCACGATAACCGGTGACCAGATATTCGTTGTCGCTCAGCTGCGCGATCAACACACCACCGGAAGATGGATGGTTGCCGACCGGCGGATCAATCCAGAACATATGACGGCCATAGGTTACTTCTGCATCCCATAAACCAAGGTCCAGCAACTGCGTATAATTGACGGCATTTTTTTGCGCCTCCGCTTTTTGTTCTTCCGGTGTTGCCTCGGCGTTCCAGATTTTTTCGTTCTGCGCATGGGTGTCTACCGGTTCAGCAACGCCCCAGACCTTGCCTGCAAAACCCCACTTTGCCCACTCCCGCGCCATCGGCGCCAGCAGCCGATAGTTCTGCGCAAAATGTTCGACGATTTCATCGTTGAGTTCTTTAGCGCCAAGCGGGTAATTCACGTAATCCGTGTTGTCCATACCGAAGGGCGCAAAGCCGATTCCTTGATATCCCAACGTTGAAAAGAAATACCGAGCGAACGGCTGATCATTACCGATCTCTGCGACAAACAGTGCGTTGTCCGGGCGGGAATAAAGTTCGAGGACTTTGTCCACGGTTTTGTAGTCACGGAAATAAATATCCGGTGAAAGCATATCAATGTGTGGTGCCGCCGCTTTCCATATATCAATGACGTTATCGGTGGGACCGCCACTGGAATATTGTCCTGGCAAACCGGGATTGAATGGATTACGCAAAGCTACGTTAACGTTCATGGGTAACGGTTTTATCGCTTTGCCCGCCGCCGCAATTTCATCCACGTAGATCGCGATGTGATACGCATGAAAAAACTCATCTGCATCTTGGCCAAACACTTCCGGCCAGGTACCGGATTTCACCCCCAGCTGTTTAACCAGCGAATCTGGCACAGGCGAATTGAACAGGCGCTGCGCCGTTGGTGAAAAATCCCGCACGGAACCATAAGTTCCAACTTCGTTTTCTACCTGCATCAAAATGACGGTATGTTTTTTATCAATTTTTTTCAGGTGACTCATTAAAGCGACGAAGGCTTTTTTATCCGCTTCCAGCGTGCTTCTGAAATGCGGCGATAACGAATTCAGGGTGTCGCCATCCTGTTTCACCACGCGGGGGAAACGTTTGTTATCCAGCTTCACCCATGAGGGAGCAAAGTGTGGGGCATTGTTCTTCCAGGTAGCGAACCACAGGAGGTTCAAGCGCAACCCACGCTGGCGAGCTTCTTTAACGAGATAATCCACAAAGGAAAAATCAAACCGGCCTTCTTCCGGCTCGATCTGTTCCCAGGCAACTGGAATACTCAGTGTGTTCGCGTGCAGTTTTTCCAGTGTTGGCCACACATCTTTTAGCGCGGCAGGATAATTAGCCGAGTTATTGGTCTGCGCGCCCAGTATCAAATAAGGTTCACCATCGACCATTAAAGCATGGCGGCCATTCTCAGTAACCAACCTGGGAATTTCCGCAGCCTGCGCCGGCAAACCAGTTAACAGAAAAATAGTTAAGAAAAATAAACCGCGACGAACAAGCAGATCACAACCTGCATTAACCAAACAGCGGAGGTGCATAGTAGGCTCCATTTCCAAAAACAACTGCCGATAATAAAAACAGCGCCCACATACAACGATCAAGAGTATGTGGACGCACAAGAGCTCCAACTCGGCATGGTTTAGCGGT
>CAYUVQ010000020.1:33722-39077 GCA_964448175.1 uncultured Cellvibrionaceae bacterium | reverse complement strand
GCTCCATGTCACAGCTCGTCAAGGTCCGTGGGTTCATCCCTTACCTGCTGGTCGTTTTTCTCAATGCTTTTGTGGATCTGGGCCACAAGATCATCATTCAAAATACGGTATTTAAGGTATATGACGGCCAGCTGCAGATCATTCTGACAGCGATTATAAATGCCCTGATCCTCTTGCCGTTTATCCTGCTGTTTTCTCCTGCGGGTTTTTTTTCTGATCGATTTCCCAAGAATATCATCATGCGCTTCAGTGCCTGGGGCGGCGTTGCGGTCGCCCTGATGATCACAGCCTGCTATTACGCCGGCTGGTTCGCCACCGCGTTTGGCCTCACTTTTTTATTCGCAATCCAGAGCGCAATCTTCAGTCCAGCAAAATATGGTTATATCAAAGAAGTTGTCGGCACCGAACGCCTGGCTCATGCGAACGGAGCGGTGCAGGCGTTTACCATTCTTGGCATTCTGCTGGGCACGTTCGTTTTTTCGGGTTTATTTGAGATATTGCTGCTCGGGCACAACACCACGGAAACGACAGCCATCCTTGAACGCATTGCGCCGCTGGGCTGGTTGTTGGTGTTATTGGCCGGGGTTGAGCTGGTATTAAGTTATCGCCTGCCACAACAATCCCATCCTGATGTGCATAAACAATTTTCAATCCCGCATTACATAAAACTGAACTACCTGAAACAGAATCTCAGCGCGCTGCGCGATCGTCCGGTGATCTGGTTGTCCATCGTCGGCCTGTCAACTTTCTGGGCCATTGCGCAGGTACTGCTCGCCGCTTTTCCGGATTTTGCTGAAACGCGGTTGAACCAGACCAATACGCTGGTTATTCAAGGTCTACTTGCTTGCAGCGGCTTGGGCATCATCATTGGAGCAATACTCGCCGGACGTTTTTCACAAAAGCATATTGAGACCGGGCTTGTACCTCTGGGCGCTATTGGCATCACCATTACGCTCGCAATTCTGCCGACACTGGATTCCTACACCGCGCTGGCTTTTAACTTTACCGTTCTGGGCATGATGGGCGGGCTATTTATTATTCCACTTAATGCACTGATTCAATATCACGCAAAAGAACAGGAACTGGGAACCGTACTGGCTGGTAATAACTGGGTGCAAAATGTGACCATGCTGGGTTTTCTGTGCCTTACCGTTGCGTTTGCATTGGCGGGTTTCAGTAGCGCCATGTTGCTCGGCTTGCTTACGCTCGTCGCTATCGTTGGAACAGGCTACACCGTAAAACAATTGCCGCATTCTTTCGTGCGTTTTCTGGCGAGTTTATTGTTTAAACACCGTTACCGCATTGATGTGTTGAATTTTAATAATCTGCCGGCGCGCGGCGGTGTGCTGTTGCTGGGCAATCACATCAGCTGGATCGACTGGGCGCTGGTGCAGATTGCGTGCCCACGCCCGGTGCGGTTTGTCATGCAGCGGGAGATCTACAATCGCTGGTATCTGAAACCTTTGCTGAGCCGTCTGGGGATGATTCCCATTTCGTCCGGCAACAGTAAAGAAGCGCTCGGGCGCATCAATGAATTATTACGTAAAGGTGAAGTGGTTTGTCTTTTTCCGGAGGGCGCCATCAGTCGCAATGGTCATTTAGGAAAATTCCATTCCGGTTATGAACGCACCACGGAAGGTGTAGATAATGCGGTTATCTTACCTTTTTATTTGCGCGGTTTATGGGGCAGTGCGTTTTCACGTTCTGCGGGAAAATTGCGCGATGAAACCTCATTGCTGGATCGCAGCCTTGGCAATCGTCGCGATATCATCGTGGCCTTCGGAAAGCCGCTTCCGCTCACCACTAAAACCGCTGAACTGAAACAAAAAATATTTGAACTGTCAGTGGATGCGTGGGAGCAACATACGCACAATCTCGATCCACTCGCTTTAACCTGGCTGAAGACTGCCAAGCGTAACCGCCTGCAACATTTTATGGTGGATGGTGAAGGAACGACGTTCAGTTATGGTCGAACACTGGCGGCAACTTTGGCATTCGCCAAAGCCATGCGGCGCTACACTCGCGACGCCAATGTAGGGCTGGTATTGCCTGCATCCAGCGCGAGCCTGATCAGCAATATGGCCGTCTTGTTGAATGGCCAGACCACGGTGAACATCAACTACACCAGCAGCACCGAGGCGGTACAAGCCAGTTTGCGGGCCGCCTCCATCACCACGGTGTTCACCTCCCGCCGCTTTATGGATAAACTCGAGCAACGCGGTATCGCTATCGCCGATATGTTGGCTGACGCAAACATTATTTTCCTTGAAGACGTGAAGGCCTCATTAAACAAATGGGATCTGGTGCGGGCGATGCTGTTCTCATTTTTGCCCGCGGTGATGATGTACTGGCTTCTGGGCTGCCGGCGTCAATTGGATGATCCCGCCGCGATTTTGTTCAGCAGTGGCAGCGAGGGCATACCCAAAGGGATTGTATTGAGTCAGCGCAATATCATCGCGAACTGCAAACAAATCAGCGATGTGCTTGATACGCGCAATAACGATGTCTTTATGAACTCACTCCCGCCGTTTCACTCCTTCGGTTTAACGGTGACCACCATGATGCCAATGCTGGAAGGTATTCCGGTCGTGTGCCACCCTGACCCGACTGACGTGCTCGGCATCGCCAAAGCAATTGCACGTTATCGTGCTACCGTGCTGTGTGCCACCGCCACTTTTCTGCGCTTGTATACCCGCAACAGTAAAGTCGAACCCTTGATGCTTGATTCACTGCGCATTGTTGTCGCGGGTGCAGAAAAACTGCAGGAGCGGGTACGGAGCGAATTTGAACTAAAATTCAACAAGAAAATTTTCGAAGGTTACGGCACAACCGAAACCACACCCGTTATCAGCGTCAATATTCCGGACATGCTGGACACGGTTTACTGGAAGCTGCAACACGGCAACAAACCGGGCAGCGTCGGTATGCCTTTACCGGGAAGCAGCATACGCATTGTCGACCCAGAAACATTGGAAACCTTACCGCAGGGCGCAGATGGATTAATTCTGATTTCCGGTACACAGTTGATGCTCGGTTACCTGAACGATAGCGAAAAAACCTCACAGGCAATCATCACCCTCGATAATCGCCGCTGGTACAAAACCGGAGACAAAGGCCATCTCGACGAAGATGGGTTTCTCACTATTGTCGATCGCTATTCCCGCTTTGCCAAAATCGGCGGCGAGATGATCAGCCTCGGTGCAGTGGAAGAAAAAGCGCGTGAAATTTTCGATAAACCCGACATCGAACTCGCCGCCGTAGCACTCAGTGATGAAAAAAAAGGCGAGCGAATTATTTTATGTATAACCGGAACTCCCAGTGAAATTTCACCTGCAGACATTCGCCAGCAATTACTCGGCGGCGGTATGGAAGGTTTAATGTTACCGGCTGAAATCCAGATCCTGGACGAACTGCCGAAGCTTGGCAGTGGGAAGATGGATTATAAGAGCCTGATCACGCAGCTAAGTTAAAGATGGGACTTGTCATTGGATTTAAACTCTGTGGACATCGAAAGCTATATTGATATTTAGTCAAAACGGCAAAAAGGCTTGGTAAGGGAGCAGAAGATTTCATTGTCGATCACTATTGGCTCGATTTTCAAATAACACCAGAAGCTCAAAAGAAACTTTTAAAATTAGTTATGACAACGAGAGCCAATGGAAAAATGTACCTCGAGATCGTTTCAATCGTAGAGTCACTTTCATTGACAAAGCCCCACTACCCATTTTGAAGTCGAGCTAACCATGAAAAACCCAATTTCATTATTAATCCTGGTGTTTTTTTCCTTGGCTTGTTGGTCTTGTTCGGCCAATACTGCAGAAAAAAAGCCAGTTATTCCGCTTTCCATAGATCACGTTGAAACCCATCGCACCGGAGAAAATCTGGTGCGGATCATCCGGCACAATATGGAGATACTTCCGCAGATTGATCTGGAGCTGTTGTCGACACCGACCCTGACTTTGTTGGATCACCTTGCGATAAACCATATCCAATTGGATGGAAAAGAGCGGTCTTTTGCACAATCGGCCGGTGTATTTGTCGAAGATATTACCCTGAAAGGAAATAAAATCCGGTTAACGCTGGATTATTATTTTTCTGACGAAGATTCTTCGATAGTTGTGTGTGAGGTAACTATTCACAATACATTTCAAAAGTTGATCTGTTCACGCGACTAACTTCTCCGCTGATGACCTGCTCGATCCCGGCCATAGCTGCCGGGATCGTTAAAAAATGTAAGTCACCGTGCAGCCTGACAACTGACCGCCTACACTCTCGCCACTCATACTTATAAAAACCCGCGAGGAGACATGTCATGCGTTGCCCTTCATTTTTACCTTTTAAAAGCCTGCTCGGTGTTATCGGTGTGCTGCTGGCTGTGCAGGTGTTTGCGCAGGCGGAAGATCCGGTCACCAGTGATCGCAAGGTTTATGAAAAAATCGGCCGGTTTGATGTCAGTCAGCTGAAAAACAAACAGGACGTAATTCGCGTTAAAGGCAATCAATTTATTGACGAAAAAGGCAAGCCATTTGTGTTCCGTGGGGTGAGCATAGCGGACCCCGATAAGCTGGTGAAAGAAAAGCAGTGGAAAGCCAGCCTGTTTAAGGAGTTGCAGGATTGGGGCGTGAATACCGTGCGTCTGCCGATTCATCCGCGCGCCTGGCGTGAGCGGGGGCAGGAGGAATACCTCAAGTTGATTGACCAGGCAATTATCTGGGCCAACCAGCATGAGATGTATCTCATTATCGACTGGCACTCCATCGGTTTCCTGGCCTCGGGCAATTATCAGCATCCGATGTACTACACCGACACGCAGGAGACGCTGCGTTTCTGGCACGACATCGCCTATCGCTATCAAGGCGTTTCTACCACTGCGGTGTACGAACTGTTCAACGAACCGACCACACTGCAAGATCCTTGGGGTAAAGCCGAGTGGGCGGAGTGGAAAGCCTTGAACGAACAGATGATCGATGTCATCTACGCCATTGATAAAGATGTCATCCCGCTGGTGGCCGGTTTTAACTGGGCTTATGACCTGACGCCCGTGGCGGATGCGCCTATCGAGCGTCCTGGTGTGGCTTACGCTGCCCATCCGTATCCGCAGAAGGAGAGACCCACGCCGCCCACGAAAGAGAATTTCTTTAAAGCCTGGGACGCCAAATGGGGCTATGTCAGCAAGAAATATCCGATCATCGCCACCGAGTTGGGTTGGGTTCAACCCGACGGTTACGGTGCGCATGAGCCCGTAAAAAATGACGGCAGCTATGGCCCGCAGATTGTTGAATACATGGAATCGCGCGGCATTTCCTGGACCGCCTGGGTGTTCGATCCGCAGTGGTCGCCCACCATGATTGATGA
>CAYUVQ010000020.1:12424-33622 GCA_964448175.1 uncultured Cellvibrionaceae bacterium | reverse complement strand
TTTCCTGGACCGCCTGGGTGTTCGATCCGCAGTGGTCGCCCACCATGATTGATGATTGGTCGTTCAAACCGTCGGAGCAGGGGGCGTTTTTTAAGAAGGTGCTGCAGGAAAAGGCTGGCAAATAAGCGGTTATCGCAAGCTGATGCGACCAGATTCCAGCTGTATGAGCGGGCGGATGGTGATGTGTCACTCGGGGTTTCGTTAATTTGTTGGTTGTGTGTGTCGGATTACGGCGCTGCGCGCCTAATCCGACCTACGGATACAGATCCGGTAATAGCGGAGCGGTGAACCGATACAAAATCCGGCAGCCGAGTAGTAGCAGATATTGATCTGGCTTTCACAGCAGCGGAGCGGTGAACGATATAGCTCCGGTAATAGCGGGGCCGTTATCTGAGGTTTCTTGCTGTTTATTTTTAGTACTGTTTACCCGGGGGCGATTCTGAGACAATAGCGGGCCATTTTCTGCCCGCTACAGCGGTCTTGCGTTTTACGACCCGGATTCTTATGAACAGCTTCGCCAAAAATCTCTTCTCTTATCCCCGCCCTGCCGGCGCCACCTATCAGCCAGCACCTTTTTTGCCCATGTCACGGGCAGAGATGGATGTGCTGGGCTGGGATAGCTGCGACATCATCGTCGTGTGCGGCGATGCTTATGTGGATCACCCCAGCTTTGGTATGGCCGTCATCGGGCGTTTTCTGGAGGCTCAGGGCTTCCGTGTTGGGATCATCGCCCAGCCTGACTGGCGCAGTGCGGAGCCGTTCAAGGCCCTCGGCAAACCCAACCTGTTCTTCGGCGTGAGCGCCGGCAACATGGATTCCATGATCAACCGCTATACCGCCGATCTACGGCTGCGCTCTGATGATGCTTACACCGCTGGCGGACAGGGCGGCAAGCGGCCGGATCGCGCTGTGACGGTTTACAGCCAGCGCTGTAAAGAAGCCTATAAAGATGTGCCGATCGTGCTCGGAGGCATCGAAGCGAGCCTTCGGCGTATCGCGCAGTACGATTACTGGAGCAATGAGGTGCGGCGTTCGGTTCTGATCGACGCCACGGCAGATATTCTGTTGTACGGCAACGCTGAACGGGCTATTGCCGAAATCGCCCATGCGCTCGCTGCCGGAAAAAACATCAAAGAGCTGGATAGCATTCGCGGCACGGTGGTTATAAAAAAAGAATCACCGCGCGGCTGGACCGAGATTGATTCCTCGCGTATCGACTGGCCGGGCAATATCGATAAATTGCCGAATCCCTACGAATATCAGCACAACAGCAAATCGGTTGTGGATGCAGCGCAGACGGATATCAACAACTCACAGGTTGGTCTGCGCCAGCTCGACCCGGAAGCCATGTCCGCGCAGATCGCGCAATTAAATCCTGAAGGTGCATTAACCACCACGGGTTGTCCGGCTCAGGGCGAAGCCTCCGGTATTAATCCCGATGAGCCACAGCCGATTCGCATCATCCCCATGCCGCTGCAAAGCCGCAGTGAAATTCCCGATGACGAAAAAGTTTATATTCGTCTGCCCTCGTTCGATAAAGTGCGTAAAGACCCTGTGCTGTATGCGCACGCTTCGCGCGTTCTGCATCAGGAGGCGAACCCGTTTAACGCGCGCCCTTTGATTCAAAAACATGAGAATCGCGAAGTCTGGGTAAATCCCCCGCCTATTCCTTTGGAGACGGACGAACTGGATGGTGTGTTTGATCTGCCGTATCAGCGCGTACCGCACCCGGTGTATGGCAACCAGAAAATTCCCGCCTACGACATGATTAAAACCTCGGTAAACATCATGCGCGGCTGCTTTGGTGGCTGTACGTTTTGTTCCATCACCGAACACGAAGGGCGCATCATTCAGAGTCGTTCGCAGGAATCCATCCTGCGCGAGATTGAGGACATCCGTGAAAAAGTGCCCGGTTTTACCGGTCATATTTCGGATCTCGGCGGTCCTACCGCCAACATGTATCGCCTGACCTGCAAAGACATGCCGACCCTGAGTCGCTGCCGCCGTTTGTCCTGCGTGTATCCCACCATCTGTAAAAACCTCACAACGGATCATAAGCACACGACGACGCTTTATCGCGCGGCGCGTGCCGTTAAAGGCGTAAAGCGCATTTCAATTGCTTCAGGCTTGCGCTATGACCTGGCAGTGCAGGACCCGGAATATGTTAAGGAATTAGTGACGCATCACGTCGGTGGCTATCTGAAAATTGCACCGGAGCACACGGAAGAAGGGCCGCTGGCGCAGATGATGAAGCCAAAGATGAGCAGTTACTACGAGTTCAAGCGGCTGTTCGATAAATTTTCAAAAGAAGCGGGCAAAGAACAGTTTCTGATCCCGTATTTTATTGCCGCGCATCCGGGCACAACCGATGAAGACATGCTTAACATGGCGTTGTGGCTGAAGAAAAATAATTTTGAAGTGGATCAGGTGCAGACGTTTTATCCTTCACCGATGTCACTGGCGACGGCGATGTATGTGTCTGAACGCAATCCGCTGAAAAAGCTGACTTATAAAAGTAAAAAAATCAGTATCCCGCGTGGGCTGGAGCAACGCCGTCTGCATAAAGCGCTGTTGCGGTATCACGATCCCGCTAACTGGCCGGCGATTCGCGAGCTACTGGTTAAGATGCGCAAAAATAATCTGATTGGCTCCGGCGCAAACGCGTTGATTCCTGCTGAAAATGCAGCACCTGCAGGCCGCAGTAACACCCGTGGTAAGCCGAGAAATCCTAAAGCCGCCAAAGCTTTCGGCGATAAATTTGAAAGCGCGAAAAAATTCAATGCGGGCTTCAACACAAAAAATAAGCCAGCCGGAAAATTCGCACCCAAAAACAAACCCAAACGATAAACCCACTACATCCATAACCGTAGGTCGGATTAACCAAGGCGTAATCCGACCAACCCAAACAACCCAAACCCTCAGTCACCCAAACCGTAGGTCGGATTAGCCCAAGCGTAATCCGACAACCCCAAACAACCCAAACCCTCACTCACCCAACCGTAGGTCGGATTAGCCTAAGCGTAATCCGACAAACCCAGGCCGGAGGATAGGTAACAACGGAGTCGTGGATTTTGAAAAATTGTCGGATTACGCCTTAGGCTAATCCGACCTACAGGTGCAGGATTCATTAATCCGGCCTGAAGCTGCGTTAAACCGATCTAGCTGCAGGGCTGCGTTAATCTGACCCAGGTGCGGGGCTGTATTAAGCCGACTCAGGTGCGAGGCTGCGTTAAAGCTGTGCGCGGCGCTTGCGGATGTCGAAAATAAACGCAACCACTATATAGAACACAACGATCGGCAAGAGGCCGTAAAGAATGCCGTCCTGCAGGCTGTTTAAGTAAGGCAACGACAGCGCCATGGCAATTTGGAACCAGACGTAAGCAATATACAGTCCGAGGAACAACAACCCTTCAATCCGATGCAGCATCGCACCGATAAAAAACAACGGCACACATAACACTGCAACGCCAACCATGACTGGAATATCGATGCTTGCCATTTGTTCACCGGCCATAAGTGGCACGGGCGAAACCATTCCCGATATTCCCAGCACGCACAAAATATTAAAGATGTTGCTGCCCACCACGTTGCCAACGGCAATATCGCGTTGTCCTTTAATACTGGCGACCACTGAAGTAACCACTTCTGGCAGTGAGGTTCCCGCCGCAACGATGGTCAATCCGATCACCGCTTCGTTAACACCCCAGGCTGTGGCAATCTCAACCGCACTCTGTACCAGCCAGCGCGCGCCCCATACCAGTAACGCCAGGCCGCCGATAACCATCAGCATATTTTTCCAGACAGGCACCGGCTCCTTGAGCATTTCTTCCACTTCTTCGTCGGTAACATCCGCACCTTGTTTCTTGCCTTGGAAAAACAGAAATGCGGTGTAGCAAATTAATCCTGCCGCAAGAATGCCTGCTTCAATTCTGTTGATGCTGCCGTTGAGTGTCATGATCAGGGCCAGCACCGAAACGACGACCATGATGGGTACATCCTGGCGGATTAATTGTTTGGAAATAATCAGCGGAGAGACAATCGCAGAAACGCCGAGGATAAACAGGATGTTAAAGATATTACTGCCCACCGCGTTGGCGATGGCTAGTTCGGCTTGCCCGGAAAACGCTGCCTTTACGCTTACCGCCAGCTCCGGTGCACTGGTGCCGAATGCAACGACCGTCAGGCCAATAACCAGACTCGGTACGCCAAAGTTTGCAGCCAGCCGCGCAGCGCCTTTTACCAGCAAATCTGCCCCAATAACCAATAACACCAAGCCGGCGATCAGCAATAACCACGTCATGTTTCAACTCCCAGAAAAAAAGATGGGCGCTAATGTAGCGGATTTAGGCGAGGGAATATAGCGGGCGGGGCTTTTTCGGGGCGGGAATTGTGTCGTTTAGAGAGGGCGGGGCGTGGGGTGGAGCGCCGGGTGGAATTATCGGATTACGTCTTGTAGGCGCGACTAACCGACCTGCGTCGTCACGCGGGTCGGAGTTGTCATTGCGGCTGTTCAGTTGCAGGGTTCTGACGTTCCCTGCCGTTATAAGTTGCCTGATAACACATTATTGCGCTGCCATTATTTGAGGTTGTTGTATTGCTACGTCATTACATTATTTGTTACGCCGTTTATTACTCTGTTTCAATATCATCCTCATCTTCATTTGTGTATAAATTTTCCGGGTTCGATTCACCACTACTAAAACCTTCTTCATCGGCTTCTGCAAATTGGGTCAGCGGTGTATCGGGATCACCGTCCCAGGGTTTTTTATCGAGCGGGTCGAGGCGCGCCAGTTCGGCTTCGTCCAGTCCGTGACCGCCGCCCACATCAAATTTTTCGGTGAGCTGCCATTCGGCAGGTTCATCTCCGCCTGCTTCGCGGGGTGAGCGCGAACCGTCTTCTGGTATAAGGTTTTCTGGCGTCAGTTCATCACTGGTGGCATCACCGTCAGGCGTAGCGGCTCCGGTTAATCCGGCTTCTTGCGCGCGCTCATCGGCACGCAAGTGTTCTACATCGGTAGGCTCCAGCGGTTCGCCGGCGCGTGCGTGATAGTCGTCATCATCAAAATTTAATTCGTCGAGTTCAGCGGGACGGTCGCTGTCTTTCCAGGACTGTGGCGGGCGATTCTGCTGTTGCGCAATATCCGGGTTGATTGTGGGCTTCATGACAATGCTCCTGAGTTACTTCGCTTAATCAGTGGACGAGTTCCGCTTCAAAAAATTCCCCTGCTTTTCGCGTGTTGCTGTCGCCTTCGCTGCAACATGTATTAACGAGAGTGTGATGTCGCACAGAGCTGGCTTGGCATTGTTGTCACCATTACTAGCCCAACTGTCATCACGCGGCCGTGTTGCGTTTTCAGCGACGCACTTCTTAAGGATTCAGCGATGCCAGCTCATTATGTTCGCCGTCACAAATTTCTCACCGCACTTGCCGTTCTGGTCAGCGTGTTGCTGCTCGCGGTTATCCTGATCATTGTTTTTTCTGAACCTTTATTGCGATCACTGGCAGAAAGCCAGGGCGGCAAGCGCCTCGGCCGTGAATTAGTGATTGAAGGTGATCTGCGCGTGGACTGGCATTTCACCTATACCGACGTGCATGTTGAGCAGCTGCGTCTGGCTAACGCACCGGGTTATCCCGACCCCCATATGGTAGACATCGAAACACTGGATTTCAGTTTTAAACCCTTGAAGCTTTTGCTGGGCAGGCTGGAGTTTGGCGATATCACCTTGATCAAGCCCAAGGTCATTCTCGAAAAAAAATCGGCAGAGGAAAATAACTGGCAGTTTCCCGCATTGACTCCTGCGAATGCGGCACAAGAAACTATCGAGCCGGATGATCGTCATGAATTTCCCTTGATCGGCACACTGGAATTGCGCGAAGGAAAAATTATTTATCGCGATCCCACCAAAGGTCTTTCTTTGGATCTCGATCTGGATACCGTTATTGGTGAAGGCGGGGAAGAAGGCGAGGGGCAGGCGGAGCGGAATTTCACCATTGCAGGTACCGGCAGCATTCAGGATCAGGAATTTAAACTGGAGGCCTCGGGCGCGTCCCTCGAAACACTGCGCGACTCCACGCATGATTATCCGCTCAAATTACGTCTGGTGATGGGCGAGACCGAACTAGTGGTTGATGGCGATTTCCGTGATCCGGTCAAAATGACCGGTGTCGATGCGTCGCTAAATATCAGCGGCGACAACATGGCGAATCTGTTTTATCTCACTGCTATTCCTCTGCCTCCCACACCACCCTATAGCCTCACCGGTCAACTCACCAAAAAAGAGGGCGTGTGGGGTTACGAAAATTTTAACGGTAAAGTCGGCGGCAGCGACCTCTCGGGCGACCTCACTTACGACACCCGTGACGAGCCGGGGTTTTTAAAAGCGGAGCTGAGATCAGAATTGTTGGACAGCGAAGATCTGGGTGGCTTTATCGGTTTACCACCGTCAGGTGAGGAAGCCTCGCCCGAACAAAAACAGGCCGCTGCAGAAAAAGAAGCCAGCCCCAATTTAATTCCGGATGTGCCGCTGACAGTTGAACGTTTACGCGCAACGAATCTCGACGTCACACTGCACGCTGCACGCATCGAAGCACCCAATCTGCCCTTCAAAGGCATGGACGTCCGGTTTGATTTGCAAAATGGATTATTAAAACTTGATCCCTTAAAAGTGGTGCTCGCCGATGGCACTATCGACGGCACGATCGAAGTAGACGCGCAACAGGATAAGCCGCCAATGAAGGTGAACCTGAATTTGCGCAACCTGAGCCTCAAACAATTTTTTTCTGGCACCCGTTTTGCGGAAACCACCGAAGGTTTAATCGGCGGAAAGATTGTTCTCACCGGGCAAGGTGCGTCGCTTGCAGAAGTCTTGGGCACGAGTGATGGTGATGTGGCCATTGTGATGGCCGACGGCAAGATCAGTCTGCTGTTGATGGAAGCCTCCGATCTCGATATCGGGCAGGCATTGCCGCTGTTTCTCAACCAGGATAAATCAACACGTATCCGCTGTGGCCTGGCTGACTTCAATGTCGCAGATGGCTTGCTGACTTCTGATGTGGTTGTGTTGGATACCGATGATTCGTTGCTGGTCGGCGAGATGACCATCAATATGAAAGACGAAGTCATCAATGCCAAACTCGATGCGAAACCCAAAGACGATAGTTTATTTTCGCTGCGCATTCCCATTGTGGTATCCGGCCGGTTGAAGGAGCCGGAAGTCGGACTCGACAGCGAACGAACGCTCAGTCGCGGTGCCGCCGCCGTTGCACTGGGAACCCTGCTGACGCCCTTTGCGGCTATCCTGCCCTTTATCGAAAGTGGCGATGCGGAGCACGCCAATTGTCGCGAACTTATTGATCGAGCCAAAGCTTCAAACTGAACCGGCAAATCAGCACCAAATAAGTTCACCGTGCCTTGCTTTAGGGCGGGTAGCGTTTAACAAACGTAACACATCCCGCCAGAATTTCATCTATTCCGCAGCAAATCCCTGATTCTCATTTATTTCCCACGCTGGCATAACCATTGCTAAATCAAAATTGCTACGCAATCGCGCACTGCCGAATTCACCATCGAGCGATGCACGCAAAAGTGGCACACCTCACGACCCAACTTTGAACACGCCGGCTCTTTGCCGCATTGGCTATGGATGATGTTTCATGAGTTCAGCTAAATTAAATCTGCTCGATTTGTCGCAACCTTCCATCCGCATTTTGCATTTGTCCTGGTTTGCATTTTTTCTGACGTTCATGATCTGGTTTAACCTAGCACCATTAAAACCTCTGATCATGGAAGCCTTTGCCATGACCGATGCGCAATGGAAAGCTCTGTTGATCATGAACATTGCCTTGACCATTCCCGCGCGGATTGTCATAGGTATTCTGGTCGATAAATTCGGACCTCGTGCCATCTACAGTGGGCTATTAGTAGCGTCCGGTTTGCTGTGCCTCGCTTTCGCCAGTGCGCAATCTTTTGAGCAGCTGGCGCTGTTTCGCTTTTTACTGGGTTTTGTGGGTGCCGGTTTTGTTATTGGCATTCGGCTGGTGGGCGAATGGTTTCCAGCGCGGCAGGTCGGACTGGCTGAGGGTGTCTACGGTGGCTGGGGAAATTTTGGCGCGGCCGCCGCTGCTTTTTTGGTGCCGCTGTTAGCCTTGACCGTGTTTGGTGGCGAGTTCGGCTGGCGTTATGCAATCGGCACAACGGGCGTGTTAGCGATTCTCTTTGGTGCTTATTTTTATTACGCCGCGCGTAACACCCCCAAAGGTTCTACTTATTTCAAACCAAAAAAATCCGGCGGCCTTGAAGTCACCAGCAAAAAAGATTTCTGGTTTTATGTGGCGATGAACGTACCCATGTATGCGGTACTGGCGATTCTCGCGTGGAAACTCTCACCTGATGAATTGGGCCTGCTGAGTTATACCACCAGTTATGTTTTGTATGTGGTGTTGCTCGCGCTGTTTTTATTTCAGTTTTCACAGATTTATCGCGTGAATAAAGAGATGCTGAAAAACGGCGCACCGGAACACGACAAATACGATTTTAAACAGGTGGCTATTCTCAACTGGGCTTACTTTGTCACCTTCGGTTCCGAGCTGGCGGTGGTGTCGGTGTTGCCGGCTTTTTTTCTGGAAACGTTCACGGATCTTTCACTGGCACAGGCGAGCATGCTCGGTGGTTCCTTCGCGTTTATGAACCTCGTCGCACGCCCCGGCGGCGGCTGGTTCAGTGATCGCTTTGGCCGGCGGCGGTCCATGTCGATTATTCTGATCGGGCTGGCTGTGGGTTATTTATTGATGTCCCAGATCAATGGAACCTGGCCGCTGTTTTTTGCGTTTGCCGCCGTGATTCTCTGTTCCCTGTTTGTGCAGGCTGGGTGCGGGGCGGTGTTTGCGATGGTGCCTTTGGTCAAACGACGTATGACCGGCCAGATTGCGGGCATGACCGGTGCCTATGGGAATGTGGGTGGCGTGGCGTTCTTAACGGTTTACAGTTTTGTCGATATCAGCACCTTCTTTTTGATCATCACAGCAACGGCAATTACCGTGCTTGGTTTTGTGCAGTTTTTAAAAGAGCCGCAGGGCCATATGACGGAAATCATGGCCGACGGTAGTGTGCAGCGGATTGAATTGACTTAGTGTTTCCGTGAAAAATGGATTGGGATTACGCTGGGGCTAATTCGACCTACGGGGAAGTGGCGCGGGAAAGTTATGGAACATTTGCAATCGACACTGCAGATTCAGTTTGCGCAGCGCAGCGAAGCCGGGCGCAAGGCGGAGAATCAGGATACCGTGGGTGCGCGTCTGCCGGAGGGTATGGCGCTTACCAGTAAAGGCATCGCGATTGCGATCGCTGACGGTGTCAGCAGCAGTGAAGCCGCACGTGAAGCCAGCCAGACCGCCATCACCGGTTTTCTTACCGATTATTACGCGACCCCGGATACCTGGCGCACGCAACAATCCGCCGTGCGGGTGATTCAATCGCTTAACAGCAGCTTATGGGGCCGCAGCCAGAACAGTATCTATGGCGAAGGCTATCTCAGCACATTTTCCGCCTTGATTCTAAAAGGCGACAGCGGATTTATTTTTCATGTGGGTGATACACGGGTGTATCGTCTGCGTGATGGTTCGCTTGAACCGCTCACCCGCGATCACACCCAGCGGCTTGATCGCAACACCCATTATCTCAGCCGCGCGTTGGGCGCCGATCCCGCTTTAGAAATTGATATGCACACGGTGGAGCTGCAGATAGGCGATCTGTTCATCCTTTCCAGCGATGGCATCCACGAAGCGATCCCTCACAATGAATTCAGCGCGCTGATCCAGCAGTATCGCACTGACCCTGATGAATTATGTCGCGTGGCTGTTGCGTCGGCGTTGCAGCACAACAGTGAGGACAACCTCAGTATCCAGGTCGCCAGTATCGAGCAGCTGGGCAGCGCCAGCCAGACGGATGCGATGCAGGTGTTATCGCGTCTGCCGTTTCCGCCGCTGCTGTCCGTCGGCCAGCAACTTGATGGGCTGACCGTGAAGAAAATTCTGCACGAGTCCAATCGCAGCCAGGTGTATCTCGTAAGCGATCCGAAGAATCAACTGCTGGTGATGAAGACGCCGTCGGTTATCTTTCAGGACGATCCGGCGTATATCGAGCGCTTTGCATTGGAGGCATGGATCGGCGCGCGTATCCAGAGTCCTCATGTGGCGCGCGTGGTAGCGCCACCTGCGGCGCGCTCCTGCCTGTATTACCTCACCGAATATATTCCGGGGCCGACGCTCACACAGATGCTGAAAGAGCGCGGCACCCTGTCGATCAGCGATGCGGTGGAGTTAACCGAGCATCTGGCGCGGGGTATTCGTGCCTTCCATCGCAAGGAAACGCTGCACCAGGATTTAAAACCGGACAACATCGTCCTCAGCAGCAAAGGCGCCGTGGTTGTGGATTTTGGTTCCTGCTGGGTGGCGGGCATCGAAGAGCTGGGCGCGCCCTTCCTGCGCGACCGCATTCTCGGCACCTTGGATTATTCAGCCCCGGAGTACCGCTACGGCGGCAGCATCGGGCCGCGTGCGGATCAGTTTTCGCTGGCGGTGCTGTTGTATGAAATGCTCACGGGGAAGCTGCCTTACGGCAGTCGTTACAGCAAGGCCTCGGATTTAAGAAGCTTCCGCGCGCTGACCTACACATCTGCAATGCAGCACAACCCGCTGGTGCCCAGTTGGCTGGATCAGGCATTGGAGAAAGCGCTGAATATCCTCCCCAGCGGCCGCTATGAAGCGCTGTCGGAGTGGTTGCAGGACATCAAACGCCCCAACCCTGCATGGTTGACGCCAAAGCAGAAGCCACTGCTTGAACGCCGGCCGGAACAGGTATGGAAATGGATCGCCCTCACTGGCTGGACTGCCGCCGTCGTGATGACCTATGTGTATTTCCAATAACAAACCGCCATCCGCGCCGGACCTGATCGCAGGATCGCAGACCGTAGGTCGGATTAGCCTAAGCGTAATCCGACACACCGGTGGCTATACACACGAAAAACCGGCATCTAACCGATACCAAACGGTGACCGAATCCCATTCGGTGAATGGACCCTTGCTGTCGGATTACGCTTAGGCTAATCCGACCTACTTTTTGATTCGGGCGAGGAATGTACCGGAGTGTGGATTACGCTTGGGCTAATTCGGCATACGCCTATTCCACGTGCTTCGCCGGAGGTGGATCTGTTTCAAAAAAACGGGGCGCAAACTGGGGGCGGGCGGGCGGTATGTCAGGCATCGCACTGAGTTTTGCAAGGAGGCTGGTGGATACTGCCGGCGCCGGCGGCGACTTTTGCACGCTATTTCCGGGCGGGTAACGGACTTATTAAGGGAGATGCCATCCAGATGCTCTGGTTTCTTGTGCTGCATATCATCGCACTGCTGTTCTGGTGTGCGGCCTTGCTGTACCTGCCGGCATTGATCGCCGCCAATACCCGCGAAAAACTGGATATCCGTGAACTGCGCTATGAACACAACGCGGTCGCACGCTACGTATTCTCCCGCATCGCCACCCCCGCCGCGCTGCTGGCAATCATCGCCGGCACCCTGGTATTCCTGATCAACCGCACCGTGGAAGTCTGGCTGATCGCCAAATTGACGCTGGTGACGGCACTGGTCATCTGCCATATGTTTACCGGCCTGCTGATCCTGCGTGCAGAGCACCAGACTGAGCGGCGCGTGCATTTCTGGTGCTGCGTGCTGGGAGGCATTCTGTGTGTGCTGATGACCCTGATTGTGTGGCTGGTACTGGCTAAGCCGCTGCGGGGGGCCTGGGTGTGATGATTATGCCGCTGGCACCACGGGCCGCCCTACAGAATACCTGGCGGTTCTTCTACCTCCACCCCCACGGCGTGCTCGTAGACCAGCCGTCCGCCCAGGTAGCTGGCGGCCGCAATCAATACCCCGGTCAACAACGACAGATACATGCCCCAGGGCAGGATATTGACCTCGGCAGCCTCCAGCCGGAACAGCCAGTTGAGGGAGGCGAGGGAGAGCAGCATCACCGCGAGAATGGCATGGCACCAGGCAGTAATCAGCCGGCGGATCTGGCTCACGCTGAGCAGATCGATCAGGCCGGCAAAGCCCGATACCCAACCCCCCAGCGCTCCGACCCCGGCCAGCCACAAACTGGCGCGCGCCCAGAAGTAATCACCGCTGAAGACATAGGCCAGATCCGTGGCAATCAGCCCGAGCAGGGCGGCCACCGGGAAATGAATCAACATAGGATGGATGGGATGACCGCGTACGGCCATGCGGCTGTTGATGGCTTCAATGGCCATGAGAAAGCTCCGGTAACAAGGGTTGCGGGACAGGTGCCGGATATCCTAGCGCGGCCTCGGCCCGCTATTCCGTGCGTCAGCCACCAGTGGGAGGCAGCACATGTGCCAGCACAGACGCGCCGCATCGCCGTCACTGATGGGAAATCTACCTCTATCCTCCCCAATATAGCGGACTGCGGATTCATGCCGGTTCCGGGCGTTGAGCCCACCCATTCGCTTGCCCTGACCGCGCCGACAGACGCTATTTCCTTATCTCACACCGCCGCGCCTGACCCGCTCTCCCCCCGTTCGCGCAGCCCGCTGGCCCACAGAGCGGCAACCTTGCTGACATCCCTTGGCAGCGTCTGCCTCGCGGCCTGTTCTGGCCCTTACTCCGCGCTGGACCCGGCGAGTTCGAGCGCGCAGGCGGTGGCGATATTGTGGTGGTGCATGTTTGCCTTTGCTGCCCTCGTGCTCCTGTGTGTGCTGAGTTTCTGGCTCTATGCCATCCGCCGCGATGCCGCGCCGGGTGATGAGTCCGCCGCGCGCCGGGTGCAGCGCCGCTGGATCATCGGGGGTGGCCTTATCCTGCCCATCGCCAGTACGACGTTGCTGTTGAGTTTCGGTATTCCGATTGGCCAGCGCATGTTGCCGATACCACCAGAGGAGGGCGAGGCACTGGTGATTCAGGTCACTGGCCATCAATGGTGGTGGCAGGTGCGTTATCCCGATACGGCTATCGAGTTGCGCAACGAGATCCACATTCCCGTGGGCCAACCGGTGGATATCCATCTCACCACGGCCGACGTTATCCATTCATTCTGGGTGCCGCGGCTGGGCGGCAAGCTCGATACCATTCCCGGCCGCACCAATGTTCTGCGCCTGCAGGCGGACCAGCCCGGCCGTTATCGCGGCCAGTGCGCGGAGTTCTGCGGCATGAATCACGCCCATATGCAATTTACTGTTGAAGCCCACCCGCCGGAGGCTTTTGAACAATGGCTGGAGGCCCGCACCCGTGACTGAGAAGCCGATGTCCGCCACCGAACTCCATAAGGGCCTGGCCCCTGTCTGGGATAATCCGCCCGGCTGGGGTGCGCTGTCGGCGGTGAACCACACCGCCGTGGGTCAGCGCTTTATCGTTACTGGCGTTATCTTCTTCCTCATCGGCGGGTTGCTGGCGATGATCCTGCGCACCCAGCTGGCGCTGCCCAATCAGGATATTGTCAGCGCCGAAACCTATAACCAGATCTTCACCATGCACGGCACGGTGATGATGTTTCTGTTCGCCATTCCCGTGCTGGAAGGGCTGGCGATGTACCTGCTGCCCAAGATGCTCGGCGCCCGTGACCTGGCCTTTCCGCGCCTCAGTGCGCTGGGTTATTTCTGTTACCTGTTCGGCGGCATCATTATTCTTGTCAGCCTGGTGCTGGAGATGGCACCAGATTCCGGCTGGTTTATGTATACCCCCCTCAGCGACAAAAATTTTTCACCGGGCAAGGGGCCGGATTTCTGGCTGCTGGGCATTACCTTTGTGGAGATCTCGGCCATGTCCGCCGGGGTGGAGCTGGTGGTGTCCATCCTGCGTACGCGGGCGCCGGGGATGACGCTGAGCAAGATGCCGGTTTTCGCCTGGTACATTCTCGCCATGTCACTGATGATCATCTTTGGCTTTCCGCCGCTGATCCTCGCCAGCATCCTGCTGGAGCTGGAGCGGGCTGCCGGGTTCGCCTTCTTTGATGTGACACGCGGCGGCGACCCCTTATTGTGGCAGCACCTGTTCTGGCTGTTTGGCCACCCCGAGGTGTACATCATCTTCCTGCCCGCTGCCGGGATCGTCTCGACCCTGATTCCGGTGTTTGCCCGGCGGCCGCTGGTGGGTTACCGATGGATCGTGCTGGCCATCATCCTGATGGGCTTTATAAGCTTCGGACTATGGGTACACCACATGTTTACGGTGGGCATTCCGCAGCTAGCGCAGGCGTTCTTCTCGGTGGCGAGTATGCTGGTGGCCATCCCTACGGCGATCCAGATCTTTGCCTGGCTCGCCACCTTGTGGACCGGACGGGTGGTCTTTGCGCTGCCGATGCTGTGGATCATTGGCTTTCTGGTAATTTTTGTTGCCGGCGGGCTGACCGGTGTGATGCTCGCCCTCGTCCCCTTCAATTGGCAGGTCCACGACACCCATTTCGTGGTTGCCCACATGCACTACGTGTTGGTGGGCGGCATGCTGTTTCCGCTGATTGCCGGTTTCTACTACTGGCTGCCCCACCTGTCCGGACGCATGCCGTCAGAGAAACTGGCGCGCTGGGGTTTCTGGCTGACCTTTATCGGCTTCAACGCCACCTTCCTGTTGATGCACGTGACCGGGCTGATGGGTATGCCGCGCCGCATCTATACCTACGACACCGGGCTGGGCTGGGACTGGCTGAATCTGCTGTCGTCTGTCGGTGGCTTTGTGATGGCGGCCGGGATCGCTATGATCGTCATGGACATCGCCCTGCACTTCCGCTTCGGGCGCAAGGCCGGCCCAAATCCGTGGGGCGCCGATACGTTGGAGTGGGCCATGCCGCTCCCCCCGCCTTCTTATAACTTCGCCAGCGTGCCGAGGGTGGAAACCCGGCACCCGCTGTGGGATCACCCGGACCTGCCCCAGACGGTGCCGGCGGGCGAGCACTATCTGACCACGTTTACCCACGGCCGGCGGGAGACCTATGGGGTGGAAGCGCTTACCGGCAAAGTGAAGGAGATCGTGCACCTGCCCACCAATTCGTGGCTGCCACTGCAACTCTCAATTATCCTGGCGGGCGTCTGCATCAGCCTGTTGGTAGGCGCTTACACACTGGCCGGCGTGTTCGTTATCGCCACCTTGCTGATGGTCCTGCGCTGGAGCTGGCATAACGGTGCGCATCCGGTGGCAGTGCCGGTAAGCCCCAATGAACCCACCGACCCGCCCCTGCATTCCCGCACTACCAATGGCCCGGGCCTGTGGGGAATGATCATCGGGCTGATGGCTAACGCTACGCTTTATCTGTCGCTGCTGTTCGGCTGGTTCTATTTATGGACCGTCGCGCCCAACTGGTCGGTGCCGGAAGAAAATCCTATCCACTGGCTGCCGCTGCTGATCAGTGGGGGCTTACTCACCCTGGGAACCTGGTGGTTCCAGAGGCTGACGGCCAGGCTGCGCAAAGGGCAGACGGCGGGACTGGAAAGCGGCCTGTGGCTGGTGGCACTGGTGGGCTTTGCGCATGCGGCGAGCCTCGTATGGGTTCTGCTCGCTGCGCCGCTGCAGCCCTTGCGCCTGGCCCATGATGCGGTGTTGCTGGTGATGCTGCTTTATCTCCTGATCCACAGCGTCCTGCTGCCCCTCTTGACCGTTATGCAGGCACTGCGTGTGCGTCTGGGGTATGTAGGTGCGGGCCTGCCTTATGAACCGGTCGTACTGCTTCCCTTCTGGGTTTATACCCTGGGCATCTTCTGGCTGAGTATTGCGGCCTTTCTGTTACTGCCCGTCAGCTGGGGAGGTGCATGATGCGTGTGGTTGTTCACCCCATCCAAATGGTCATGGGTTTTATCATCTGG
Source organism: uncultured Cellvibrionaceae bacterium (assembly GCA_964448175.1). GTDB lineage: Bacteria > Pseudomonadota > Gammaproteobacteria > Pseudomonadales > Cellvibrionaceae > Cellvibrio. The sequence goes on along the minus strand of CAYUVQ010000020.1, from coordinate 17,761 downwards.
GCCATCTGGTTTGTCGTGATCTATGGCGGATTATCGGTGGCCTGTAATTTCTCGCCGCCGTCCATCCTGATGGGCCATATGACCTGGATTAACGCGGTGTTATTAGGGGTCACCTTATTCACGACGCTGTTTCTGCTGGGGCTGGCCTATCGCTGCTGGCGGGCGCGGCCTAATACCGACAATCACCGCTTTGTGGTGTGGGTGGCCTTTGCCGGTTATGTCGCTGCCGCCCTTGCTACGTTTGCGGTGGGCTTACCCATCCTGGGCATGCCTCCGTGCCTGTAATGCTGGGCTGCATGGCGCTGCGCATATCGTCACAGCTCGGTGTTTTACGGGCTGGTGATCTGTTACGTCGGCATCAGCTGCGCCGATTTACCCTGCGTGGGGCAGTTACTGCAGTCCTGCTGACGGCCGAACCCGTGCTGGCCCACAGCCCGCTGAGCGGCGCCGGTACCGAACGTATCACCGGTTTGCTCAGCGCGGGAATGCTGGCGGCCTTCTGGGTTATCTATGTCATCGGGACCTGGCGCCGACCAGCCCCTGCTTATCAACAAGTCCTCTTTCACAGCGCTGCGCTGTTGTGCACCTTCGCCTTGCTCGGACCGCTAGATCACTGGGCAGAAACCAGTACTACCGCCCATATGACGCAACACATGTTGCTGCTGGTGGTCATCGCGCCCTGCTGGGTCATCGCACGGCCGCTGGCCCAGATCATCGCCGGGAGCGGCCGCTTTCTGGTATGGGGCTGGAAGCCGATGCTCAAACTCACACGCCACCCCATGCTGATGGCCTATCTCCAGGGCGCGGTCATCTGGTTCTGGCATACGCCGTACTTTTACATGCTGGCGGTGGAAGAGCCCTGGTGGCATCTGGTGGAGCACAGCTGTTTTGTGCTGGGCGCAGGCCTCTTCTGGTGGGCCATCCTGCGCAATGGCCGTCGCCACGCCCCTTGGGCAATGCTGGCGCTGCTGTTTACGCTGATGCATACCGGCTTTCTGGGCGCGGTCCTTACCTTTGCCCGCGCGCCCCTTTATGGCGAAGCCCGCAATCTGCTGGATCAGCAACTGGCGGGCCTGATCATGTGGGTACCGGGGGCTGTTCCCTATCTGCTCGCGGCGGTGTGGATCGGCTATGGCTGGTACCTGAAGATGGGGGCCGACAGCGACGATGCACCACCCGCCTGGAACAAGGAAAACGGCTGACTCGCACGGCTCAGACTCAATCGCTTTGCCAGTAATCAGACGACAGAGTATTGTTAGGCCCCTGTGACCAACGCTCATAAGGATCCTAACCATGAACCCCATCCCTCCTTCATCGCGCCCGGCGCTGGTGGAGCTCATCGAGCAGGGCGCTGTGCCGGCTGAGCATATCCCCGCCGCTTTAACACTCACCGGTGTTCATCCGCCATTGAACGACTGGCGCCGCTTTATCGACACCCTCTTGCTGTGGCTTGGTGGTTTAGCGATGGGTTTTGCCCTGCTGTTTTTCATCGCCTACAACTGGGCCGACATGGGCCGCTTTGCCAAATTCGCTCTGGTTCAGTTGTTCATGGTGGCAAGCCTCGCCGTTTACTGGCGCTGGCAGGCGCACCCGGTGATTGGCAAGATCGCCCTGCTGGTGACTTGCATCGGCCTCGGTGTCCTGCTCGCATTGTTTGGCCAGACTTATCAAACCGGCGCTGATCCCTGGCAATTATTTTTCCACTGGGCCGTGCTGATGTTGCCCTGGGTGGTCATCGCCCGCTTTGCCGCGCTCTGGATTGTGTGGCTCGCGCTGATCAACCTAGCAGCCATGCTGTATTACCAAACCTTTGGCAGTTTATGGCGATTCATATTGCTGTCCGAGGTCGAGCTCTTCTGGTTGCTGCTGGCGATCAATGCGGCGGCATTAGTTAGCGGGGAAGCATTGCGAAACAAATTCCACTGGCTCAACGAATCCTGGACGTTTCGTTTGATCGCGGTGGGCTGTGGTGTTCCGGCAACCTTGCTCGCGCTCTACGGCATCGTTGGAAAGGATATCGGCATAGGCGCAGGTTTGGTGTGGATCGTTTTTTTCGCCGGGTTAATTTTCTTTTACCGCAACATCCGCCCGGATTTATTTATGCTCGCGGGCGCCTGCCTGTCCGGCATTGTGGTGTCCGTCGCTTTTGTCGCCGACTTTTTATTACGCGATGGTGATGAAGCCGGTTCACTCCTGTTATTGGCCTTGCTGATCATCGGACTCAGCAGCGCGGCGGCCATCTGGCTGCGCAACGTCAATCGGGAGTTACAACAATGACACGCACAAAAGATCTGTGGACCCAACTGCACGCGGCGAATCTGGTTGAGGGTGAGCTGCCCGCATCAGGAGATGCGCCAACGCCGTGGTATATCAAAGTACTGCTCGCCTTTTCCGGTTGGCTGGCGGCATTTTTTCTGATGGGATTTCTTGCCGTCGGTATGGAGCTGCTGCTGGATAACGCTGCCGCCAGTCTCACCATCGGCATAGTGATGATCGCCGGGGCATTCGGAATATTGCGTATACCCCATAACGATTTTGTTGCGCATCTTGCATTGGCTATCAGCCTCGCGGGGCAGGGCTGGATTGTTGTTTCAATTTTTCAGCTGTTCGACCACAATCCGAGCAGCATCTGCTGGCTGATCGGCATCCTGCAACTCGTGTTAGCCTGGCTAATGCCCAACTTTATTCATCGGATTTTTTCCAGCTTTGTTGCGGCGCTGGCATTTGCACTCGCACTGGTACTGGTGGATTTACCTTATATTTTCAGCAGTGTGATCCTGTTCGGCGCTGCGTGGCTCTGGTTGAATGAATTTAAATATCCTCGTCATCTGCAACTTGTTCACGCGGTGGGTTATGGTCTGGTACTCGCCTTAATTATTCTGGAAGGTACCACACTGTTCGGGCAGGAGCTGATGAGCTGGCACTATCACTACACCGAACAATTGCCACTGACCACGCCCTGGATGGGTGAAGCGCTGACCGGAGTGGTTGCAGTTTTGACTATCTGGCATTTATTGAAACGTTATTTCACCAACTCACTACAAGGCACACCGCGGATTATTCTGATCGGCATGTGTGTGCTCTGCCTGGTCTCTCTGGAAGCGCAGGGTATTGCTGCCGGCATTACCATACTGATCCTCGGTTTCGCCAGCAGCAATCGTGTCTTAATGGGGCTGGGCATTGCTGCACTGCTGTTTTACATTTCGACTTATTACTATCTGCTCGAGACCAGTCTGCTGCACAAATCTCTCTCGCTCCTCGTCATTGGAACCGTGTTGCTTGTGTGGCGCTGGTCATTAATAAAATTCCGCTCCGCATTACAGGAGAATCATCATGATCAATAAAATCATCGCCCTCGTTGCTCTGGTGGTTGTACTTGCAATCGTGAACGGAGCCATCATCGGCAAAGAAAAACATCTTGCCAAAGGGCAGGTGGTTTATCTGGAACTGGCACCGGTGGACCCGCGCTCATTAATGCAGGGCGATTACATGGCGTTAAATTTTCGCGTGGCCCAACAGGTCTACGACGCGCTACCCAAATCGAATGACTACCGCAGCTGGAACCACAACCTTAACGCCCGCGATGGTTTCGTCGTGGTCGGTCTCGACGAAAATAATGTCGCCAGGTTCCAGCGCCTCGACGACGGTACGCCTTTGTCCGACAACGAAATTAAACTGCACTACCGCGTGCGCCACGGCGCCATTAAATTCGCAACCAATGCTTTCTTTTTTCAGGAAGGCCACGCCCAGCCCTATGAAGCTGCGCGTTACGGAGAACTTCGTGTGAATGACGAGGGCGAATTATTACTGTCCGCGATGTTTGATGAGCAGCTGCAAAAGATTCAGCCGGAGAATTAAGTGGCTTTCAATTGCTGAATAAGTGCGAGCGTTTCCGGTGAATACTCGATATCGATGAAGGATAAAAACTCATCGAAGAGTTCGAATTTCATCTTGTGAAGTAATTCCTTACTGTAGGGGTTTTGGCGATCGGGATAATGTAAGGAGCCGAAGCTCCACTCAATATTCAACGTATATTCTTTTCCAAGAGAAAAAAGTGCGCTAAGTGTTGGAGCCTCAGCCCCATCAACCAGATCCAGCTCCACCTGTAAGCCATCTAGCACGGGGCTACTTATAGTTTTTGCCAAGAAATTATTGCTCGCGGACGGCCAGCTTTCTCCTCTTTTTTGCTCGTAATCATGGAAATCTGCTTGAAGAACTTCCAGGTGGTGATTCCGGAAACTGTCAGAGTTGAGACTGAATAGGCTCTCTACCTCTTCCTGGGTATGTTTCAAAACACTGATCTTCATATAACATGAAGCAATATTGTCATGTGTTTTTTTACATTCGTATTTCCATTTTTGCGTGGCCAATCGGGAAAACGTAAATCCTTGCTCCCCGAGAGGACGCCAATCGCGTGTGTCGACATTTCGATAATCGCGCCGGGGAGATACATCATCCACTTTATCTGTATTGTGTGGGATCACCGGTAATCGCAGCGTCAACTCGCAATCATCGAACCGGTAAGTAACAAAGTCACCATCGGAAAACTGCGGGCCGGTTATATTTTCAGGAAAGATCATTTGAGGCGGCTCCCTATGGTTAACAATGCATTTACAAATGTAGCCTTGCTGGAGCGCAGCGCCTCTGGCTGAGCAGTTGCTTTCTGAGCCCAGGTAACACTGCCCAAACCATCTATATTTTTAATCAGATTACGGCGGGTTATTTTTTCGTACCCGGTGGGACTAGGTAGTTGCCCAATGTTCTTTAACAGCGCCTGTTTCTGTACAGCAATGGCCATCAGTGCAACTTTATCGCCATCATATGAAATAAATTCGCCATTTAACTGCGCTTTTCTCTGCGATAATTCATTCATTAATGATGGAAGATTGGCCCTTGCGTTTCGAAATCGAAAACTGTGCTTTTCAAGCCCACCAGATAATTTTTTTAGTGCATGTGATAGCACTGCTGCACCCTCACCCTCGACTAGCCAAGCAACTGATTTTCTTTGATTATTCTTCAATACTTCTGCTAATTCGTTAATAACTTCTTTTGTCTTATCCGTAAGACGATTTTCACGAGATAAACTCAAATCGTTAGCTATAAACTTAGGATTAAAAAATAACGCTGCTTTACTACCAAGACTTGTCACTGCAGACTCCATGGCCTCCTCTGGTGATTCAGAAGCCATACTGATCATCACTAAACGTCCCTCAAGATCGCGATTCTCTCTTTTTTGTGTTCGACGATTTTTATACTCATATAGACCGCCACTCGAATTTTGGCCCTCATGAAGCACCTGAACCTCTGAAATATACACCGTAGGGCAAACATCACCGG
>CAYUVQ010000020.1:5258-12324 GCA_964448175.1 uncultured Cellvibrionaceae bacterium | reverse complement strand
CCCTCATGAAGCACCTGAACCTCTGAAATATACACCGTAGGGCAAACATCACCGGCATTCTGGTGTATGTGGTAAAAAACCCGAACGTTTTTGGTCACCAGAGAACGCTCCTGCTTACCTGCCATAGCATTATTCAGGGTACGCACCTTCTGCATTTGTGCGTTGTGACGGGCGGTAGAAGCACTGCCTTGAGGCAATGGGATAGGTTGAATAGTGTTGGGCCGGGCAAGTACTTTGAGGTTCTCTATATCACGAATGATGGCCTGACCATCATGGGTGGTCGGGTCAACAGCACAGAAGAAATCTATAAAAAGACTGGAATGGATTTTTACCGGTTTGCCAGTTACACCCACGGTTCTTGCGGAGAAGAAAACATAGCCAGCGTTATCCTTGATGTGCAGCGGAGTGTTCAGCATAACAAGTCCTTATGCGTTATGAATTAAACAGGGCCGCTAGAATAACGGTCGGACTGTTGCTGAGCAAGCGCTTGAATCATCCTTCGAGCGATATGTGATCTGGATCAATTTGGCTAAAGCCAGCCGTGCATCATTTACACTTTCAACAATCCCCGAAATGCACGACCGCTGTAATACGACTGCGCCCCATTGTGATAGACGAACACAGTGCCGTAACGGTAATCGCCGAAGATGGCACCGCCAAGTTTTCTGATTTCCGGGGGCGTTTTAAGCCAGCTTGATGTTTTTGTGTCGAAGTTTCCGAGCTGTTGCAGTTCCCGGTATTGCTCTTCGGTCAGCATTTCGATACCCATGGCAGCGGCCATGTCGATAGCATTATTGTCGGGTTTATGTTCTTTGCGGGATTCAAGTCCGGCGCGATCGTAACAAATGCTTCGGCGGCCTTTGGGACTTTCTGCAGAGCAATCGCAGAAAATATATTCGCCGGCTTTTTTATCATAGCCAATCACGTCAGGCTCGCCGCCAGTCTGCTCCATTTCGTTGAGGGACCAAAGTTTATCGGCATTTGCTTCCAGCTTTTTCTGGACATCATCCCACGCCAGGTTTTTATGGCGGTTCTTATGCTTTTCAAAACGCGCCTTCAATATCTGCAGTAGCTCTTCGCGTTCGGCTGTTTTCAGTGATTTTTTATTTACCATATATTTTCCCTCGGCTATTGAGCGTTACGCGCAGAAATCGGCTACCAACAGGACGGGTAAAGCCGTGCTAGCCGGCTTTACCACATTACTCATATCAAGCTTCTACAACAAAAGCACGTTACACTTTTTTGACAAACTCTGACTTAAGTTTCATCGCACCAATGCCATCAATCTTGCAGTCGATGTCATGATCACCTTCCACAAGGCGAATATTTTTTACTTTGGTTCCGACTTTTACGACCAGCGATGAACCTTTTACTTTCAGGTCTTTGATCACGGTTATGGTGTCGCCATCATTCAAGGTGTTTCCATGTGCATCTTTAACCACCAGACCCGTTTCGGCAGATTCACCGGTGCCGGACTGCCACTCATGGCCGCACTCGGGGCACACCAGCATGTCGCCATCTTCATAGGTGTAGATTGAATTGCAGCTGGGGCAGGCAGGTAATGTACTCATTGATTTAACTCTCACGGATTACGGCTTTCGACAGCAGAAAGCGATGCAGGAATAGCAAACCGGAGCCGCTTTCGCAGCGCCGGTTTACATGAAAACCAGAGAATGTATCAAGGGCGCGGGGGAATGGCAATTTAGGAGCGCAGATTACCAGAGGTGTTACATCAGATGCTGGTCACCTCTGGCTAAAGCGCCACCGATGGTAAATGCACTGAATTGCCACTCCCTCCTACAGCATCTATTAGCAGTTATTTAGCATTTACTGTGCCGAACACATAGCACCTATTGTGCCGAATACTGAGCAAAAACTTCTTCACCCGTCAGATTCCGGGTTCTTTGTTCAAGGGAATAAAACGATGGTTTGTGGTCAATAAATATCTGATCAATAACTTTCCACCCTGCATTTTTATCAAAAATGCCTACAGGGATTGCGTAAAAATTTTCTTGCTTTAACCGGTAAAACAAATGCGTTCCGCACGCTTGACAGAACCCTCGCTCAGCCCAGTCCGACGAATTATAAACGGCCAAATGATCCGATCCATCAATAACTACATCATCCGCACATTCAACCGCAAACAGCGGGCCGCCACCCCAGCGTCGACACATATCGCAATGACAAACCCCGACGTTATTGCTCTTCACGCTGGCAGTAATCGTAATCGCGCCGCAAAGACAGGTTCCCTGATGCTCAGTTTTAGTTTGCATACTAATCCTCCTTTGATTGGATGAATGCACAAACACTTTAGCAAGAGAGCCACTAACACACGAGCATAGCTGATCAAAAATGTGGAAAAAACGAGGAAAAATGTCGTTGGAATATACCAGCGACATACACGCAGAGCGCAACGGAGGAGAGGTGGAGAAGAAACTAATGTAATACGTCGTAATTGTAAAAAATATTTAATGAAATCGTGTTCATTCGAGACCAGGAAGTATGATCAAAGCGCAATCCACTGGACCACTTCCCACGTCTGATGTCGAGGCCGAGGGTTTTTTCGGTGGGCCACACCATCACTTTATAGTGGCTTCCCCCTTGGGATATATAACCTGCTCCGACACCGGCAAACTGATAATCAAATTGATGCTGGCCTTCAAAATGTATTGACCAGTTATCCCGCGTGTAACGGGATTTCACGCTGTAGCGCGGATCAATTTTTTGTGTAAATGAATCACGATAGCCTTCGCGCCCCGAAAATAAGGGATTAAAAAAGGCGTAACCTTCTTCATCGTAACTTTTTCGATTGGTGTGCGCTGTGGCAATGGTGAATGGCGCATCCTTCCAACGGATTTCGGTGAACAAGTCATCGGCTTGTGCTGCAAAATACCAATGCTCGGATGCCTGCCAGGCGAGCCGCAGATCAAAGGCTGCACCCTCACCGCGGGCGGCATTGATATTTTCCCGCTTGAAAACAATGTCACGGTAATAAAGATAATCTACCTCGGCATCAACGCTGTATTGGTCTTCATCGAGCGCGGCAAATTGTCCGCGTAACTCTCCGGACATCAGATGAGATGCCTTTAACCAGGTGACTCCTGCCGCGATCGTAAAATCGTCCAGCTCGCCGCGATAGCCCAGGCGCAGACCCTGTGCAGAGAAGCCGTTCATGCGGATATGCACAGGGACAGATTCACCGGGATTTAATGGCTGTTTCGCTTCAACACGGCTGTAAAACTTTACCGCATCCTCGTTCATGCGCAGATCCGCCAGCGCGCGCTGTTGAACTGAAATTTCTATTCCGGCGTAACGTGCGCCCACCTCTGCAGTTCCAAGAACCCACTGGCGCTCACCACCTTGCATCTCCGTACCCCAATCATCGATTGCGGTCTTCAGTGGTTCAAATTCACTGACCAGCTGGGTATCGAAACGCGTAAAGATTTCTGCATCCGCCTGAACGGGCGTTGCCGTGATGGAGAATAAAAAAAGGGCGAGGCTGAAGCCCCACCCTGTCAAAGAAAAGTTATTCATTAGAAGAGAGATTCGAAGATGTCTTCTGAACCGTTCGGGTAAACGATCACGGGGAGACCTCTACGCAGTTCCACTGAACCTACCTGCTCACCGTTCAATAACGCTTTGCCGGAGGTAATGGAAATCTCGCCTTTATCATCCAACCCGGTTTGAACATTCAATTCATAGCCCTGGCTGTTGAAGAAACGGATATTCACCTGTTCAGCCGCTTCAATATCTTCAGAGTTGACAGCAATGGTGTAGTCACCGCCATTCCACTTGACGTTAGCCAGCGCGCTGCCGCCTTTTAATGCGGTGCGGTTAACCGTGGCGGTTACCTGTGCAGACTGCAACTCGGGAATATTGACTTTCGCGGATAGACTGAATGCCGCTTTGGCAAAATTATCTGTGGTTTCCAGGTTCGGCAGTTGGTAATAAACATCAACCCATGCATAACCGTCGCTGTTACCACCGATGTAGACCCAGTCAATAGTAATGCCATCAACCAGCCCGGGCATACCCGCAAACTCTTCAGCCACAGCCATCCGGGCTGCATCGTCAGCAATTTTCATCTCTGCTTCTGTCGCCAACCGGTCCTCTTCTAATGTCTCTCCCCCGTATACGTAACGGCCGCCGTAATACGAATAGACTTCACCGACATAACCACCGATTGAGAAATGCCAATAGTCGAGCTCATCCACACCCTCGCCAATTACTGACTCAGCCACCGAATAATCGAGGGACCGATAAAGTGAACTACCGTTACCGCTGTAATCCGCCCAGGCAAACACATCAAACGTCGAGGCGTTTTTAATATCCAGCGCTGCAGAGGCAGCAAAGCTGTGGCCTTCCGCATTGGAAAATTCACCGGACACGCGGAAGTATTCAACAGAAATCGGTGAAGCATAGAAGCCCTCGAATCCGGAGATCAGCTTCACAAATTTCACCCCGATTGCACCGGAGAATGTTACACCGTCTTTTGCGATAGTTACGTCACCGCCGAATGCCAGTGATTCGAAGGGGTTTTCCGCTAGTTCTGTTGTAGCATCGAGAGCCTGGCTCAATTCGAGGTTAACGCTAAGGCTGTGCAGTGTCAGCGGATTGTTTTGTCCATCCCCTACATAACCTGACAGATTGAGGCTGGTAGATGCCATCATTTTGGCGAGACCCAGTGAAACGTAAATATCGCCTTCTTCGCTTTCATCAGAAATAAGAATGACATCGAGCGGCAGGTTGGTGTCCAGCACGAGGTTAAACGTTTTGTTATGTTCCGGGGCTTCGCCAGAAACCGAACCCACAACGGAAATTGTCAAACCACCTTCATCAGCGAAAGTCATTGCAGCGGAACCAATCTGAGCGCCTGCGCGATCCGTAATCTCAAGGTTCTGGGCGAGACCGCTTTCGATAAAGTCTTGAAGGGAGCTGGCATTGGCTACCATAAAACGGCCTGCTTCATCGAGTACCAGGCCGACAAACGCAAAATCTTCATCGCTGCTGAGGATGGCCTCAACTGACTCGGCATCAACACCAACCGCGTCGGTAATTCCAGCAGTATCCAGTCCCTGGGCCTGGGAAATCCAGGTACGGGCCTGAGCTATAAACGTTTGGAATTTTTCAATTTTTTCCGCTTGGGTCGCGCCTTCATCAACAACCAGATCTTCGTCGTATTCAGGCTTCAGACCATCTTTGCCCGCCGCGTCGTACTGGGCGGCCTGGTTATTAATCGCTTCGACAACGCCAGCATCCAGCGTCACGCGACCAGCAACGTCACGTACAGCGCCGGAGAGTTCGGCCAGATTAAGCGAATCGGATGCATTACCCACCACACCGTCTTCGAGCGCGCTGGTAAAGCTGTTCAAGCGTGCAGTCAGATCACCCTCACCACCCGCAAACAGAATTTCGGCCACGGCCGCGTTCATCACGGCGTATTGGGTTTGGGCCGCCGTAGCGCCTCCCAGTTGCGATAGGCCTTTGGAGGTTGTCTTCGCAATATCGAAGCCGACCACCTGGCTCACTTCCGCATTGGCCTGCTTGGCAGCATCAGCCAGGGATTTGGCATCAGCCGCCAAGGCCTTGGTGCGTTTGGCAGCCATGGTTGACCAGGCAGTCACCGACGCGCTGACCGTATTGGATGCAGCAGGCTTTTCCACGATGGCTGTCAGCGTGAAGTCCGCTGGAAGATCTATCTCTTCTGCTTGTGCCGCATCGCCACATTGGGCAGCGTCACACACCATCTTGGTGCCGGCGATAACGGATACTTCCACTTCAATGAGACCGCCGGTGTAGGCGCTGGCCAATTCCAGCTCATAACTGCCGTCAGCCTTGGTGAGCGCTGTTCCAACCGCAGCGGAAAGCCGCTGGCCACGTGAGTCCAGCTCATAGGCGGTGACCTGCGCGCCCTTCAGCACGCCTTTGGTTGCCACACCGGAAAGTGTCACGCTTACACCGCTGTTGTTGTCACCCGGTGTCGTCACCGGTGGATTGGTGCCTGGCGTTTTAGGCTTATCGGAACCGCCTCCGCCGCCGCAGCCAGCAATGGCCAGAATCGCAGCAAGGGATACCCAAAGCGTTGGTTGTTTTAAAAACATAGTTATTTTTCTCCAAGAAAAATGTGGACGATCCGTGAGGCTTCGCCCCTAATTCGCTTACCAAAAGTAAAATGCGATCAAATTTTGTACATGCGCAAATAATAATTAATGCGCCAGACATTAAAGCTCACTCTAAAAGCGTGCGCCAGTTCACATTGATATTTTTTTGATCTTAACCGCCTCGCTTGTAAACCTCGCGCCGAATCAGCCCTGACCGCCGTCGACAAACTTTTCACTTCGGCTTTTCGCAACGATGTCTCCTGTGCCAGCCTCACGATAACTGCCTGATTTCCGCAGGATTCACAAAGCTGGTTTATAACTTGCGTACTAATACTGTTGTGCATACATGGCGCAAGAGTAATAAATACTTCAGGAGGATGTAGTCATGCATATCCACGGATTACTGTCTGCAGCATTTCTTTTTTGTTTTTCTGCAGCTTCCCAGGCTTATCTGGTCGAGGATGTTTTAACGTTTAACAAGGTTTACACCACAGGGCATTCTGTCGTTCTAGCCCACGACATGAGAAAACATGGTTATGTGCCGGATGGAAATACGCCATCTGATGCGACCTATACCCTGAAGCTGGAATTGCGTGACCCTAAAAACCGGCAGTATGAATGGCCTTTCTATATGGTTTCGCAAGGTCACGGTTTCGACTTTGGCCGGGTCGACCCCATCGGGTATGTGATTGATCCCGATCCGTTTTTTATTAATAAACACGGGTATTCAGATGCACGATTTACGGTGCTTGAAGGAAGTATCTGGATTGGCCGGTCTATTCTCACTATGGATATTAAGCCGATTACGGCACCGGGTACCGGGGTGTTGTTAATTGTGGGAGTAGCGGGGGTGTTGCTGTTGCGGCGTCGGCTTAAGACGTTCGAGGGCCAGCGGAAGTTGGCGATGTCGATGTGAATGTGGGTTGGTCATCAGGCTGGTTTTGTCGGATTACGCTGGGGCTAAT
>CAYUVQ010000020.1:0-5158 GCA_964448175.1 uncultured Cellvibrionaceae bacterium | reverse complement strand
TGGATTACGTCGGGAAAATTCGACCCTGGGTTGTATTCATATAGCTTGGGTAAGCGGTTATTGGGGGCCTTAAATCAATTTGAGCTAAGCAGGTGGCAGCTAATAGCTATTCCTGACCTATACTCAGCGGTAACAAGCGGCACCGGCAAGCGTGGTGCAGATTAAAAAATATCATCAACCATAGTTGCCTCTGCTGTATGAAACCCAACGCTTTATTCACTACGCTTCGCTTTGTCGCTGCGCTGATCACGGTGGCTGCGATTATAGGCAAGCCTTATCTGCCGCTAGAGCGGCTGACTATTTATCCTGGCGGCGGCACGGTTTCCAATCTATATGGCACCCTTGATTCGGCGGGCAAGGCGGACTACGGCTGGCTTGATCCGAACGAGCACAGCTGGTGGTGCAACCACAAACCCAACGCGGCGCCCTGTGGTATCAATTTGACCTGGGGCGCTCCAGCAGCTCCCACCCAGACACTCACCGCTGCTTACCCTGCCTGCGAATTCATCGACACCGATGAAGATGGCGATGGCTGGGGCTGGGAAAATGAGACGAGCTGCGAGGTCACCGAGGCGACGCGCGCAGCGGGCCGGCGTTTGCTCGACCAGTCCACCGTTACAAACACCAGCGCGCGCCTTTCAGGAACAAGCGCTCCGCCAGCAGGCACTTCAGAAACAGACGCGGCAGATACAGGGCCAGCGCGGGGAATCACTATCGATTTTTCACGTTACGACGGCATTAACATAAAAATTCATTACGAAGGCAAAGCAAAATACCTGGAAGTTTACCTGCGCCAACAGACCGACCCGCTGCCCAATACCACCGTAGAAACCACCGGCAAATTTATGTCGGTTTACTTGCGCACCGAAGATCTTAAAGCAGGGCCAGCATACATCGACCTTTCGGAATTCAGCGTAGCGGAGTGGTGGATTTTAGACACTAATGCGCCGCGCGAACTGGCGCTGCCGGAATTCGATAAAATTTACAGCATCGGTGTGGATCATCTCGAAATTGGAATGCACAAAATGCGGATCGACAGTGTCGAGCTGGTCGGTGAGCGTATCTCCAACATGAATTTTTTATTCGCTATCTTAATTTTCTGGGGCATCTTCCTCGGCAGCGAAGCGGCGTTGCGTTACTACTGGCTCTATAAAGATTCCCGGCAGCGGGAAGCGCTGATCAACAACCTGACCAGTACGGCGGAATCCCTCGAAGAAGAAAAACACCACCTGAATAATCTGGCCACCACCGATGCCTTAACCGGCGTATTGAATCGTGAAGGGTTGCGGCAGTATTTACACAACGAATTTGGTGGTGAATATCTGCCGTCCGACTTCGGCGCGCTGGTCATCGACATTGATCATTTCAAACACATCAACGACGCCCACGGCCATGATGTCGGCGACACCATCTTGAAAACCATGACCCGACTGATCGCGGCCAACATTCGCCAAGGTGATATTTTTGCCCGCTGGGGCGGGGAAGAATTCCTGGTACTCAGCCGTGAATACAGCGAACGCAGCCTGTTTAATCTGGCGGAAAAGCTGCGCCTGTTGATCGCGGAACAGCCGCTGGAAACCACCTTGAATCTGCACATTACGGTAAGTATTGGTGTTGCCAGGGCCCGTCGCGGTGAAAGTTTTGGCATGACCTTTAAGCGCGCCGACATTGCACTTTATAAAGCCAAGCACACGCGTAACTGTGTTGTTCAGGAAAAATAGCGAACGTTACTTCATGATTATTAAAATTGAAAAACATCTGCTCGCGTTCGGTGTACTGGCCACAGCATTGATTTTTATCGGACACTATTTTCTGCCGGAAAAACGTGTCCAACTTCATCCAGGCGACGCCAGCGTCCCGCGCATGTATGGCTTCATTGATGCACAGACTGGTAATTCGGGGAGCTGGATAAACGAAGCAGAACATGAATGGCTCTGCAACTACGAGCCTGATCATGAATTCGGCTGTGGCTGGGAAGTTTACTGGGACCCGTACTTTGCCAATGGCATGGATTTCTCACGTTATGACGCCGTAGAAATCTCGCTGGACTATAGCGGCCCCGCAAAACGCATTCGCCTTTACATGCGCAATTTTAATTCGGCTTACGCCAGCTCCAACGACAGCCCCTCCACCAAGTTCCTGTCGATGACCTTTCCTGTTCAAGAAGCGGCGGCACCGGTTCGGGTAAGGCTGGTGGAATTCAACGTAGCCAGCTGGTGGCTGCAGGAGTTCAACGTAAGGCGCCGCTGGGCATTGCCGGAATTTGACAACATCACCAAGATCGGTGTGGATTTTATCGAGCCGGGAATTCATAAAACCCGCGTCAACACCATTGTGCTGATTGGCAAATGGATCCACACAGAAACACTGCTGCTGATTATTCTCGGCTTCTGGATGACCGTGTTTCTGCTCGATGGTCTGGTACGGTTTTATCTGCTGCTGAAAAAGTCGCAGCAGGAACGTCAGCTCATCCGCATCCTCGAAGAAAAACAACGCAGTCTTGAAGAAGACCGCAAAGCGCTGCGGGAGCTGGCCGACACCGATCCACTGACCGGCGTTTACAACCGCACCGGTGCCGAAGCACACATTAAAAAATGGTTCAGCGATGCCGGGGCGACGACAACGGTGGGTATCATGATGCTCGACCTTGATCACTTCAAAAAGATCAACGACACCTACGGCCACGATATGGGTGACAAAGTGCTCCGCGCTTTTGCCACACTGATGGCGGCAAACCTGCGCTCTGAAGATATTTTTGCACGCTGGGGCGGTGAAGAGTTTGTGGTGATATGTAAGACCCGCTCCCGCGACACCATGCTTCAGCTGGCCAATAAATTACGTGAGATTACCGGCCGACAAAGTTTTGGAGCGGAGCTTGAACTCAGGATAACCGTGAGCATCGGCCTTGCCATAGCCTGCACTGGGGAAAAATTTGACGCTGCATTCAAGCGTGCCGATAAAGCACTCTATCGCGCAAAACAAGGAGGAAGAAATCGTGTGGAAGTGGATAAATTATGATGCGTCGAATGATTGTCTTTTTTTTAGTGCTCTGTGCTGGCGTAACGCTACCGGCGACGGCGAGTAAAAAAATTCATCCGCTGTATCTGGAAGATACCCGTTGGACTGACTACACCCACGCCACCTGGCGCGACCGGGAAGGTTATCTGTGGATCGGCACCGACGAAGGTCTGAAGCGTTACGATGGCTACACCTTCCAGAGCTTCACGCACAATCCGGACGATCCGGCCAGCATTAGCCGCGGCACCATCCGGACTATGCTTGAGCAAAGTGACGGCACCTTCTGGAGCGCCGGATATTCACTTAACCGCTTTCATCGCGACACTGGGACCTTTACCGTTTACCCCATCAGCAATTACCTCACTATTACGTCCATAGTTGAAGATGCCGAGGGATTTTTCTGGGTGGGTGGTGAAGGCTTTGGCCTCCTGCGTTTTGATCCACGCGCGGGCGTTGTTACGGAAAAATATTTTGCTGATCGCCCCGAAGGCAACATCTGGGCAATCACCGCACAATCCGGCAGCACGGCAATATGGATCGCCAGCCGTGCCGGTATTTACCGCTTTCATCCGCAGACCCAGGCGGTTGAAAATTTTTCCTTACCCATTGATCTCGCCACCGGCCTCAGCGCCATTAATTCCATAGCGGAAGACTCAGACGGACAGCTCTGGATCGGCACACTCGTCGGTCTCTTTATCCTGGACCCGGCGACGGGGGAAGTAAAAAATTTCCGCAACGACAGCAATACGCCACAGGTTCTGGTGGATCATTCCGTCACCGCTGTTGCACGGGATGCGCAAGGCCAGATGTGGCTCGGCACCGATAAAGAAGGCGCGTTTCAATATCAACCAGAGCGCAACAGTTTTATTCATTATCCACCGACCTCTTATGATGCATACAAACTTCCCCGCGGCGCCGTCACTCATATTCACGAAGATGACGAAGGCAATCTGTGGTTTTCTCTGGGGCATTACGGGGTGTATCGGCTGAGCCCGTTCCTGGAAAAATTTACGGTTGAGCAACACAGTTTTGATTCAGACAATTCACTGGCATTTAACAATGTGCTTGATCTTCATGAAGATCGCGACGGCATTATCTGGATCGGCACCGATGGCGGCGGGCTGAATCGTTTTGATCCGGTTAAGCAGGAGTTCCGTCATTACCAGCACGATCCCGCCGATCCGACCAGCATCAGCAGCAACACCATACTGGCGATTGCGGAAGACTCTAACGGATTTATCTGGCTGGGCACCTGGGGCGGTGGGTTTGACCGGCTTGATCCACGCACCGGCGCTGTTAAAAACTTTAAACGCGACCCACGCTTAAGTCCCCATCGGACGTTGGCCGACAATAATATTTTTCGTATCGAAGTAGACCAACAGGACCGGCTGCTGCTCAGTGTCTGGGAAATTGGTCTGCAGATTTTTGATACACGGAGCAACCGCTTCACCCTGTTCACACCTGACGCCCCCGAACCTGGCGGAATCCGCAGCAATTCCATCAATGATTTTGAACGGACGCCCGCCGGTGATTATTGGTTGGGGGGTTACCATGGAATCGAATTGTTTTCACCCGCAACGCAAACCTTTTTCTCGCCGGAGTTCACGCTGACCAGTGCAATTCTGGATCTGCATCTGGATGAAAAAAATATTTTATGGATCGCTACCGACAAAGGCCTGATCCGTTATAACCCGGTGGCTAATGTGGGACAGACGTTCTCCAAAAGCCACGGACTGTCCAGTGAACATATCGTCTCCATTGAGCAGGACGATGCCGGTTACCTGTGGCTGGGCACCCGGGAGGGATTAAACCGTTTTGATCCGCGCACCCGTGAAGTGACCGTGTTTGATAAACATGACGGCCTCGCCGGCCCGCAGTTTAATCGCTTCAGTCATTTAAAAAGCCGTAGTGGCCGGCTCTATTTTGGTGGCACCGATGGCCTGACTCATTTTAATCCGGCAGATTTACCGAACAACCATAATGCGCCCCAGGTTCATATCACCGGGATTGAAATTGGTCAGCGCCTGCAGGACCCACGGCAATCGCCCTGGATCGACAGCGCGATCAATTATGTCAAGACACTGACCCTGCCGTACCATCAGCGGGACATCACCCTGCATTTCAGCGCGACCAATCTTAT
>CAYUVQ010000019.1:31883-39378 GCA_964448175.1 uncultured Cellvibrionaceae bacterium | reverse complement strand
TTGCCTTCTTCCGCCGGTGCAAAGACCACTCCTTCGTGGCCGAAGCGACCCAGCGCCGTCCGCTTCTGGGGCGTGCTGTCGGGATCAAAAGGATCAATCTCAACCATCCAGCCAAAGGTATTTGGCTCATTGCGGTAATCATCAGAGGCAGAAGCACCCCGTGTGCTCGCGTCGAAACGGGTGTAGATGTCTTCCCCCGATTCTGCTGTTTCCCAGGAATAGCGGCCGTTGCTGGAGGGCACGCCGTAGCGGGTATGCTCCCGCGGGCGAGTAGCATCTTTGTTGACGAAGTAACCAGCCCAGTTTTCTTCGGCGGTCAGGTAGGTGTGCCAGGGCGTCAGGCCGCTGCCGCAGTTGTTCAGGGTGCCGCGCGTTGCGGTGCCGTCCGGGCTGTATTTGGTCGACATCTTCGACGAACCCATCGCCGGGCCGCGGATGACCATCGGAGTGGCGCCGGTAATACGGCGATTGAACACGCTGCCTTCCACCAGGGCCCATTGATTATTGGTCTTACGGATGTGAATCACGCTGACGCCATGACCGGCAATCTCTTTGCGGACTTCGTCAGTCGGGCGCTTACCACCCACACTGGTGGCGCCATTGGCATGGAACACATTGGGATCAAAGTATTCGTGGTTCATTACCAGCAGCCCTTCGCTGGAGTTGATACCGGTGGTTTTAGCGTCCATGGGCAAAAAGAAAATGCCGTCGTGGTGTGCACCCACCTGTTGTTCCTGGTCCGCGCCGGTATTGGTGCCGTCGTCATTAAATGCCGGGAGGCGGCCGGTCAGCGGCGTACCCCAAGGCACAAACGGCGTGGCAGTGTATCCGGCAGGTACGAGAATGCTATCGGGGCGGGCGGCGGCAATGGCGGTAAAGCCGAGCAGGGGCGCGGCAGATGACGAGGACGAACTGCTCGTGCTGCTGGTCGCGCTGGACGAGGAGCTGGCCTGATTATCATCGTCATCATCACCGCCACAACCAACAAGGCCGATACCCATAAACGTAGCAACGGCGGCACCAATACCGCCTTTGAGGAAAGACCGGCGCTGCTGACGGGCATCAAGGATCTCAGCAAAGGTCGGATTATCAGAGAAATTAGAGAGCGGTTCTTCACCGCTGTTGTCGATCACAATCGAGTTATGTTTTTCAGTCATGAGGCACAGACTCCGGCTGGACGGTTATAGAAGATTGACCAGCGGAATTAAACGTCACGAATATGGCAGTTCTGCGACAGATTGACGAAGCTTTGATGACAAACCAAAGCGGTGCCGGCCGCTGTCGCTGAAGCTTCCGCGTAGGTCGCCCTAACGCTAAGTGAAACGCCTATCCAGAATTAGGTCGAATTAGCTCTAGAGCGTAATCCGACGATCCAGACGCAGGCGGCATAACCTCAAAGCCTAAACCGCCCGCCCCCAAGTAGGTCGCATTAGCCCTAAGGCGTAATCCGACCAACCCTCCATCTACCCGCCATAAAAAACCGCAACCCCATTTGCCTGTTAATATGCGCACCTCGTCCACCCGGTTGTTGCAAGGTCATCTATGCTCAGCGAACTCATCGCGATCCTGGCTCCCATCGTTATCAGCGTGTTAATTGGTTTTATCTGGGGTCGATCCGGCACGGATTATCCGGCGGACTTTGTGTCCCGCATCGTTATGTATGTGGGTACACCGTGCCTGACCATTTCGGCAATGAGCAAAGTCGAAGTGGATGCGTCGGTCATGGGGGAAGTAATGCTGGCTACCGCCATCGCCATGGCTGCCATGGGTGTTATGGGGTGGTTGTTGCTACGCAGCCTGAAGCTCGATATTCCCACTTACCTGCCGCCACTGATTTTTCCCAACAATGGCAATATGGGTTTGCCGCTCTGCCTGTTCGCTTTCGGCCAGCTGGGTCTGGCCCTTGCTCTCGGTTCCTTCATGGTGATGATGATTGCGACCTTTACCGTAGGCTTGCTGATTGTGTCGGAAGGAGGGTGGGGTGACCGTTTTAAAGACATGGCACGTCAGCCGGTGATTCATTCCATGGTCATCGCACTGGCCATGCTGGTAACCGGTACTCACTTACCGCGCTGGATCGATAACACCGTAACCCTGATCGGTGGTTTTGCAATTCCCTTGATGACCATCACCCTCGGAGTTTCCCTCGCGACGCTTAAGATCGGCACCTGGCGCCGCAGTCTTGGCTTCAGCATTGCCCGGATTTTTGGCGGACTGGTGTTGGGTTGGTTGAGCTGTTGGCTGCTGAGTGTGGAGGGCGTATCGCGCAGTGTGGTGCTGCTGCAATCCGCCATGCCGGTGGCGGTATTTAATTATCTGCTGGCATTGCGCTACGACCGCAACCCCCAGGAAATTGCGGCCATGGTAGTAATTTCTACCTTGCTTGCGTTTGTGACCCTGCCGTTTTTGCTGGTGGTGATTTTGTAGCGCAACAGGCAATACCTGCTTTCAGTGAATGCCAGCTATTGCTGATCCTGTAGGTCGGATTAGCGCAGCGTAATCCGACATCCCTGAAAAGCCGATCTAAAGCTACCGCTGGCTCTCCCGCTCTTCATCCAGCACCACACAGTTCCGCCCCAGGCGTTTTGCCTGATACAGCGCGCGATCACTGCGCAGGAACAGCTCATCGAAGGTTTCGCTATCGCTGGCGATACCGATGCCGAGGCTGACGGTAACGGGGATAGCATTGTCCCGGTATTGCAGGTTCAGCGATTCAATCGAGGTGCGTAGTTTTTCTGCAATCAACAGCGCCTGCTGCGTTGTGGTGTGGACGCATAACAGCAGAAATTCCTCGCCGCCCCAGCGCGCCAGGTTATCCGTGCTGCGAATATTGCTTTGCAGCGCGGCAGCGACTGCCTGCAGTACATGATCGCCTGCATCGTGGCCGTGTTTGTCATTGATCCGTTTGAAGTGATCAATGTCGACCATGATGATGGCCGTATCCGCCACCAGTTGCCCGTTCTCGGTAATCTTGTTCAACTCGTCCGCAAAGCCATTGCGATTCAGCGTGGCGGTTAAAGGGTCGATAGTCGATAAGGTTTTGAATTTCTGCGATTCCTCCTCCAGTCCACCGGAATAAGACGCCAATGTGGCGAGGCGACGGGAATCATTGCGGATGCGTAATTCCTGCGTAACCGAATGCCGGGAAATAATAAGCAGATTAACGAGTAACCACAGCAGCGCTACACCCAGATACCAACTGCTAGCCGGTAGCAACTCGCTGTATACCTCGATGTATTCCAGTTGCAGGTCATGGGGACCAGCTGCAATAGGTGGAACAAGGTCAACACTGACATCCATCGCCCCAGCATCGCTTGAGTCCTTGCTGTTCAGTACCCAGCCGGTGGTTGCAATGGCCAGGGGATGACGGGTTTCTTCCGCCTGAAAACTGACATCCAGACCGCGGAGCGTTTCCCGGTAGTGGTTACGCGAGCTAGCGGGATCAAAGTTGTGCAGGCGAATGCGCAGCCGCTCGTTGTTGCCGTGATAAATCAGCTTCACTTCCATATTTTGATAATTGGTAAGCTGCGTATCTTTCAAGGCTTTGCCGAGATTAATAGTGAGTCCGCAATAGGGTTGCTCGATGGGATTTTCACTGGCCGTACAGCGAAAGCTGAACTGTTTTTCGTCGGTCCATTCTGCCTGTGTACGCCCCTTGTGCTGCCCGTCAAAAAACAGGTGATAGCCAGTAACCTGATCAGGATGGATACGTACCTTGCGCTCCGGCAGTACAAAATAAGCGAGCAGCGCGATGACCGCCATCATGGTCGACACCATCAGCAAACGGTAGGGTGAGGGAACAGAGCGGGGAGTTTTTACGGCGGCCATTCGTTATCCAACGACTAAGATATTGCCCCAAGTGTAGACCATGATTTCCAGATCGGTGGATGTAGGTGCCACTTATCGGGAAATCAATGAACCGAGCTTTATCAACGCTTTTTCAACCCGTGCATTCCATATACAGGCGCAGGAAAGGCGAACGAAGTTGCGATACTTTTGGCTGGGCGAAAAGATCGGACCCGGCGCAATACTGATACCTTGCGCAAGCGCCCGGCGAGCAAGATCAAAACTATCGACATAATCCGGCAGCTCCAGCCAGATCACGAATCCACCCTGGGGGCGGGTAACACGAGTGCCCTCTGGAAAGTAATCGGCTACTGCCTGGGTCATACGCGCTACGGCCTGTGCGTATTCCCGGCGTACTTTGCGCAGGTGCCGCTCATAAACCCCACTTTCCAGCAGGTCGGCAACGGCGAGCTGGGGGATGGTGGGGGTGGCGAGGTTGAGCACGTACTTCATGTATTCGACCCGCTGCTGAAAACGCCCCGGCGCAATCCAGCCTACCCGCAACCCGGGCGATAACGTCTTTGAGACCGAGCTGCACAGGATGACGTTGCCGCTATCTGTCATGCCCATGCACAGCGGGGGACGCTGGCCTGAAAACGCCAGGTCGCCATAGATGTCATCCTCGATCAACACAATCGCGTGTTGGTCGAGCAGCTTTACCAGCCGTTGTTTATGTTCCACCGGCATGCTGGCTCCCAGTGGATTACTGAAGTTAGGTACCACCACGCACGCTTTCACCGGCCATCGGCTGATGGCCAGCTCCAGCGCTTCAATGGAGATTCCGGTTAACGGATGAGTGGGAATTTCCAACGCCTCAAGACCCAGCGATTCCAGCACCTGCAATAAACCGTAAAACGCGGGCGACTCAATCGCGATGACGTCACCCGGTTGGGTTACCGCCCGCAGAGCAATACTCAGTGCCTCCTGGCAGCCATTGGTAATCACGAGATTATCCGGATTCACGGCACAACCGGCTTCCGCCATCCGTCGCGCCAGTTGACGACGTAGTTCGAGGGAACCGGGAGAAAATTCGTAGTTGGCGGAGCGCACGCGATGTTGGCGGGCGGAACGGATCAGCGCGCGTTCAATCGCGCGGGTAGGAAGGAATTCCGGAGCGGGCACAGCGGCTCCCAACTGGATCACTGACGGATTATTAGCTGCCCGGATCAGCTGCACTACCATCTCCTGACCGGTAACCGGGGCCGGGTGAGGAGTATCAACCAGGGAGCGAGGTTGGGGAATCCGGTTATTAATGCGCGCGCGTACATAAAAGCCGGAGCGCTGCCGGCTTTCCAGTACACCTTGATCTTCCAGCAACCGATAGGCGGAGATCACCGTAGCGATACTCAAATTGCGCTGCCGGCTTAACTGCCGCACGCCGGGCAGGCGGTCACCCGGCTGGAAGCTGCCTTGAAGAATCGAGGTTCGCAGGTCCTCGGCCAGTTGTTGGTAAAGAGTTTCCATGGCGGCGATTGTGGCGATAAAGCTGGTCGCTGTGATAGGTACAGAAAGGGGTCATTGTGACCGGTACAGAGATAACAATAGCCTATTTGTACCGTATCAATTTTTATTTTTCTGCAACTGTAACCATCGATGACGACTCCCTAGAGTGGCAGCTCCCCTTGGAGATATTGCCATGAGCCAACCTTTATTTATTGTCGATGCCTTCGCCACCGGACCATTCAGTGGCAACCCGGCAGCGGTATGTCTGTTGCGACAGGAAAAATCGGCGCAGTGGATGCAGCAGGTGGCCGCGGAGATGAACCTGTCAGAAACGGCGTTCGTATCCCGGCTGCCCCAGCCCGGCGCGCCCGGATGGGTGTTGCGCTGGTTTACGCCAGCGACTGAAGTCAACCTCTGCGGTCATGCCACGCTCGCGGCGGCCCATGTGCTGTGGCACAGCGGATGGGAGACCGAGACGCGCATAGATTTTCATACCCGCAGTGGTTTGCTGAATGCGAGCCGCCAGAAAGAGGGTAGTACCCTGGATTTTCCCGCAGACCCGCCGCAGCTTTTGGAGGCCGCTCCCTCATCATTACCTGACCTCTTAGGCGCCGAACCTGTCTGGCTTGGGCGGGGCAGGGAGGATTGGGTGGCCGTTTTCAATTCCGCCGAACAGGTGCGCCGGCTACAACCGGACTTCCGCCTGATTGCAGCACTGCCACCGCGCGGCTTGATCGTCACTGCACCCGGTGATGAACCCGGTATCGATTTCGTGTCCCGCTTTTTTGCGCCTCGTATCGGTATCAACGAGGATCCGGTTACTGGCGCTGCCCACTGTTTACTGGCGGTTTATTGGGGGCAGCGGCTGGGCAAAAAGCTGCTGCGTGCTAAGCAGGTTTCAGCGCGCACCGGCTTGCTCACATTGGCAGTGCAGGGGGAGCGTATTCATTTAACGGGGCAGGCCCACATCACACTCACAGGAGAATTTCATGGCTGAGGCAGCTCACCAGCCGGCGTGCTGGCTGAACGGCAATCTGGTTCCACCGCACCAGGCGACAGTATCGGTGTTCGACCATGGTCTGTTGTATGGCGACGGCGTGTTTGAAGGTATCCGATTCTATAACGGACGGGCCTTCCGGCTGCAGGAGCATCTGGATCGGCTGGCTCTGTCGGCGCGGGCCATCGCTTTGGCGTTGCCTTACACCCTGGCGCAGATGGCCGATGCGGTTGAACACACCGTCGCGGCCACGGGAGCAGCAGACGGATATCTGCGGCTTGTGGTGACCCGAGGTGTGGGTCCGCTGGGTTTAGACCCGACCCGTTGTCATTCACCATCGGTTTTTATCATTGCTGATCGCCTGCAACTGGTCAGTGGAGAAACCCGTGCGCAAGGAGCGAAAGTCGTCATCGCGGCAACGCGCCGACTCGGGCCGGATGGGCTTGATCCGCGGATCAAGAGCCTGAATTACCTGAACCATATTCTCGCCCGGCTGGAAGCCAGCAATGCGGGTGCGGATGAAGCCATTCTTTTGAACAGTGCCGGTCGGGTAGCCGAAGGCAGCGCAGACAATATCTTTATCGTGCGTGGCGGCGAGCTGCTGACACCGCCAGTCATGGAAGGCGCCTTGGACGGCATCACCCGGCAGGTCGTGCTGGAAGTGGCAGCCGAGCTGGGAATTCCCCATCGCGAAACCGCGTTAGCTCCGTACGACCTGTTTGTAGCAGACGAATGCTTCCTGACGGGAACAGGTGCCGAGCTGATCCCCGTAGGCACCATTGATGGCCGACCCCTCCCATTCTGCCCCGGCCCGATCTTCGCCATGCTGCAAACCGGATTTCGTGCTTGCGTTGAGCGGGAAACAGCAGGTTAAGTCGCGGCGCTCTAATCGGACGATGGGGTTGGACGAGGGCAATGGTAGTGTCGGATTACGCTTCGCTAATCCGACCTACAAGTGCAGGGCAGCGGGGCGCGTAAGGTTGTAGGTCGAATGTGGAGTGTAGGTCGAATTAGCCGCGCAGCGGCGTAATCCGACACCGCTTTGGCCGGATTTACAGAGATGCAAGGGACCACCTCCCCCCATGTCGGATTACGCTTCGCTAATCCGACCTACAAGTGCAGGGCAGCGGGGCGCGTAAGGTTGTAGGTCGAATGTGGAGTGTAGGTCGAATTAGCCGCGCAGCGGCGTAATCCGACATATCGCGTTGG
>CAYUVQ010000019.1:23592-31783 GCA_964448175.1 uncultured Cellvibrionaceae bacterium | reverse complement strand
CCGACCTACCGACCAATTTCTATCGACCTACCCAAGGCTTTGGCCAGTTCAATTACGGACAGGGGGGCAGAGCCTTCGGCTTTATTGCTGAGGGTGACGTAAACATTGTGGCCGGCCTGGGCGGTGCCGCTGATTACTTTCGTCAACGCCTCGCGGGTTTCCAGGTCAGGATCCACCATACGATCAAAGGGCGCGTAAAGGTCTCGGGCATCTTCATAGCCATACGCGCCGTGCAAGGGATTCAGGTTCCAGCGGCACACGAGTGGGCCCGGCCAGAGGGCGCGCAGGATTGGCAATTGGTCCGTGATACGCGGCATCTTGGCGTGAAGCCCCATGCAGTATGTGGCTCCGGCATCGCGCAGCGCCTCAACGAACTCCCGTGTCAGCCAATGGGGATCACGCACCTCTACCGCGACTACTCCATCGGGCGCAACAGCGTGCAGATCCGGGATGATCTTCAGCAATCGGTGCAGGCGTTGAATCAACTCCGGCATCCGCGTCAGCCAGGCGGGCGGCAGGGGGCTAATCTGAAACACCAGGGCGCCAAGCCGCTGACCCAGTCCCGCTAAAGCCGGTTCGACAAACAATTGCAACGCCTGCATGGCGTCCAAAAAATGCATGTTCGGTCGCATGCCCCGGCCGGATTCATCTCGCACCAGCGCATCGGTGATCAGGCTCGGTGCCTTGACTACAAATCGGAAATCCTGGGGCACCTGCGCCGCATAGTCGGCAAACTGAGCGACATTTAACGGCCGGTAAAAGGAGCGGTCGATGCTTACAGTGCGAAAGAGCGGGTGCCGGGAGTAGGCGGTCAAGCCATGCCGTGAGAGGCTCGTCGCGGGGTAGGTCCCATCCCATACCAAGCCGGCCCAGCCGGGGTAATTCCACGATGAGGTGCCCAACCGTAAATGGTCCGGCAAATGGGTGGCCAGTTCGATCAGCGCCGGATCAGGCGCAATAGGTTCTACGGTTTGTCCGGATTTTTTTATCGTGTTGGAAGGCGTGTCGTTATCGAACAGCGAAGTCTGCATAAAGCCAGGTTTTCCTTCAGATTAACGCGAGGATTATGTTCGATGTGGCGTTAGCGGCGCAATTCGACAGGGTTGGTGAGATCCAAGTGAATAGTTACCGCGTCCAACGTCGGATTACCCCTAGGCCGATCCGACCTACGGGCTGAATGCACGCCTGCGACCTGAACCTGAGTGAGGATACTTCTTTTGATGTCGGATTACGCTGCGCTAATCCGACCTACGGGTGCCACATTATCGCGCGACGGCGTAACTCAATGCATCGCTTGAATTAGGCTCGTAAACTAAATCGCAGGCCGCATTTCCCCGTCCCCAGTAGGTCGCATTAGCCCCGCGGCGTAATCCGACCCAACCAGAGCCTCTCCACCACTCACATCCCACCCCAGTAGGTCGCATTAGCCCTAAGGCGTAATCCGACTTGAACAGCCGGGGTGCAATCCCGTAGGCTTGGCAGCTATTTTTGCCGTCACGACTAAACGGGAACCAATACGATGTCCGGTGTGAAAGAAATCGTTTTAACCTTCAGCTGTAAGGACTCCAAAGGCATAGTGGCCGCCGTGGCTACATTGTTTGCCACCCTGGGTTTTAACATCAAAGAATCCTCGCAATTCGAAGACGTCGATCGTTGTCGCTTTTTTATGCGCACGGTATTCGAATGCCCCGCCGGTTACAGCCTGCCGCAAATCAAAGCTATCTTTCAGCCTCTTGGCGAACAGTACAAGATGGATTGGAATATCTTTGATAGCGACTGCAAACCTCGCGTGCTGATCGCGGTGTCCCAGTGGGGCCATTGCTTGAACAGCCTGCTTAACAGCTGGAAAAGCGGCGCCTTACCGATTGATATCCTTGGTGTGGTCTCGAATCACACCGTAATGAAAGATTTAACGGAGTGGTACGAATTACCCTTTCATTATTTGCCCGTCACGCCGGAGACTAAGGCTGAGCAGGAAGCGAAGATCTGGCAATTAATGGAGGAGCAAAAAGCCGATTGTCTGGTGCTCGCGCGTTACATGCAGATTCTTTCTGATGATCTGTGCCGCAAGCTCAACGGCCGCGCCATCAACATTCACCATTCCTTTCTCCCAGGTTTTAAAGGTGCGAAACCCTATCATCAAGCCTATGAGCGGGGCGTAAAACTGATCGGTGCCACCGCCCATTTTGTAACGGCTGATCTCGATGAAGGCCCGATTATCGAACAAGCCGTGGAGCGGGTTTCACACATTAACTCACCGGAAGATATGGCGGAAATTGGCCGGGATATCGAAGCTGTTGTACTCAACCGCGCACTGCGCTGGCATGCGGAGCACCGCGTGTTATTGAACGGGAATAAGACGGTGGTGTTTTCCCGTTGATAAGCAGGATTGCGTGCTGGATGTTATTGAGTGCGAAGGGTGGGCAATTCAATCGGGCTGCGTGATGACCCATGCGGTTGGGACGCTGGGTTAAGCGGTAATAATGGTGCTGGATGTTGTGGCAAGATGTGTGTCGGATTACGCTGCGCTAATTCGACCTACGGGTGCTGTTTCAAACAGTCCACGACTACCATTTTATTGCCTCAGCGTTACCCGCATCATTTTTTCAATTTACGATGTACGCCTAGCGCCGTGCCTGGAGCACTCCCCAATATACGCCTGAAGAAGAGGCAGAATATAAGAACCGAATTGCCGCAGCACTTTATTGCTGCCCGACATCGTTTTCTTCATTGCTCCCCACCTTGACCAGACTAAAATCCTTTTTCAATTCAAACGCTGCAAAATCACGCGCGAGCTGTAAATTACCGCGATAAAACTGTCGGGCTTCCTGCTCAATTTCATCAATCAGCGGCGCGTTTTTGTGGGCGAACTGATAACGCGAGCTGAAGTGGGTAAGGATGAGATTAGGTAGTCCCACCGACTCGGCGAACCGTGCGACCTGCTCCGCGGAACTGTGCTGCGGCTCCGGCCCTACGTGATCGGAAACCGCCTGGGTGTAGGTCGCCTCATGAACCAGCAGATGCACGCCGGCGCAGGCTTGCCGCAGCAGTTCGGGGGTGTCGTTGTCACCCCCGATGATGATCCGGCGGGGCTGGCGCTTAATCGCCACATAATCGGCATTGTTGATGTGGCGGCCGTCATCCAGTACGACATCCTCGCCCTTATGAATCCGATTCCACAGCGGACCAGCGGGGACTTCATTGGCTATAAGCCGCTCGGTAAGCAGCGATTTTTCCAGCCGCTTTTCAGTAATGACATAAGCAAAACAGGGCACACGGTGGGAAAGCTCTGTGGCTTTAACGCTGATGGTGTCGTCCTGCCAGTGGAAACCCACCTCCGCCACATCCACAAATTGCAATTCATAGGTCAAGCGGGATTGGGTGGTTTCCAGAGCCAGCCTGATGAAAGCTTCCAGCGGGGCCGGGGCGATAATGGTCAAGGGCTCGGTGCGGCCCGCCATGGAGGCACTGGCGAGCAAGCCCGGTAAACCGAAGCTATGATCACCGTGTACATGGGTGATAAAAATCGCCCGCAGTTTAACCAGCGAATGGCGTGTATATAAAAGCTGATGCTGGGTGCCTTCGCCACAATCAAACAGATACCAGGCCTTCGCCTCAAGGTGTTCGAGTGCAAGACCGGTTACGTTGCGGTGTTTGGTGGGGGTGCCGGCAGAGGTGCCCAGGAACACAAGTTTCATGCATTTTTTCTCGACTACTGGTAGAGATCATTTCACCAGGAGGAACAGGTATCGCGTGGATATTTGTCGGATTACGCGTAGGCTAATCTGACCTACGGATTAGCTCAACCCTGCTGTGATAGAAACTGGTATCCTTCGCTGTTTCCGGCAATTGACCTTTTACCATGCCTGATCGACATAAAGATGACCACCTATGGCCCGACTACTCTTCCGACTGACCAATGTTCCCGATGATGAAGCCATGGAGGTGCGCCAGCTTCTAGAAGAACACGACATTCATTTTTACGAAACCGATGCGGGTCGCTGGAAGGTGGGGGTGGATGCTATTTGGTTGCCCAACGATACTCAATACGCGCAGGCTAAAGCGATCCTGGAGGATTATCAGCAGGCGCGAACAAAAAATCAGCAGCAGGTATATGCCGAGCTGGAAGCGAGTGGTGAAGCACCCACGCTTGCAAAAAAAATCGCCGCTCACCCGATTCGTTTCCTGGCCCAAGTGATCGCTATCGTTTTTATTTTGTCTATCTCTATCGTGCCGTTTTGGTTTGCATTTTCGTAACAACCTTCTGGAAAGTAATACGAAACCTTCACGGCGAGGCCAAAAAGCAAAACATAAACTATATGTTAAGCGCGTTTTTAACCCGGCTTTGCACTGTAATCTGTATGAAAACAACGGCTACGCGCCGATCTGAATGGGCCTGAGCATTATTGAATTTCCGCCGTTGTCATCGCTTGATTAGCTTCTTCAAAAATGATCTGCAGAGATTTTTAACCGTCAATTTATTGTGTTAACAGGACGCTTTCCCCGTGCAAGACTCCGAAGTACCCATGCCCGAACTCAAACCTGCCGATCTTAAAGCCAGCCGGCTGACGCAGGTATTTACCGAATGGAAAACCCTCGCCATTCTCGGCGGCCCGATCCTGATCGCACAGCTGGCACAAATGGCCAATGGTGTTATTGACACGGTGATGGCCGGCCACGCCAGTGCCGAGGACCTGGCCGGGGTTGGTATTGGTGCCGGTTTATGGGTGCCGATACTGTTATTCTGCATGGGCGTATTAAATGCGCTACAACCCATCATTTCCGGACACCGCGGTGCACAGCAATGGCAGCGCATCATGCCGGTGACCTGGCAGGGGTTGTACATCGCCGCCGCCGGCACCTTGCTGATGGTTTTGTTATTAACCAATGCGCGTCCGGTACTCGATCTGTTGCAACTCGATACCCGCACGGCGGCTATTGCGCAAGGTTATCTGGACGCCTTCGCCTGGGGTGTGCCGGCGTTATTGTTGCTCGCCGCCCTGCGTGGCTTGACCGATGGCCTCGGTCATACCCGGGTCATCATGGTGTTCTCGTTAGTAAGCACGCTGTTCAATCTGCCGCTCAATTACATTTTTATTTACGGCAAACTCGGCCTGCCGGCCTTCGGTGGTGTGGGGTGTGGATGGGCTACCGCCATCGCTAACTGGATCGCCGTGCTTGCGCTGCTGGTTTACCTCAACCGCAGTAAAGCCTTTGCATCATTTCACCTGCTGGCCGATTGGGTGAGGCCTGACTGGCAGGAAATCAAACACGTGCTGCGTCTGGGCTTACCCATCGGCTTTACCATGTTTGTCGAAGTCAGCATGTTTGCGGTAATTGCTTTATTTCTCGCGCCTTTAGGACCCAAGGTGGTAGCGGGGCATCAAATTGTGCTCAATGCGATTTCGTTGTTATTTATGGTGCCGTTGAGTCTCGGTATGGCGTTGACGCTACGAATCAGTTATCTGGTCGGTGCCGGCGCCCCGGAGCGCGCGCAGTTACTTGCCCGCAGCGCGTTAGCCTTGGCGTTTGGCATTTCCCTGTTCAATGTGCCGGTGTTGTTGTTCGGCCGCGACACTATTGCTGGCTTTTATACTAATGATCCTGCCGTGCTGGAGGTGGCCGTAGGTCTGTTTCTGTTTGCCGCCATCTTTCAGATTGCGGACATCATTCAGGTCACCATGATCAACACATTGCGTGGCTTCCGCGACACCCGCATTCCCATGTTTATCATGCTGTTCTCGTTCTGGGCGATTTGTCTGCCGTTGGGTTATATGCTCACCTTTACTTCCTGGCTGGTGGCGCCGATGGGTGCATCGGGGTTCTGGATTGCGCTGTGCGTTGGCCTGACCGTAGCCAGCATATTGCTCACGTATCGGGTGATTAACTTTCGTCCGCACGCCGCTTGATGTTGCCGATTACGCTAGCGCTAGTGGGGCAAAACTTGAGAATCTTCACTCACCGGCGGACCCATTGAGTCGCTCAATCGGGGGGGCTGTTGCTCCCCGCCAGTTTTCCCGGATTTTGTAACAATTGTATTCCACACTTGTCACTCTCTTAAGGGCGATGCCAGAATAGCGCGGCTCGTTAATGAGAGCGGTTTTTATTTGCAATCTGCCGCCATAATCATGAAAAAGCTTTATTTTTCAACGAGAATGTGGACAATTGCGCCCGAATCCGCACGAGCCCTCGGAACTTGGCAAGGCTGTGGTGTCATTGAGGTTACCGGTATCTGCTACCGGCGTCAGGCAGCTGACATTTCCATCAATCACTCAACTTAAGGTATCCAATCATTGAATAAATCCTACGACCCTCCCAACTGGACCTCACGTAAATCCGCCGAACTCTACGGCATTGATGAATGGAGTAGTGGCTATTTTGGTGTTTCTGAATCCGGTGAGGTGGTTGTCAGGGTGCCGGTCAATGGCGGTGAGTCCACCATTTCCCTAATGGAAATGGCCCAGGGTTTACAGCAGCGCGGCCTCGATATGCCCGTGTTGCTGCGACTCGAAAATCTCGTTGATACGCGCATCAGTACATTGAATGATTCTTTTGCCGCCGCTATTAAGGCGAGTGGCTATCAAGGCCAGTATCGTGGTGCCTTTCCTATCAAAGTTAATCAGCAAAGTCATGTAATCGCTGAAATCGCACGGTTTGGTGAGCGTTATCATCATGGCCTGGAGGCGGGCAGCAAAGCGGAATTGATGATTGCTTTGTCTACGCTGAAAGATCGCGAAAGTGTGATTATCTGCAACGGCTACAAAGACGCAGAATTTATTGATCTGGGTTTGCAGGCACGTAAGCTCGGCTTTAAATGCTTTTTTGTGCTGGAAACTCTGGCTGAAGTGCCTATTGTTATTGAGCGCAGCCGCGCGCTGGGTGTTGATCCGCTGATTGGCGTTCGTTTGAAATTATCCACCAAGGTTGAAGGCCACTGGAGCGAAGACAGTGGTGATCGCAGCCTGTTTGGTTTGAATACCAATGAATTGGTATCTGTTGTGGATAGTTTGCGTGAAGCCGATTTGTTGCATTGCTTCCAGTTACTGCATTTCCACCTGGGTTCACAAATTCCAAATATTCGCAGTATTCGTGCCGGCGTGCTTGAAGCCTGCCGTTATTACATTGAATTAGTGCGCGAGGGTGCGCCGCTGGGTTATATCGATCTGGGCGGTGGTCTGGCGATTGATTATGACGGCACCAGCAGTACCAGTGGTCACAGCCGTAACTATTCAGTGCAGGAATATTGCATCGACGTGGTAGAAGCGATCCAGGAATCCTTGGATGAACACGGTATTGCGCATCCGACGATTGTGACTGAATCAGGTCGTGCAACGGTTGCGCATACCGCCGTACTGTTATTTAACATTCTTGATGTTACGCATTTTGAACCGACTCCGTTACCTGATGAGTTGCCGGAAGGCTCTCACGAGATGATCGAGAACATGTGGCATTCAATTTCGGTGATTAACCCGAACACGCTGCAGGAATGTTACAACGACGTTATCTACTATCGCGACCAGATCCGCGATCTGTTTCACCGTGGTGACATATCGTTGCGCCACCGCGCCTTCGGTGAAAATCTTTATCTTGCGGGTATGCAGAAAATCACCCAGTTACTGCCGCAGATGAAGCGTGTTCCGCAAGAACTGGAAACTTTACCCCAGCAACTGGTGGATATTTATTACGGTAACTTCAGCGTATTCCAATCATTACCGGACTCATGGGCTATCGAACAGGTATTTCCGGTAATGCCGATTCATCGTCTGAACGAAGAACCAAACCGTCAGGCCATCATTGCCGACTTAACCTGTGATTGTGATGGTAAATTGAAAAAATTTGCCGGACCGGAAGGTGAATCCAGCACCTTACCCTTGCATAACGTAAGACCCGGTGAGGAATATTATCTTGGCGTGTTCCTCGTAGGTGCGTATCAGGAAACTCTCGGTGACCTGCACAATTTATTTGGCGATACCAACGTGGCCAGCGTGCGCATCAATGCAGACAACACCATGGAGTTCGTTCACGAATTGCACGGTGACAGCATTGCAGATGTCCTGAGTTATGTTGAATACGATCCCAATGCAATGTACCAGTCGTTCCGCAGCACGGCGGAACAAGCGGTGCGTGATGGTCGTATCAGCATCGCCGACCGCCAGCAAATGCTGGCGGCCTACAGCGAGAGCCTGCGCGG
>CAYUVQ010000019.1:0-23492 GCA_964448175.1 uncultured Cellvibrionaceae bacterium | reverse complement strand
CAAATTTCATCGCAAGGAAAACGATGGGTCGCGTTACCTCACTCGGTAACCGACAAGGGGTGATGGTTGCGAATTGCATCCATCGGCTACGTTTCTGTTAATGATTTGTGATAATTCCTTTCAACGGAGAGAGTAATGGCAAAAGTCCTGATTATTGGTGCTGGTGGTGTCGGTGGTGTTGTCGTTCATAAATGTGCGCAACTGCCGGACGTGTTTTCAGAGATTGTTTTAGCCAGCCGCAACGAGGAAAAATGCAAAGCATTGGCCGCGCAGCTGAATCGACCCATTAAAACAGCTCAAGTGGATGCGGATAATGTACCGGAACTGGTGGCCCTGTTAAAAAAGGAAAAGCCGGATCTCGTTATCAACGTGGCACTGCCTTATCAAGATCTGCATATTATGGATGCCTGTCTTGAAGCCGGAGTCGATTACCTCGACACCGCCAACTATGAACCTTTGGATACCGCTAAATTTGAATATTCCTGGCAGTGGGATTATCAGGATAAATTCCAGGAAGCCGGTTTGATGGCACTGTTGGGTTCCGGTTTTGATCCCGGTGTAACCAACGTATTCACCGCCTATTTGAAGAAACATTATTTCGATGAAATTCATTATCTCGACATCATCGACTGTAACGCGGGCGATCATGGCAAACCTTTTGCCACTAACTTCAATCCCGAAATTAATATTCGCGAAGTAACGGCCAAAGGGCGTTACTGGGAAAATGGTGAGTGGCGTGAGACAGATCCCTTGTCCGTAAATCGTGTTTATGATTTCCCGGCAGAGATTGGTCCCAAGAAAATTTACCTCATGTACCACGAAGAACTGGAATCATTGGCAAAAAATTTCCCTGAGATTAAGCGTGCACGTTTCTGGATGACTTTCTCGGACAATTACCTCAAGCACCTCGAGGTGTTGGGCAACGTCGGCATGACATCCATTGAGCCGGTCATGTTTGAAGGCAAGGAAATTGTTCCCCTGCAGTTTCTGAAGGCGTTGTTGCCAGATCCGGCAAGTCTTGGTCCGTTGACCAAGGGTAAAACCTGTATCGGCTGCATGGCGACCGGCGTTAAAGATGGTGTTGAACGCACCATGTTTATCTACAACGTCTGTGATCACGAAGCCTGTTATGCCGAAGTTAAATCCCAGGCAATTTCCTATACCACCGGCGTGCCGGCCATGATCGGTGCCAAGATGATGCTGCAAGGCAAATGGAAGCAACCGGGCGTGTGGAATATGGAGCAGTTTGACCCGGATCCGTTTATGGAAGACTTGAATGTCTACGGTTTGCCCTGGCAGGTAGGCGATGTGCCAGCCGGCAATATTGATGCAATGAAAGAATAGTATGCGCCAGACATTTTCCCAATTTGATCCTGCTCGCGTGCCTTCACCCTGCTTTGTGGTGGATATTGCTGCGGTCGAGGAAAACCTCAAAGTCCTTAATCGCGTCCAGCAGGAAAGCGGTGCAAAAGTATTAGCTGCATTGAAAGCGTTTTCCTGCTGGAGTCTGGCACCTTTATTCAAGCAATACGTTTCAGGCACCTGCGCCAGTGGTTTAAATGAAGCGCGCTTGGGGCGGGAAGAATTTGGTGGGGAAGTGCATTGTTATTCCGCGGCATACAAGGAAGCGGATTTGATTGAAATTCTGCGCACTGCGGATCATGTTGTCTTCAATTCGTTTTCACAATGGCAGCGCTTCAAGCCCTTGGCGATGGCGGCAAAGCAAGATCGTCCGCAGTTGCATTTTGGCATTCGCATCAACCCCGAACACTCCGAAGGTGAAGTTGCGCTTTATGATCCCTGCGCGCCTTGCTCGCGCATGGGCGTGCCCTTGTCGCAATTTCAGGTAGATCTTCTCGATGGTATTTCCGGTCTGCATTTTCATACGTTATGCCAGCAGGATTTACCGCCGCTGCAACGTACACTGGCAACGGTAGAAGAAAAATTCGGGCCGTATCTGGCGCAAATGGAATGGATCAACTTTGGGGGAGGGCACCACATCAGCCGCGAGGATTATCAGGTTGATGAGCTGATTAAAACCATCAAAGATTTTTCCAGCCGCTACGATTTACAAGTGTATCTTGAGCCGGGTGAAGCAGTAGCGATTCACAGTGGTGTGTTGGTGGCGGAAGTGCTGGATGTTTTATGGAATGGTATGCATCAAGCTATTCTCGACACATCAGCCACCTGCCATATGCCCGACGTATTAGAAATGCCGTATCGTGCGGAAATTCTTGGTGCGGGCCTACCGGAACAACATTCCTACACGTACCGTTTGGGCGGCATGACGTGTCTGGCGGGCGATGTTATCGGCGATTACAGTTTTCCAGAGCCACTGCATCCGGGTCAGCGCTTGATGTTCGATGACATGGCGCACTACACCATGGTAAAAACCACTACCTTTAACGGTATTAATTTGCCATCTATCGCGTTGTGGGATTCGCGCTCCGATGAGTTAAAAGTGATTCGCGAATTCGGGTATGAGGACTTCAAAACCCGTCTTTCTTAGAGCCTCAGCCATGTTGGATGAGTGGTGCGTGCGCTGCATTGATCCACGCCCGGATTTCTAATCCTGTGCCGCGCTTGGAATCTTTGTCAGGTCCAGGAATAACTCCTTTCTATGTAGCGGCGTTGCTTTAGGTAAGAAAGGATTATCAATCCGAAACGCGCGGCGTTGACCTAAATTAGCTCTGGCTAGTGCATCCTTGACTTCGAGGCTGCCAAAAAAATAGCGATCAAACGCACCGTCGGCAATAGCTGCTTCCAGCCCATTTTCTAAATCCCGCGCTAACTCAGGATCATGCGGGCTGACAAAAAAGTAGGTAGGCAGAGGGTAGATGATGACGAGATTCTCTTCCACTGTGAGGGGCAGCTCAGGAAAAGCTGATAACTCAGTCCAAACCTCGTTTGCACCGCGCGGAAACGCATCGAAGCGTTCGCCGTCGAGCATGAAATACAAACTGTTTTTCTTGGTAGCCTTGATTACATTAAATCCCGCCTGCTCCAGAATGGCGGCATCCTGCCAGCTGCGCCCCTGGCCGAACTTGATTTTGCGCAAGTCATCCAGCGTTTTAATGTCATCAAAGCGGGCTTGGTCGCCTTGTCGGATAAACAGCAGCCGATGATTCATTAAACCCCGATAAGCATCGATACGAATGGGGATAAAGTCTTTCTCCATTTGCTCCGAGGTGCCGCCCCACATTACCGAGACCTGCCCACTTTTTAACGACTCCATAAGGCGTGGCCGCGAATACACTTCGCTGGTGCTTTTGTAAATGTACGTCTTATTGCTGTAATCCAACGCCATTCTGAGCAAACCATTCATGTAGTCGGTTTGCATATTGGACTTCATATTAATGGTGATGGCTTTTTCCTGGGCGGCAAGGTTGATCGACAAAAGACCAACTAAAAGGCTGCAGAGCATCAGGAACGGTTTGGAAGGGAACTTCATGGCAATATTCCTGTGGCTGATTCGGTGTCTGTGCACCGCTTGAACCGGTAAGTACCGACGCGTTACTCACTCACGTCCCATCAAGAGGATAATGGTTATAGCGGCTGATCGTGAATTAACTTTAGCACAGGATTTATAAGGCGGAAGATTAAAATGCCAGACCCTACTGCTCCTTTTCGCAGGACCGTTGGCTAACAACCCTTGGTTTTAGAAGAAACCCGGAATCATACAACCGGGCATAAGGACGTGCAGGTGAGCCTGACTGTGTCTGGATCACGTCCGGATCAGGTAGTGGATGCTGAACAAGTCCTTGTGATCGCTCCAGGCTTTGATGTGGTTGAAGCCGCAGGAGATACCGAGTTTGGCAATATCCTCAATAGTAAATTTATAGGAGTTTTCAGTATGAATCGTTTCGCCGCGCTTGAAGTGAAATTGATGGTCGGCGATGTGTACTGTCTGATCAGCCATGCTCACAAGATGCATCTCGACCCGTGATAAAACCGTGTTAAAAAATGCATAGTGTTCGAACTGGTGTCGATCAAAATCCGCGCCCAGTTCATTATTGATCCGCCGCAATAAATTCAGATTGAAGTCTGCGGTAACGCCTTCTTTATCGTTGTAAGCCTGATGCAGACGGTTAGGCGATTTCAATAGATCGACTCCCATCAATAAACCGTCACCGGGTTTTAACAGGGTTTTCATTCGATCAAGAAAGTTAGCGGCTTCTTCCGGGCTGAAATTACTGATGGTTGAACCGGGAAAAAATATTATCCGCCGGTTAATCCAATCCGATGCAACGACCTCCGGCAGTTGGATGGGACTCATGTAGTCACCCACGACCGGGTGAATAATGATTTGCGGGAATTCCCGTTTCAGCTGGCTGCTCGACCGTAATAATATTTCCGGCGAAATATCAATGGCGGTATAAGACTTGGGATTATCCAGACTGGCCAACAGGTGACGAATCTTGCGGCCTTCACCGCTGCCATATTCAATAATGTTAGCGTTGCGGCCTACCAGCCGGGCGACATCCGGGAGAATTTCATCCAGTAATGTCAGCTCTGTGTTGGTGATGTAATACTCGTCAGTCTTACAAATTTCCGTAAACAGAATTGATCCGCGTTCGTCATAAAAATATTTACAAGGCAAACTCTTGGGTGTTTGGCTCAAACCCTCAATAACATCCTCTAAAAACTGGTTGCTTTGGTGCGGTGCGGCACCGCGCGCTATTTTTTCAGCATTAGTCGAGATCATCAGCGAGTCTCACTCCGGAAAATTGCCAGCTGGCGTTAACAGGAAAAAAATTGCGGTAACTGGCTCGGATATGACCCGCAGGTGTCGCACAGGAGCCACCGCGCAATACCCATTGATTCACCATAAATTTGCCGTTGTATTCGCCCACCGCACCGGGGGCGGGGCGATAGCCCGGATACGGTAGGTAGGCACTTTGCGTCCACTCCCACACATCGCCAAACATCTGCAGCAGTCCGGACTGTTTATGTGCCGGTTGCGGATGAAGGCGTTTAGGGTTTAGAAAATTTCCTTGATCAGCGGCGATGGTCGAAGCCACTTCCCACTCAAATTCTGTTGGCAGGCGTTTCCCGGACCAGAGGGCAAAAGCGGTGGCTTCAAAATAATTTAAATGGCACACCGGTTCGTTCAAAGACAGGGGCTGCAAACCCGCGAGGGTGTACACATGCCAGGTATCATCCAGGCAATGCCAATACAGCGGCGCAGTAGCCTGCTGTTCATTAACCCAGGCCCAGCCTTCGGATAACCATAAATCGGCTCGCTGGTAGCCATGGTCGTTGATAAAGGCGAGATACTCGCCATTGGTTGCCGGCCGGTTCGCCAGACAAAATCCGGCAATGTGGGTCAGGTGGCGAGGCGTTTCATTATCAAAACAAAATCCACCGTCACAACCAACACGAAATTCGCCGGTGGGAAAATCCTGCCACTGCATCCCGACCGCATCGGTTGTTTGATTTTCTGCGGAAAGCATACCGACGATAGCAGGAAATTGTGGATTAAAAGAAAGCGCATGTTTGATGTCAGTGATGATGAGTTCCTGATGCTGTTGTTCGTGATGAACGCCCAGCTCAAGTAAACCCAGCTCCTTAAGGCTCAGATCATTCCAGATATGGTGAAGCTTTTCTTCAACAGCGAAACGGTACTGCCAGACATCGTCCAGACTCGGGCGTGAAATCAGCCCGCGTTGCGCACGCCGAAACTGTGGCCCGACGCTGTTGTAATAAGAATTAAACAGCACGGAAAAGTCATCTGGAACGGGGAGGTTGATATTGCGTGGTTTTAAAATAAACGTATCGAAAAACCAGGAGGTGTGAGCCAGGTGCCATTTGACGGGGCTGGCTTCCGGCATGGATTGCAGCATGTGATCATCTGCAGTCAACAGGTTTGACAGGTGTTCGCTGAGTTGCCGTGTACGGGAAAAATTCTCCCGCAATTGTTTTACGTCCGTTTCCATTATCAGGTAATCCCGGATATTCAGGCGGGGACGTAATGTCATCAACAAAAAGTGCTTGAGCAGTGACGTATTCGTCCAGCCAGCCATCGAAAGATAGCTTTACTTTACGTTTGGACACCGGAACAAGACTGTGCGCGCCCCAACATAAGTGCGGGGCAGGTGGTATCAGCAAGCTGAACTGTGACAGGCGGTTTTCTGGTAACCTGCGAGGGTTGCTGTTTTAATTTTTTATCAGGATCTTCTATGAGCTCAGCCGGCATCAGCGCATTCCGTGCGCCTATACTGCATTTCATTGATACCCCGGATTCCACTTCAGGCCAAGGGGTGGAATATTTTGAGGATGGCGTTCTGCTGGTGGAACATGGCCGCGTAAAAGCAATTGGCCCGGCTCACGCGATGCTTGCGCAGGGCGTTGACTTGAGCCAATGCCAACATTTTCCCGGCCATTTGTTGATGCCGGGTTTTATCGACAGCCATATACATTATCCACAAACAGATGTGATCGCATCATATGGCGAGCAACTGTTGGATTGGCTCAACGATTATACGTTTCCCACCGAAGTAAAGTTTGCGGACAAAGAATTTGCTGCACATGCAGCCGATCAGTTTTTAAAATTGCTGTTGGAAAATGGCACCACGAGCGCAATGGTGTACACCACAGTTTTCGCACAGTCCACGGAAGCATTTTTTCGCGCGGCAGCCAAACATAATCTACGCATGATTGCCGGCAAAGTGATGATGGATCGTCATGCGCCGGAGGCTCTGCTGGATACGCCTGAAACCAGTGCCCGTGATTGTCGCGCATTGATCGAAGGCTGGCATCACACCAAGCGCCTGCACTACGCTTTAACGCCGCGCTTTGCACCCACCAGTTCACCGGCGCAGTTACAGCGTGTCGGTCAGTTGTATCGTGATTACCCTGGTCTGTATTTACAAACCCATCTATCGGAAAACCTCAACGAAATTGCGTGGGTAAAATCTTTATACCCCGAGGCAGCAGATTATCTGGACGTCTATGATCATTATGGTTTGTTGGGGCCGCGCAGTATTTTTGGTCACGGTATTCACCTGAGTGAGCGCGAAGTCAACCGCCTTGCCGAAACGCAATCGGGTGTTGCGTTTTGTCCTACCTCCAATTTATTTCTGGGGAGTGGTCTGCTCGATGTGCAGCGGCTGGAAGATGCCGGCGTGTCGGTAAGTATCGCTACCGATGTGGGTGGCGGAACCAGTTTTTCATTGTTGCGTACGCTGGCGGAGGCATACAAAGTATTGCAACTGCAGGGTCAAAATTTACACCCGCTGAAAGCATTGTATATGGCAACGCTGGGTAATGCTCGCGCATTGCAGCTGGATGCCTTTGTAGGAAATTTTGCTGTGGGTAAAGAAGCGGATTTTGTGGTGATAAATCTGTCGCCCACCTTGGTGCAACAACGCCGCCAACAAACCGCGAAGAGTCTTAGCGAGACGTTGTTTGCGTTGATGACTTTAGGTGACGAGCAAAATATTGCCCGCACTTATGTGATGGGCAAACTGGCATTCCGGCGAACTCCACGGTCGCCAGAATATCTGCAATGGATGGACTAAAACCGTTGCGTTTTTTGCGGATATTAATGACGCCATTGCCGCAAATCGGCGACCAAGGGTTCGCGCCGGTTCGCTGTATCTATCCATTTTTAACCTGAACGATAAAGATCAATTCCGGTCCCATTCTTTACCTACATCAAGCATGATTTTTATAGGAGGTTATTATGAAAAAGAATGTGGAAGGTAAGCGAGTCGCTATTCTGGCTGCCGATGGTTTTGAAGAATCTGAATTGAAATCGCCTAAAGCAGCGTTGATCGAAGCGGGGGTAAAAGTTGATGTGGTTTCACTTGAAAAAGGGGAGATTCGCGGCTGGTCTAATAAAGATTGGAGTGGTACTTGCCCCGTTGATAAAGTAATTACGGAAGTAAAAGCGGATGACTACGACATGCTGGTAATTCCGGGTGGTATGTACAATCCGGATACCTTGCGCGCCGATCAGAATGTGCTGCGTTTTACCCGGGATTTTTTTGAACAGCACAAACCAGTGGCCGCCATCTGTCACGGTCCCTGGGTGCTGATCAGTGCCGGCGTGGTTGATGGACGTACCATGACATCTTATCCATCGATAAAAGATGATTTAGGAAACGCTGGGGCTAAATGGGTAGATAAAGAAGTCGTGGTAGATAAAGGACTCGTCACCAGCCGCTCGCCCAAAGACCTCGAAGCTTTCAACAAAAAAGTTCTGGAAGAACTGGCAGAAGGGAAGCACGCACGTCAGGTAGCTTAATGTGTACGGGGTCGTAACCACCCGTAGGTCGAATTAGCGCAGCGTAATCCGACAACGAGCCAGTTATGGCGGGTGCATCTAACCAGACCCGCAGGTCAGGTTAGCGTAGCGTAATCCGACACCTCGCCAATCGAACCTGACTAAGCCTTCGAGCAAAAAAAAGCCCTCGACCAAGCGAGGGCTTTTTTCAACCGAACCGATCAGCTCAAAAACAATCAGCCCTCTGCACGTTTCTTCAACGCATCTTTGATCGTGTCGCGCATCCGGCGGACTGCCTTCTCGGTGGTTTCCCAATCGATACAGGCATCGGTGACGGATACACCGTATTTCAAGTCCTCGAGGTTCTCCGGAATATTTTGATTGCCGGCCCCGATGTTGCTCTCCACCATTAAACCGATGATGGATTTATTGCCTTCGAGGATCTGGTTGGCCACATTGTCCATCACCAGCGTCTGCAACTCATGGTTTTTGTTGGAGTTGGCGTGGCTGCAATCCACCATGATATTTGGCACCAGTTTTGCCTTGGCCAATTCCTGCTCACACACGGCCACGCTTACGGAGTCGTAATTCGGCTTACCGTTACCGCCGCGCAGCACAACGTGGCCGTAGGTGTTCCCTTTGGTGTGGACGATCGACACCTGGCCCTCGGTGTTGATGCCCAGGAAACGGTGCGGCTTGGATACGGATTGCAGGGCATTGATCGCTACAGTCAGGCCGCCGTCAGTGCCATTCTTGAAACCCACGGCCGAAGACAGGCCACTGGCCATCTCGCGGTGAGTCTGTGATTCAGTGGTTCGTGCCCCAATCGCTGACCAGCTGATCAGGTCCTGCAGGTACTGCGGAGAAATCGGGTCCAGCGCTTCGGTAGCGGTGGGCAAGCCAATTTCAGCGATATCCAGCAACAATTTGCGGCCAATATGCAAACCTTCCTGGATCTTGAACGAATCATTCAAGTAAGGATCGTTGATCAGACCTTTCCAGCCCACAGTAGT
Organism: uncultured Cellvibrionaceae bacterium; assembly: GCA_964448175.1. Taxonomy (GTDB): domain Bacteria; phylum Pseudomonadota; class Gammaproteobacteria; order Pseudomonadales; family Cellvibrionaceae; genus Cellvibrio. The sequence continues at coordinate 14,252 of CAYUVQ010000019.1, read as the reverse complement.
ACGGGGCTTCTCAAAATAGACACGCATGATGATATAGATGGTGTCGCTGACTTCTTCAGCGAGCTTCTGCAAACGTTGGGCATAATCTTTGGCCGCCTCGACATCATGGATGGAGCAAGGGCCAATCACGACAAAAATGCGATGGTCTTTGCGATCCAGAATATTGCGAACAACAGCACGGCCTTGGGTTACAACGGCACGGGCCTTTTCAGTCAAGGGCAGTTCCTGCTTAAGCGCAGCGGGGGAAATTAACAATTCCTGCGATACCACGTTGAGATCGTCTACTTGTGCGTCTGTCATTACATGTGTCCGTCGAAAAAGGTAAGTACGCGGCTATTCTACTGAAAAATTGGCATCTATTGTGGATGTTTTTATCAATGGAACGCATAGGGTTAGGCAATTATGGCTATAAATGTAATAGGGGTGATGTCAGTTTACGCATTTAACGCAGGTAATTAACTGACAACTCCCTCAAATCACACCATCACCCGCGACAAATACAGGTCACTATGCGTCGCACCACACCGCTCACCGCACGCATCACCAAAACACCTCCGCCCACCGATTTTCCTGCAAACACGGAAAATACAATGCAGTACGGCTTTCCCGGCCATCCAGGGCTGCGAACCACTCGCGATAGCGGGCCAGTTGCTCCCGGTAGTTCTCTACCTCCAGCGCAACAAACTCCGCCTCCGTTTGGTGTTGCATGGGCACACTGCTTTTGTAGTCCACAATCCAGCGCTGGTTATCAACAATAAATGTGCGGTCGATAATCGACTCGCGCAGCCGATCGCTCTGTTGGTAAAGCGCCAATTCACAAGCACTTTGTTCGTGAGAATTATCCAGCAACCATCGTCCTTTAGCGTCAGTTAACGTTTGCACCAGTGCGCGGTTAATGCGCTCCAGAGCCTGCCCCAGTTCTGCTCCCTGCCACCCGGATTGGCGCAATTGAATTTGCCAGAACGGCAGTTGGCTTTGCAGGTAAAACGAAATCTCTTCGCCGGACAGTTCATGCACCAGATTTTTTTCCGTGATGACCTGCATGGCCCGATGGATCACCGTACCCGTATGACGTGCCAGCCGGTTGCTGCGAGTTTCCGGTTCCGGCAAATTCTCTTCATCGTCATATTCGTGACCGCGATATTTTTTTAACAGGCTGACGTCCTCCAGCACCGGCAACGTCCATTCCGGTGTGAGCCGTAAAATGTGTTGCAAGCCGGGCCGCTCGATACCCAGTGCAAGCTGTTGCGCGGGCGCGGTTATGCGTGGAGTAGATATCTGTACGTGATCTTTTACCTGCTCCCAAATACTGGACAGTAAAGAACTTTTATTTGGCGTAACGAAGTTTTCTTCTTTTTGTTTTACGCAAGCAAGCAGATGCAAGCGCTTAATTGCGCGCGTGCAGCCAACATAAAGTAAACGGGTCGCTTCGTAGTGTTGTTGTTTTTCTTTTTCCGTGCGCATAAAGCGATAGATCGCGCTGTGATCTTCGCCAGTGGCAGCAAGCGGACCAAGCAATAACTGATTTTCGCCCTCGGCATCCAAACGTTCCTGCCACATCAATAACTCATTGTCATCACGGCGGGGCAGGCGATCCAAACCGGGAATAATCACCGTATCAAACTCCAATCCTTTGGACTTGTGGATGGTCATTACCTGTAACTGCGGATCAGCATCCGCCCGTGGTTTCGCGAAAAGTTTCTGGACGGCGTTATCGAACCCTTGCCAGTCACGAATGCTGCCACCTTCTTCGTAGCGTTCAAGCAACGCGAAATAACTGGCGGCGTTGTCACTGTCATTGCTGTCGAGCAACACGGCTGGCCCTCCCAGCGCTAACCAGATGCCTTCGATCCACTGGCGCAGTGGTTTTCGTCGCCGTTGACGCAGCGCCGGCTGCACAACTGTCATGAAGCGTGCAATTAATTCTTGGCCCGAGGCGCTGAGTGATTCAATGTGACGGTGATGCTGCAGCTGTTGCCAGATTAGGGGATAGCCGGTTTCTCTAACGCGAGGACTGAGTTCACCCAAGTCCTTATTCGTCAGCGCATGCAGATCATGCAGGTCCAGTCCGCACCAGGGCGCACGCAATACCGCAAGCCAGGCGATACGATCCTGGGGGTTCAACAAGGCGCGCGTCAGCGACATCAAATCAACAATGGCCATTCGGCTGGCGAGGCTGTCGATGTCCGTGGCTTGCCAGCGCAAACCTGCCGTACTTAGCGCCGGCAGAATCTGGGCAAGGTGAGTGCGCGTACGAACCAGAATCGCAACGGTCCCCTCGGGGTCGTCTGCCCGTGCCTGTTGCACCAGTTTTACAACCTGTTCTGCTTCGCGTTGCTGGGCCTGTTGTTTGTCCTGTTGATTATCCTCATCACCGTTGTCGTCATCGGTATTACCGCTATAGGGGCTGGCAAAAAAATTCACAGCGGCATCGGGTAAATAGGGGTTGAACGCAATGGACGGCGAATATTTTACGGCACCGCGGCTGATGTCATCCTGGGGCGGAAACGCGCAGTGAAACGTGCTGTTCACCCACTTCACCACGCCCGCCTGTGAGCGGAAATTAACGCGCAGATCCAATGCCTGCAGACTCACCGAGCCGATTCCACGTTGACGCGCATCGAGAAACAAGCCGACGTTGGCATTACGAAAACCATAACAGGATTGCATACCGTCACCGACGATAAACAGCGTGCGCCCGTCGCCGGGTTGCCACCCTGCCGTCAGCTTTTCCAGCAGGCGTAATTGTGGACTGGCGGTATCTTGAAATTCATCCACCAGAATATGACGAATACGGTAGTCCAGTTGCAGCGCAATATCGCTGGGCTCATCCTCTTCACCGAGCGCGAGTAAAGCGGCTTGTGAAATTGCACTGTAATCAGTCGCTCCGAGTTGTTTAAAGACCAGCGTTAATTGCGCAACTAACAACGGCAGCAGGCGAGTCAGACTTTCGAGTAGATCCCATTGCTGATCTTCATAACGTGAGGTGGGTAAACCGCGAATGCCGTGGAGTAATGCCGCGCAATCGGGCTGGGTTTCCTGCAGTGCGCCGAGCAACGCAGCAAAACGTTCTTTGAATACTGCATTTTCTTTGCCCGCTGGAAAGCCTTCATTTTTAGTCAGGCGGGCGCGGTAGGTGCCGCTGTTGGTTAATAACAGATCGGTAAAGGCAACCCATTGCTCCACCGCGTGGGGTTCACACAGTGGCAGACCTGTCACACCCAGCAATTCACGGATGCGATGTTTCTGGGGCGATTCCTGCTCAAGATTTTTTGCCGCCTGATCGGCGATAGAGCACAACTCGCTGGCATACAGCTGCAAACACAGTTGCACTTGTTGCAGATGCTCAACGACAACCTGATGCAAGGTCTGTTCAAGATAATCCCGCGCATGTTGCTGGCGCGCCTGTAAAAGAACTTCCAACCATTGCTCGCGTTTCGCGAGCAGCGCGACGAGCAGATTTTCAATACTGGCGAGATTGTTATCGAGATGACGCAGCAGACGTGCAAGATCGTCGCGCAGTGGTGAATCCTGTTCCAGCAACGCAAAAAATTCACGCACCGCCAACCGATAAGCTTTATCGGCGTCCTCCAGCGTATCGGGTTGCGCGCCGAGGCCGCTGGCCAGCGGTAATTGTTTAGTGATTGAACGGCACAAACTGTCGATCGTCTGAACGCGCAATCGCTGCGGGCTGAACAGCAAATTCCAGTTCAATTCACGGTCGCGCTGTAATACCGCCTGGGCCAGTTTCCAAGTGAGGCGTGCGTGAGGATTGTCCGGTTCTGGCTGTTCGACTGCCTGCCACAAGGCTTGCAGGATGCGATCCTGCATTTCACCTGCTGCTTTGCGGGTAAAGGTAATCGCCAGCACTTCTTCCGGGGCATCGCAATGTGCGAGCAGTGTTAAAACCCGCTGGGTCAGTAATCCGGTTTTGCCAGAACCCGCGGGCGCCGACACGGCAAATGACCGGGCGGGATCGAGCGCGGTACGGCGCGCCTCGATATCCGGTGGTGAATCCGGCGAGAAACTGGCGTGGGGTAATTGTTCGAGGTTCATCGCTGTTCCTCCACCACGGGCACCGTGCCGGAATCGACCAGCGCGCTGATTGCCTCGACGTCCAGCAAGCGATTTAACGGAAGTAGATCCGTTGCGTATTGCAGGGCCGCTTGATTCTTAAAATCGACGCGGGCATCACCGTTGATAAAATCCTGCGCGAGCTGTTGCAAACAGTTTTGCCAGTCGGAAAGTTGCTCCTGCCATTCCAGCGGTGGTGGCAGAATGCCGTCATGATGGACAGATAAATTTCCGGTGCCGATCCACTGCGCGGCTTTTGCATTGATCTGCGCAAATGCAATGGCGGCTACCGGTTGATCATGGCTTACTGCGTAAAGTGGCAGCTGTGGCTCGTCGGGGCGCTCGCCCAGCCAGCTTTTCATCTTTGGCGAACCGGTTTTGTAATCGATCAATAATAACTCCCCGGCAGCGAGTTGATCGACGCGGTCAATGCGTAACTGCAGAATCAGTCCGGAAAAATTAACGGTGCGTTGTTGTTCAATAGCAATGATGGAAAACGGTGGGCGTGTTTTTTCCTGCTCCAGCCATTCGTGCAGCAGGCGCGCGAGCCGTTCCTGCTCCAGTGAGCAATAAAATGCACCCAATTCCGCCGGACGCTGTTGTTGCACAGGACGTATTGCTTCTGCCACAGCGGCGTTTATCAGGCTGTGCAACTCATCATCCGACAATGCCAGCAGCTGGTGGGAGTTGCCCAGTTTTCGCCAGATAATTGCCAACGCATCGTGGAGAATATTTCCGCGTTCAATGGCGGAAAATCCGGCAACCGGTTCGTTGAGCTGGTCCACACCCAGACGTAATTGTGCGAATGCATTGAAAGGGCAAGCGGCCTGTTGTTTAAATAAATTGCTGCCGCCTCGTACTGGTTTATCGTTTAGCGCTAACTTCGGGCCGCGGGCGGTATGAATTAGTTGCCATTGCTTTGTAGCGGCAATCTTCTGCAGGTTCTGCTGCGTGCAACTGAGGTTTTCCGTCACCAGATTGGCGAGGGCTGTCTCGGGAATTGCACGTATTAAGGCGCTGGGACGCAATTCATTTTCGGCGTCGCTGTGCGCGGAGCTGAAGACAACGTGTGCCGCACAATGGCGATAATTTTCGGTCAGTGCCTGCGCAAAAACCAGTTCACGTTCGGCACTGGCATGAGGCATCTGATGTTCGCGTTGCAGCGCTATGGGCAGCAATGGATTAGGAGCCGGTACCGGTGGCCATTGGCGGTGATGCAGCCCCATGACCCAGCAATGACTAAAGCGCAATCCAGCACCTTCCAACGCACCGAGGATTTGAATTGGCGAGTCGGGTGTCTGCGCCTGGAAGGGTGTTTTACCGGCGAGGTTGCGTAATTGTTTCAAGGCTTGATAAAGATCCAGCCGTAATCCGGTGCTGTCCAGCGTGGCGAATTCATCCAGCACCTGATACCAGAGTTTAACCTGCTGGAACTCCTGACTGTCCAGGCGGCGTGTACCAGGCCAGCCCAATGTGCTCAAATGTTGTTGAAAAAAATCCACCCAATATCCGGCCGGATGCTGGCCGAGGCTGGTGCGGCGCTGGTTCTCCAGCGCATTAAAACGCGCCGCCAGGCTGTCAGCCGTAGTGAGCTTAAGTGCATCACATACTTTGCCGCAGTGATAACGCAAATCGGTTGCGCTGATCATGAATTTTCCCTGCTTGCGCAAGCGCTCGCACACACCGGCTCGCACGGTCCATTCGTTATCCGCGTTACCGAAAAAAGGCGACTGCAAAAGATCGCACAGTGGGTCTAGCTCCCAAGGGCCACGGGCGAGGTTAAGTAATTCCAGTGCAGTATGAATGATTGGTGTTGCGGCCAGCGGTGTGCCGGCAGAAAAGTTAAACGGTAAGGTGTAACGCGGTTTGTCCGGCATTTTTGCCAAAGGCTCAAAAACCTCGGTAAACAAGCGTTCCACTTGATCGCGGCATTGGCCCAGATTGGGCACAATAATGCCGATCACGGCGTCTTCATTATTCTCCAGTATATGTTTAGCCCAAAGTGCGGCAGAACGGATCTCTGTTTCATCGTCGGTGACACCGACCCGATCAATTTTATTGTGCTCGATGCGATGCGGGGGCAATACAACAATATCGGTACTGGCCAGATTTAAGACATGGTTGATCAATGGTGGAATGTCATCAAATCCTTGCAGATAAATACGTGGTACCTGCTCAAGCACGCCCGCGGAAAATGCTTCGGCAATAATATCGTAGGATTTTTCTTCCGTAATCAATTGCATCTGTGCTAAACGCGTATTGAACTCATTTAACCAGATCATGAAGTGCTGCGTGTTCTGGTTTTCAAAACCGCGTAAATCATTTTCGCTTAAGCGCCATAACGACAGATTGCGTAAGGCACTGTCAGCGCTCTGTGCCAATGGTTCGGGTTGCAATAGTGCATCACTGACACTGGAGTGGGTGATGACGTCCTCCCACAGATGCTGACGTTGTGCAGGGCTGGCAATCATCACCTGGCTTGGTCCGTAGGCTTGATCTTGCAGCTGGCGCCAGCGCTCCCGCAACCATTGATTCAGTGGAAAAATCGCAGGGGCGCTCCAGACAGTGTGATGCTGGGTTTGTTGAAACACACCGTACGCGCGCAGGATGTGATTGCGCAGGCGATTGTTAGCGGTGAGAATCAACTCGCCCTGATTTAAGGCGGGGAGCAGGGGAGTAATATCAAATAAAGCTGCGACCATGCCGGAAAAACCTGTGCAAAAAATGAATTAACGAATGGCGTTATCATGGCACAGCGGTGCGGGCAAGGCTATGTTTATGGCCTCAGTAACCTGTGCGTTAGCAAGCCACAATATCCACCTGTGTTAATGAAAAACTGGCCAGCGCCGGGCGCAGCAACTCCATCTCTTGTGTGGCTTTGGTGAACAAAGCCGCATGACAATGATGAATATCTGCCGGTGTCTCCGGTGATCGTTGCTGCAGTAAAAATTCCACGCGCCGCGCAATAGCTTCACCGGAATCAATCAATTGAATTCCATCCGGCAAGCAGCCACGCAGTTCGTCCTGGAGCAACGGAAAATGGGTGCAGGCCAATACAATGGTATCGAGGGTGGTGGTATGCGGCTCGTTAAAAAATGGTGCGATGATGGCAGCGATTTTTTCCGGAGCAATAACTTCACCTCGCAGTTTCTGTTCGGCCAGTTGCACCAGTTCGCTGCTGCCCACTGAAATGACGGTGCAGTGTGCTGCATGCTCGTTAATGAGATCGTGCGTGTAAGGACGCGCGACCGTTGCCGGTGTGGCTAACAGGCCAAAAACTTTTGTTTTGGAGATCAGCGCAGCGGGTTTGATGGCCGGCACTACACCGACGATTGGCTGGGTAAAGTGGCTGCGGATATGCGGTAACGTCAACGTGCTGGCGGTGTTGCAGGCCACCACAATGATATCCACCGGACCATACTGATCTTCAATATGATGCAGCAACGCATGTAGCACTTTATCGACCCGCGCTGTTAATTCTTCTTCGGATTTTGTTCCATAAGGAAAAGCGGCATTGTCGGAGGCATAAAGATATTGACAGGCCGGTAAACGTTGCTGGATTTCGTGCATAACACTCAGGCCCCCCACACCGGAATCAAAGACCAGTATGCGCGGGGTATGCGGTATGGTGGTCATCTAACGGATCAATTCCCCTGAGCTTGAAAAAGTTTCTGATGTTCCTGGCTGGAGGTTCCGGCCGATGGTTCGTTTAATGCCTGGCGGGACAGCAACCCGGCAATGGCGAAATAATACTTGCGATCTTCCGCAGAAAAAATATCCATACGAGCAATGTTGTAAGCGCGCAACAAGGCGGCACGGGCGCTGTCGTACAACCCCAGCTCCCAAAAGCACTGGCCGAGACGCAGATGAATAAATGGTGCCTGTTCCATCTGCGGACAGCACAAGGCTGACTGCAGTGCTTCGCGGCTCTGCTGATATTGACCGGAGCGAAAATAACTATCGCCAATAGCCGTCAGAACCCAGCCGGCTTCGACCCATTCTGTCTGTGGCTTGGGCAGAAGCAGCCAGGCTTGATAGAATAGCCGCAACGCTGCTTTATAATCGCCGGCATCGTAATGCGTGTATCCGGCAGCGCAGTACTGGCGGATCTTGCGGGTGAGCGCGGGATCGGTGACGGGCATGATACCTTGAACAAACTGGTCCGTGGGATGGCGATTGTATTTGGCCATCCACCCGGTATACAAGCGAATCCATGGATTCAGTGAACTACCGCACCAAAACCCGTCCTAATTGATCTAACAAGCCGAGCGCAGGCTCCGGCTGGCAATTTTCACCAGCCTTGGCTGACACTTTCACAGGAACACATTTTGGATAATTACACCCTTACTTTATTGGCCGCTGCGCTGGGCGGGCTTTTATCAGGTGTTGCGCTGAGCGTTTTGTTGTTGCGGCGGCGCACTGACGAAGCGGTCCTCAGTCGTACCCGCACGCTGGAGGCTGAACTGGTAGCTCGTCAGAGCGCCTGGGAGCTGCGAGAGGCAGGCTTGTCGCGGGAGCTGGATTATCTGCGCAGCCAGCAGGAAGAACTGAAAGCGGCACAGCGGGACGGTGAATTGCTGCGGCAACAACAGGTGCAACAATTGGGCGATCTGCGGCAGGAACTTGCAGCGGCCCGTGAAAAACTTCAATTGCTGGGCGACGTACAGCAACAGCTCCGCGCCAGCGAGCAGGACGCGCACGCCGCACGGAATGAGCTGACCGAGGCGAAAACCCGTCTCGAACAGGAGCGGAAAAATTTTGCCGAGCAGCTCAAACTCCTGCAAGACGCAAAACTGGACCTGGGCAAAGAGTTCGAAAATATCGCCAATAAAATCTTTGAGAATAAACAACAGCAGTTTTCCAACAGCAGCAAAAGCCTGCTTGAAACCACACTTGACCCGCTGCGTTTGCAGCTTACGGAATTCCGCCGCAAAGTAGAGGATGTCTACGAAAAAGAAACGGCGGATCGCAACAGGCTGGCCGGGCAGGTGTTGGAATTGCAAAAGCAAACCCAGAAGATCGGTGAAGATGCCATCAATCTTGCTCAGGCATTGAAGGGTAATTCCAAAGTCCAGGGCAACTGGGGCGAAGTGGTACTGGAACGCCTGCTTGAACAGTCAGGGCTGCAGAAAGGGCGCGAATACGATACGCAAATCAGCTTTACCAGTGAAACGGGCAGCCGGCGAATGCCTGATGTTATCGTGCATTTGCCGGAAAACAAGGACATCATCATTGATGCAAAAGTGTCTCTGGTGGACTACGAAAAATACTGCAATACCGATGATGATCTTGAGCGTCAGCGCTATCTTACTGCCCATGTGGCTTCGTTGCGGAATCACATCAAACAACTCAGCATCAAAGATTATGAAAAACTTGAAGGTGTTAAATCCCTCGATTTTGTTTTTATCTTTGTGCCGGTTGAAGCGGCGTTCCTGTTGGCGTTACAGCACGAGCCGGGGCTGTCTCATGAAGCCTACGACCGCCGGATCATTCTGGTGAGTCCCACCAACCTGCTTGCCATTTTGCGTACAGTAGAAAATATCTGGCGGTACGAAAAACAAAACCGCAACGCGGAACGTATCGCTCGGGAAGCCGGGGCGCTGCACGATCAATTCGTTTTGCTGCTGGACTCACTCGATAGTATCGGCAATTACCTCGGTAAAACCCGGGAAGCCTATGATACCGCGCGCAAACGCCTGCAGACCGGGCGCGGTAATCTGGTTAAGCGCGTGGACGATATCCGTCGCCTGGGAGCAAAAACCAAAAAACGTATCAATCGCGACCTCATTGACGATGCCCCCCTGGATGACGAGCAGCTGCTGGAAGAGCTTCTGGAAGACGTGGCGGACGAGTCTGCGAATACTCAGAATGATGTTGTTGCAGAAAATCCCTGATAGAGAGAATTGTTTATGAGTCTGGAAATGACGCTGTTAATTATCGGCCTGATTATTGTGAGTATCCTGGCCAGTATTGCCGGAGTACTGTTATATAAGGTCCACCAAAAAAATCAGGCGCAGCGCGAGTTACTGGCGGAGAAAGAGCGCGCCATCGCCGAGCAGCGCGCAAATATCAATCGCAGCATTCAAATACTTGCCCAGGCCTCTCACACTGAAGATCTGACGTTGACGGAAGCCAGCATCCGGATTTCCGTTTTGCTTGACAGTCTGGGGGTTGCCGACGACGTGCGTGAGGAGTTTTCCGCGTTTTATCAATTGCGCGAACTCACTGAACATATCCCGATTCTCGAAGGATGGAAAAAATTAAGCCGTAAGGAGCAAATGCAGTTTGATATGCAACGTATGAAACACGAAGCCAGTTATCGTGACTTCGTGTTAGATGCGGCGATGCGAATTAAGGGGCGCGAGTTTTAAGTGCGGCCCGCTAAGTCGTTTTTCAGTGCCTGTTAAGATTTATTTCTTCCGCTGCAGTATCGCTCCGCACTCAAGGTGGTGCGTGTAAGGAAACTGATCGAACACCGCGAAATCTGTGATGTTATGGGTCTGGAGGATGGTTTTCAGATTGTCACGCAGCGTATCGGGGTTGCAGGAAATATAAATAATATTGTCGAAGCCTTGAGTTATTTCAGTCGTCAAAGGGTCCATGCCGGCGCGGGGCGGGTCCACAAAAATGGTGCTGAATTGGTAGCTGTCCAGATCAATATCCCGCAGTCGATAGAACGACCGCACTTTGTTCAACGCCTGAGAAAATTCCTCGCTCGACATGCGTGCCACGGCTACATTGGTAACCTGGTTCAGCGCCATATTGTAATGGGCAGAATTGACCGAGCTGGTGGCTACTTCTGTGGCGAGAACGCGGTTAAAGTTTTGCGCAAGGGGCAGGGTGAAGTTGCCGTTACCGCAATATAACTCCACCAGATCACCACCAAACTCCCGGCTTTTTTCAACCGCCCAGCTCAGCATTTTTTCGCAGACACGGGCATTAGGTTGTGTAAAACTTGCTTCAACCTGTTGATAGTGAAAAACCTTGTCGTTCACCTGCAGGGCTTCGATCACAAAATCCCGCTCAATAATTTCCTTCTGTCCGCGACTGCGCCCCACGATGGCAATATCTAATTCCTGATGCAGCCGCTGCGCAGCCGCCCGCCAATCATCCTTCAGCTTTCTATGGTAAACCATGGTAACCAATGCCTGCCCGCTGAGCGTGGTGAGAAACTCAACCTGAAACAAGCGTTCCCGCAGCACAGGTTCACGATGAATGGCTTCTCGAAGCAGGGGCATTAACTGATTGATGCGCTCTGAACCAATGGGGAAGTCAGTAACAGGGTAGGGTTTACGATACTCGCCCGGTTTAAACATGGCGTAACTGACGGTTTCACCTTCGTGCCACATCTTGAACTCCGCACGCATGCGGTAATGTTTGAGCGGCGAGCGAAAAACCTCCAGCGCCGGCAAGGAAAATTCTGCAAAATCCTGTTGCAGTCGAATGAGTTTTTCATCCAGTTGATGTTCGTAGGCTTCGGGTGAGAAAGAATCAATAGTCATGCAAGTTCATTTCATAAAAGATGAAACATTGATTAACAATGTGTAACCGCGTATCGGTTCAGTTGAGGCGCCCAGCGGGCGCTCATCATATTAAATCGGTGACTGGTGTTGCGCCGTACACTTGCCCCACTCACAGGTGATCAGTGAAACCGGAACCCCCTTGCAATAAGATCCATAGGCTTCCTGCGGCCATTGATTGTGCAGCACGATAAACTGACCACCCGGACACTCTTTTTTGAATTCTTCAAATAACATGAAATAAGACCGGCCATTGTCTTGCTGCGCTGTCACAGCGCCGGCTAATGTGGGCACCGGGACGATAGTGGTGGTGTTCCCCGTGTATTGTTGCTGCAAGGCCTGCAGGTCCACGTCCGCCTGTTCACCCTGGACTAATTCTAAATCCTGTGCAGCAATAGCCTGGAGGCGCCGCACACAGGTTTTTTGTTGATTGGTTGGTGTACGCTGTCTCAGGTTCAGTTCATCGATTGCACGTTTTTGCGCATTGTAAGACAGCAATACAGCCGGTAGTGCGATGGTTTTTCCTTGATAATTTATTGTTTGTGAACTCAGTTGAGTGGTGTAGTAATGATCGGCGGCAATAATGGCCGGCCAATTGTTGTAGATCCAGTTTTGCTGCACGGTGACTGCTTCAATTTCTGCTTCACCACCCAATGCGGTGCACTGGTTAAAGATTGAATTGACATACGCGGCTTGGCTGAGGACGTCACTGGCAAGCTGCGTCAGTTGAGCCGGATCATCCGACGCGGTCATCACCGGTTGCTGTGCACAACCGGTGAATAACGTGATCACAATAAGCACGAGGGAGAACAGAGGAGTAACGTGTTTTTTCATGGCGGGTGATCCTGCGTCAATTATTGTTAGTTAACGGTAAACGAATAGTAAAACGCGTTCCCTTGCCCAGAGTAGAATCCACTTCAATCTTGCCTTTGTGATGTTCGGTAATAATAAAATAAGAAACCGACAAACCCAGCCCAGTGCCTTTGCCCACTTCTTTGGTGGTGTAAAACGGCTCAAAAATATGGCTTTTTATATCGTCGGACATGCCAGGTCCATTGTCTTCCACTTCAATGACTGCATGGGCATTATTCACGTAAGCGCGCAACGTAATGGTTGGTTTGAAACTGAGTTCAGTATTATTTTCCACATCGCTGGCCAGCGCCTGTCGCGCGTTGCGGATCAGGTTGAGGATGACCTGTTGAATCTCCGGGGCCGAACCCACTACACCAGGTAAGTCATCGCTGATGTCTTTTACAATAGTAACCGGCTTCACTTTAACGGCTTTTGGCTCGCCGATGCTGATGCTTAATTCCACGCTGTGATCAATCACACTTTTCAGATCCATCATGCTGGTGTTGCGATTGCTCACGTGGGAGAACTCCAGCATGTTGGTCACAATTTTCGCGGCGCGCTCACCGGCTTCTTTAATATCATCGAGAAAGTTGTAGATGTTGCGCGCGCGCAGGTACTCATAAACCTGCTCCACATTGATTCCCATTGCTTTCGTGACTTCATGATTAGAAGCCAGTTCCGGCGAGGTACGGCGATAAATGTTCTGTACGCTGTGCAATATGGCTCCGATGGGGTTGTTGATCTCATGGGCGATCCCCGCAGCCAGCTCACCCAGCGATAACATCTTTTCGTTCTGGATCATCATGTGTTCCATCTTCACCCGCAGGGTCACATCATCAATCCGAATGACCGCTCCTATACCTTGAGCAGCAATCAATGGATAAATTGTCATGTCGGTATAGCGCGCTTCGCTGCCCTGGCCGTGTTGCATGGTTTCGTTGACCAACGGTGTACCGCTTTCGATGGTTTTTTTAATCGTTGCCACACTGATCGGCAATCCGGGATAAACCTCGTTCAAATGCCGATGCAGCGCTTCATCGGCTGAAATTCCAGTATTAAATGCGGCCGAAGCATTCCAATGGGTCACGTAGCCCTGATGCGTTACCCCAATAAGTACCGAGGGCATAGAGTTAATCATGCTGTGCAGATAATCCTGCGTTTCGCGCAGCAACAGGACGGTGGCTTCGTGGCGGGCGATCTCATCCTGTAAGCGATTGTTGGTTTGATGCAAGCTTTCAGTTCGCTCGGCGATCTTGCGTTCCAGCTCCCGCTGGGACTCTCGCAAGGCATTGCGGGCGCGTTTATTGTTGAGCCGGCTGCGCTGCAATCCGATGATCAGCAGGCTTTGCAACAGAAACATCAAGGTGATGACCAGCCACAGCACATTGCTGTAGCCGCTATCGTGATTGTCGGCCGCCGCGACGGGCAGGGTGCTGGCGACGACGCAAACCGTTGCGCAGCCGGTCAGCGCACGAACAATGCGGGTGAGCGTCCCACTATTTATGTTGTTGAGTTGACCAGGCATGGCACTACGCAGCAGTGAGTGGATAAGGTGCTGTATTCTACCCAGCAATTCCGGATAAAACTAACGAGGGTTGCTGAGCCCACGGATACAGCGCCCACAGGGTAACACCCGCGCCGGCGGCACGGTTAAACCCGAATAAATCTGCCTTAAAGGGTGTAAGTGAATAGTTTGTATAAAAATGTTTGACAAGACATTCCAATTCGGTAGAATGCGCACCTCTCAACAGGGGCGGTTAGCTCAGTTGGTAGAGCAATGCCCTTACAAGGCATGGGTCACAAGTT
>CAYUVQ010000018.1:15390-40968 GCA_964448175.1 uncultured Cellvibrionaceae bacterium | reverse complement strand
TACCCGGTACAACCTGAAACGGAATATGGTGCTGGGCAAGCAGTTCAATTTCTTCGCCGCCCCGCCCGAAGATAAATGGATCGCCGCCTTTCAAACGCAGCACACGTTTACCCTGCTGTGCCAGATCCACTAACAGCTGGTTGATATTTTCCTGCTCCATGGCGTGTTCACTACGCCGCTTACCCACGTAAATTCTTTCTGCATCTCGTCGCACCAGCTCCATCACACCATCGGATACCAGACGATCGTAAAGCACCACATCTGCCTGCTGCATCAAGCGCAGGGCACGCAGCGTTAACAGTTCAGGATCACCTGGACCGCCGCCCACCAGATACACTTCGCCTTGCGTCAGACTTGAATCATCCGCTTGAATCGCTTCGGATATTACCTCGTCCGCCTGCGCATCCTGCCCATTAAAAACCAGCTCTGCGGAAGGACCTTGCAGGATTTTTTCCCAAAAACGACGACGCTGATCTGTATCCGCAAATCGGCTTTTTACTCGCTCGCGCCAGCGACTCGCCAAGGTCGCAAGCTTGCCATAACTGGCGGGGATCAACGTTTCCAGTCGCGTGCGGATCATTCGCGCCAGCACCGGTGCTTCACCGCCGCTGGAGACCGCGATCACCAGCGGCGAACGATCAATAATTGCCGGGGTAATGTAGGAACACAGCGCCGGGTTATCCACCACATTCACTGGTATGTGTTTGGCTTGCGCATCCTGAGAGATCTGGCGATTGAGCGAATCTATATCTGTCGCCGCGATAACGAGCACACAATCATCCACATCCGTCGTGTGGTATTCGCGCAGATGAATTTCACCCTGACACTGCTGGACCAGCTCACGCAATTCCCGAGATACCTCTGGTGCGACTATACGCAAAACCGCGCCGGCTTTGGTCAGCATCCGCCCCTTACGGGTAGCGACCTCACCGCCACCGACCAGCAGGCAGCGACGTGCTTTTAAATCGAGGAAGACGGGAAAATAATCCATAGGTCTACGCAAAGATAATAGGGGAATACACCGAATTGATAACCGGCTTCATCCGGTTCAATCATGGACGAGCTGACTGCCGACAGCAGCCAGCTCCTTGAGCTTAACGACTTAACAGCGCCGTGCCACCCATATAAGGACGCAGTATCTCCGGCACGACCACACTGCCATCCGCCTGCTGATAATTTTCCAGAATCGCGAGGAGCGTGCGACCGATAGCGAGGCCCGAGCCGTTCAAGGTATGTAACAATTCCGGCTTGCCAGTCTCGGGATTGCGATAGCGGGCTTTCATACGGCGCGCCTGGAAATCGCGGAAATTACTGCATGAAGAAATCTCACGATATTTCTGTTGTGAGGGGACCCACACTTCAATATCGTAAGTTTTTGCGGCGGAAAAACCGATGTCACCACCACACAGAATAACCGTGCGATGGGGCAAACCCAGTTTTTGCAGGATAACTTCCGCATGACCGACCAAGGCTTCCAACGCTGCGTCAGACTCTTCTGCACGGACAAACTGCACTAACTCTACTTTCTCGAACTGGTGCTGACGAATCATACCGCGGGTATCGCGACCGTAACTGCCCGCCTCACTGCGAAAACACGGTGAATGACACACCAGTTTCAACGGCAATTGTTCTGCACTTTCCAGTAACTCATCGCGCAGCATGTTAGTAACCGGAACTTCAGCAGTAGGAATCAGATAAAACCCACGCTCATCCGTCAGTTTGAACAAATCTTCTTCAAACTTTGGTAATTGTCCAGTCCCGAATAATGAATCCGCATTCACAATAAACGGAACGTTAACTTCTTCGTAACCATGTTCGTTAATGTGCGTGTCCAGCATGAACTGAACCAAGGCACGATGCAGCCGCGCAATGCCGCCACGTAACACAGCGAACCGGGAACCGGTGATTTTGCTCGCGGTATCAAAATCAAGACCGCCAAGTTTCTCACCAAGGTCAACATGGTCGAGGACAGGAAAATCAAAATCACGGGGAGCGCCCCAGCGGCGGATCTCCACATTATCTTCTTCGCTTTTACCTTCCGGCACTTCATTGGCAGGCATATTGGGCACGCCGTGCAGGAACTCATCAAGCGAATCCTGCACTTTTTCCAGCTCAGCTTCTGCCGCTGTCAAATCCTGCTTCAGCTGCTCTACCGCCTGCATCAGTGGCGCAATGTCTTCACCGGCTGCCTTGGCTTTACCAATATTTTTGGAGCGCGCGTTGCGCTCCTGTTGCAGCGTTTCAGTTTTGGTCTGGATAATTTTACGTTCTTCTTCCAGCGCTTTAATACGTTCAACGTCAAGCACATAACCACGTTTGGCAAGCGCTGCGGCAACGGCTTCGGGATTGGTGCGAATTAATTTTGAATCTAACATGGTCGCTTATTACGTAAGAAGGTTGATAGAAATTACAATGTTAAAAAAATCGTTGAGTCATTAAAACTGAAGCTGTTACCGCCAGCAGACAACCGACAACTGTGGCCAACACGTAAGTGACAGCGGTCATTGGCATGCCATTTTCCCAGAGCGCCAAAGCATCAAGAGAAAATGTTGAGAACGTGGTAAACGCACCGAGAAAGCCCGGGACAATTAATAACCGCCACTCCGGGGCAGTCGCAAGCTTTTCATTAAGCACCACGTAACATACACCAATCAAAAATGAGCCGGAGATATTGACGCAGAGTGTACCCAAAGGAAAACGATTACCGGCAATCGGTGCCAGATAATTTATCACGCCGAACCGCGCCATGGCTCCGAGAGCGCCACCCACTGCGACCGCTAACCATTGCATGAAGAAATTCCCATTACAAAATCGTTATTTTTTATAACGTTGCAGTGCACTTCGGGCATCCAATGTGCGGAAGTGAGCCAGTTTCTCCTGAATCTTTAGCTCCAGGCCACGATCGACCGGCTGGTAATAACGGCGCTCAGCAATCTCTTCCGGTAAGTAATTTTCACCCGCTGCATATGCACCGGGCTCGTCGTGAGCGTAACGATATTCCGCCCCGTAATCCATGGACTTCATCAACTTTGTCGGTGCGTTGCGTAAATGCACGGGTACATCGTAAGCAGGTAATTGCTGGACATCTGCCTTGGCCAATTTGAACGCATTATACACAGCATTACTTTTAGGCGCTGCGGCAAGATAAACAACCGCCTGTGCTATCGCCAACTCGCCTTCCGGGCTGCCCAGTCGCTCCTGGGTATCCCAGGCGCTCAATGCCAACGGCAGCGCACGGGGATCGGCATTACCAATGTCTTCCGTTGCCATGCGCACCACCCGCCGGGCGATATAAAGCGGATCGCAGCCACCGTCGAGCATGCGCGCCAGCCAATATAGCGCACCATCCGGCGACGAGCCGCGCACGGCTTTGTGCAGCGCTGAAATCTGCTCATAAAACAAATCGCCGCCTTTATCAAAACGACGCACATCACTGGCAAGCACTTCGGCAAGAACATCCCGATCAATGACTTTTACACCCTGTTGATCATCCGCAAGATCTGCAGCTATCTCGAGCAGGTTCAGGGCTTTGCGTGCATCACCATCAGCCGCTAGCGCAAGGGTATTTAATGTCTCTTCATCTACCCTAACCTGCTGCTTGCCCAGACCTCGTTCACCGTCCGTCAAAGCTTGCTGCAGTACACGGCACAACTGCTCCTGCCCTAAACCCCGCAACACATACACACGGCAACGAGAAAGCAGCGCGTTATTTAATTCAAAGGAAGGATTTTCAGTCGTGGCACCAATAAAAATCAGCGTGCCATCTTCCACATAGGGCAGGAAAGCATCTTGTTGGGATTTATTGAAACGATGAACCTCGTCCACGAATAAAATGGTTTTACGTCCGCTGCCAACACGCTCTTGCTCAGCGATGGCAACCGCAGCCCGAATTTCTTTTACACCGGACAACACGGCCGACAAGGTTTCAAAGCGTGCGTGGGCCTGCTCGGCAAATAATTTAGCCAGCGAAGTCTTCCCCACTCCCGGTGGTCCCCACAGGATCATGGAGTGCAATTGGCCGCGCACAACGGCTTCACGTAAGGGTTTGCCCGGACCTAGCAGATGTTCCTGGCCAATGTAGTCATCAAGCGTACGCGGGCGCATACGCGCCGCGAGCGGTTGATAGACGGGAGGAGAACCAAACAGATCGCCGCTCATTAATTCCTCAATATTTCCACACCCGGTGGCGGGGTGAATTCAAATAATGTTGCGGCTACAGGCTGGTTGCGTTTAACGTTGGTCAAGGTGAATTGAGACAGCTGCCCGAGACTGTCCTGAATATGAAATTCTTTCAGATCATCACCGGTAAATATGAGGATCAGCTGTTGAAATAACCCATCGGTGACCTTCGGGGTCAAGGTAAAGCGATGAGTATTCTTATCTCCAGCTTTATATGTGACGGTAAAATTCTGGCGTAATTTCTCAACGTCTTCACTTAACAATAACGCTGGAGTTTGTTGCAGGTCATTACTGAAAGGCCGCTCGTTAACCGTCTCCAGATCGGGGTCATATAACCAGATAGTTTTGTTATTGGATACCAATAACTGTGGGAACGGTGCCTCGGTTTTCCAATAGAATTTTCCCGGACGCTGCAAGGCAAAACTGCCTTGGCTTTCTTCCAGTTTTTCCCCTTGCTCATCAAATAAACTTTGGTTGAACTTGCCTTGCAAGGTAGTCATTGCATCGAGGTGCTTGCGCAATTGCGTTGCGCTCTGATCCTGGTCGGCGAATGCGGCAGCGGAAATAAATACGCCGCACAAAAACAATATTCTCATCAACATAATTATTCCAGAAAATTAATTAACGATTGCCGCCGGGAACCAGAACTTCCCGATTGCCGTTATGGCCAGCCGAAGATACGACACCGGCAGCTTCCATTGTTTCAATCAGACGTGCCGCCCGGTTATAGCCGATACGCAGTTTCCGCTGCACCGACGAAATGGATGCTTTGCGTGATTCAATCACAAAAGCAACCGCCTCATCATAAAGTGCATCGCCCTCACCGTTATCGCCGCCGTCTTCACCATCGCCACCACTCAACCCGGGCACAGGAATACTGTTATTACTGTCATCGGTAATGCCGTCGATGTAGTTGGGTTGACCGCGCTTTTTCCAATCGCCTACCACTTTGTGAACTTCGTGATCATCCACAAAGGCACCGTGTACCCGCATTGGAATACTGGTTCCCGGAGGCAAGTAAAGCATGTCGCCATGCCCTAACAGTTGTTCTGCACCACCTTGATCAAGAATCGTACGGGAATCTATCTTGGAGGAAACCTGGAATGCCATACGCGTCGGCACGTTGGCTTTGATAAGACCGGTAATAATATCGACGGATGGACGCTGAGTAGCCAGAATCAAATGAATACCCGCAGCCCGCGCTTTTTGTGCGATACGCGCGATCAACTGCTCTACTTTTTTCTTATCCACGATCATCATCATATCGGCAAATTCATCGATCACGACGACGATCATCGGCAGAGGTTCCAGGTTAGGTGGCGTTGCTTCCGCCTCACCTGCTTCAAAGTTTTCCTCCGGTTTGAACAAAGGGTCCGCAATGGGCGTACCTGCCTTGTTCGCGTCTTCAATTTTGCGATTGAAGCCCGCCAGGTTCCGCACTCCCAACGCGGCCATTAATTTATAGCGCCGCTCCATCTCGCCGACGCACCAGCGCAAGCCATTCGCTGCATCTTTCATATCCGTAATGACCGGTGTCAGCAGATGAGGAATACCTTCATAAACCGACAGTTCCAGCATTTTCGGGTCCACCAGAATAAGTCGCACTTCTTTGGGTGTCGACTTGTACAGCAGACTCAGCAGCATCACGTTCACACCAACGGATTTACCGGAGCCGGTGGTGCCCGCTACCAATAAGTGCGGCATCCGCGCGAGATCCGCAATCACCGGCTCACCGGCAATGTCATGCCCCAGCGCCATGGTCAACGGCGAACGGGAATTCTCATAAGCCTCAGACGCAATAACTTCGCTCAAGCGGACAATCTCACGGTGTTCGTTGGGGATTTCGATCCCCATCACCGATTTGCCGGGGATTACTTCAACTACCCGCACGCTGACCACCGCCAGGGACCGCGCGAGATCTTTGGCCAACCCGGAAATCCGGCTGGCTTTAATACCCGGCGCAGGCTGGATTTCAAACCGGGTCACCACCGGACCCGGCAGGACTGAAACCACTTCAATTTCAATACCGAAATCTTTGAGTTTCAATTCCAGCAGTTTTGACATAGCTTCGAGTGATTCTTTGGAGAAGCCTTTATCACTGCGTTTGTCAGCGGGATCGAGCAGGTTCAATGCCGGCAACTCCCCCACCACACCGGTATCCAACGTTTCAAATAATGAAACCTGCTTCTCTTTTTGCACCCGCGGGCTAGCTGCGGGTTTTTTCGGTGGTTCAGTGATGATAGGCGGAATGCGTTTGGCTTCCACTTTTGCATGTTGTGCCACTACTTCGCGGCGATGCTGCTGAGCTTCATTAGCCAGTTTTTTCTCATGGCGCTGGCGCTGATAATGCACCCACTTTTCCTGGATTTTGCTGATGAGCAACAAGGTCAAGCGGCCAATCTCATCCATCAGTGCCAGCCATGAGAGATCAGTGAAAATGGTCATGCCAAACAAAAAAACCGCGATCAGCAGCAGCGTACCACCGGTGTAGCTGAAGGCACCGTCCACAGCGCTTGAGACAGAAGCGCCGAGCAGCCCCCCATGAGAGTAAGGTAGATCCGATACTTCACTGCCGTAGTTCATTGCCGCAAGGCCCGTGCCGGCAACCATAACCAGAATGAACCCTACCAATCGTAAGCCAACCAGGATCCAATCCGGCGGCGTGCGATGCGCACGGTCGCGGAAAACAATCCACGCACGGTAGGCCAACATGACAGGAAAAAGATAAGCGAGATACCCAAATAACGAAAAGGAGACATCAGCAATCCACGCACCAAAAGGGCCGCCCGCGTTCTGGACACGGCCGTTTACCCCCGTGCGCGACCAACCCGGATCGCCCGGATCGTAACTAAACATAGCCAACAACAAAAACAGGCAAATGGCCACAAAGCCGATCAAAGCCCCCTCTTTCACGATGCGTAGAAAAACACCGGGTTCAGGTGCCGCAGGCGCCGCTTTCCGACTGGAAGTATTTGATTTCAAAAGCACATTCCCGAGTAATGAAGAGTATTTCGCGCCCTATTGTAATAATTAACGGGGTTTTTACCACTACATAAAGAAGACAGCTCAATATTTGTTTAATAAACGTTAACTGTTAACCTGCCGGAACCCCATAGCCTCAGGCAATATCTCGTATTGAACCAGACAATTTTGCTCCCCTTGGTGGATTCACTTATCATGGCCACCAAATTTCCACGTTCTATTCCTAACTTCTTAATGCTTTAAGGATAACTATCATGAGTGACGTACAGCACCATCAACTGATTATTCTGGGTTCAGGCCCTGCCGGCTATACCGCCGCCATCTATGCCGCTCGTGCTAACCTGAAGCCCGTTGTTATTACCGGCATGCAACAAGGTGGTCAATTAACGACCACTACCGAAGTGGAAAACTGGCCCGGCGGTCCTCACGATCTGCAGGGTCCAGATTTAATGCAGCAGATGCAAGAGCATGCTGAACGTTTCGATACCCAGATCATATTCGATCATATTCATGAGACTGTGTTGACTGAGCGTCCGTTCAAGTTGATCGGGACCAGTACCTACACCTGTGATGCACTGATCATCGCTACCGGTGCCTCCGCACAATACCTTGGTCTTCCATCAGAAGAAGCTTTCATGGGTAAAGGTGTCAGTGCCTGTGCAACCTGTGACGGGTTCTTTTACCGGGGCCAGAAAGTTGCCGTAGTGGGTGGAGGTAATACCGCTGTAGAAGAGGCTCTGTATCTTTCCAATATTGCCAGCGAAGTCACCTTGATCCATCGTCGCGACAAACTGAAGTCTGAAAAAATTCTGCAAGATAAGCTACTGGCCAAAGCTGAAAACGGCAACGTGCGTATTATCTGGAACCACACTCTGGAAGAGGTTCTTGGTGAAGACAGCGGTGTTACCGGTTTACGTTTAAAGAGCACTCAGGATGGCAGCACTCAGGAAATTGATGTTGCCGGTGTCTTCATCGCCATCGGTCACAAACCTAACACCGATATTTTTGCTGGCCAGCTCGACATGAAGGACGGTTATATCAACGTCAATAGCGGCTTGCACGGCAATGCCACCGGAACCAATATTCCAGGCGTATTTGCTGCAGGCGACGTAGCTGATCATGTCTATCGTCAGGCAATTACTTCTGCCGGCGCGGGCTGTATGGCCGCCCTGGATGCCGAGAAATACCTGGATAACCTTTAATCCCCGCAGGGGTCGCCTCACTTGAGGCGACCCCATATTACTCGCCGCACCACCACCTCTTTTACTGTGCAGTTCCACACACAGACTAATCCGCACCACCTTCCCACCCTACGTCACTAAAGCATTGATTTTAAATAATTTTTTATTAACAAAGAGGGTTATAACGACTATCTTCGCTCAAATATCTGCGTCATCCTGTAGTCAATTTCCTACAAAAAATAGCGATATTCTCGACTATTTAAGAGAACCGCTTTGCTGGAGAATAGCTTCTAACAAGGAAGTAGACATTGATGTGCCCAGGCCAGGAAAGGTCAAAGGAAGCGCCCCACTCTACAAGGGACTACAACGGAATAGGTGCCACATAGGGATGTAACTACGGAAGAATGGCACAAGAGTGGAAACAGGGTTATTCAGCAGGATGCTGAGCTTTAATTATCGGATTTCCAGTAATTAAAGTAAAACCTGGGGAGGAGCTGGAAAGCTATGGGGCTAACCGCAAGGTTGGCCCCACTCTTTTATGTTCGCCAATTTAAGTTTTATATTTGCCAATTTAAGGCAAAAAATATTGATCAACACTCCGATCAATATTTAGAAATTATCCTGCATATACTGTTTTGCTAATCGAGCAGAATCACCACTGCCAGCCGCCACTTCCTGAAGTAGCTTGCGCGCTTGAGCATTATCCCCGAGCAAGTGATACACCTTACCCAGTTTAAATTTGGCATCAGGCACTTTTCTATCAATAGGAAATTTTTCTATCAGCTGGGTGAACCAATCCCGCGAATCAGCGAGTTCATTCTTCAGCAGATAGATCTCTCCCAACCAATAATAACTGTTGCCTGCATAGGCACCATTAGGGAATCGGGACAGATGATCTTTAAATGCGGCAATAGCCGAATCAACCTGACGCTGCTTCAATAAATTATATGCCGCAGCATAGACCTCGGCTTCACCGAGCGCACTAGTGGTATTTGATGGAGAGACGCCGCCACCTGCACTTTGAACCGGTGACGGCGACAGAACAGAACTATCGACAGGAGCAACATTACCACCGCGACCCGATAAAGCGCTCAAGCGTTTATCAAGATCAATGTAATTATCCATTTGCTGCTGTTTTAAACGGGAAATTTCGTGAGCTTGTTCCTCTACCAAACCTCGTAGCAGAGAAACTTCTTCCTTGAGTGATTGGAGTTCAAAATATGCATTTGTTTGGGCATTAACCGATTCAATCGGTTGAGCCACCCCAGAGAGTGGTCTCTGGGGTGAAGACTCAACAACCCGTACCTGGGCCTGGGATGCAGGGACTGCAAAAAACAGAACAGCAGCTAACAGGTATCTCAACATACAGGTTGCGGACTCTTAATTAGTATTTCAGTTCTACACGACGGTTTTGAGCGTAGGAAGATTCGTCACTGCCATTAGCCAGCGGACGCTCTTCACCGTAGCTCACAACTTCCAAAGAAGATGCGCTTACACCTTGCAGTACCAGGAAGTCACGTACGGCGTTTGCACGACGCTCACCCAGAGCAATGTTGTATTCGCGAGAACCGCGCTCGTCAGCATGACCTTCCAGACGGGCAGAACTGTTTGAAGACTTCAGGCGATCTGCGTGAGCCAACAGCAGCGCACGAGTTTCAGGCTTGAGAGTGGCTTGGTCGAAGTCAAAGTATACGATGGTTTCCAGCGGTGCCTGCTCTTCAACATCGTTGTAAGTTTCTTCAGAAACCACTGGAGCAGTGGTGGTGGTGGTATCTTGATCCTGAGTGCTGCTGCTGGAGCAACCAACCAGGAAAGACATAATTACGGCTAAGGTTAAACCTTGTTTTAATGATTTAGTGATCATGTGTGTGTAACTCCAATCAAGTGGTGAACTAGCAGTACTGAGGTTTAATTAAAAAAATGGTGACCATGCGGGTTCCCGCACATCACCTTGTTTTGATGGTAGACGAACTCTGGTTCTGGCATCCAAGGAAACCGCGGCCAGTATACCCTTACCACCAAAGCGGGTCGCATACATCAGCATAGCGCCATTCGGAGCTATAGTAGGCGACTCGTCTAAATCTGTCTCTGTCAAAATGCGTAAATTTCCTGTCTTCAGGTCTTGCGCAGCGAGGTGATAAGTACCACCGCGTTGATGAACCATAACCAAGCTTTTACCATCAGGAGAGACGCGACCACGAGTGTTTTGCTCGCCGTCAAAGGTTACACGCTCCACCTGCAAAGTTGCAACATTTACTTGGTATATTTGTGGCTTTCCTCCGCGATTGGAGGTGAAAATAATGCCAGTACCATCCGTTGTCCATGCAGGTTCTGTATCAATTCCAAAATGATTTGTCATGCGCGTTAATTGCCGGGTAATAATATTCAACATATAAATTTCCGGGTTGCCATCCTTCGACAAAACTAATGCCAGACGCTGACCATCAGGTGACCATGCAGGCGCACCATTTAATCCTTTAAAGTTTGTAAGTTGCTCTCTTTTTCCTGTCGCAATTTCCTGAATATAAACTGCAGGACGATTAGATTCGAAAGAAACATATGTTATGCGGCGCCCATCCGGCGACCACATCGGTGACATAATTGGCTCGGCAGATTCAAGCAGTAAACGCGAGCGAGCACCATCAACATCCGAAAGCATCAAACGGTATTTATCTTTCGTACCTTGTTTCTGAAATGCTTCCACATAAATCAGTTTGGTAGAAAATATGCCACGAATACCGGTAATAGTTTCATAAACCTTGTCACTGATGTGGTGCGCTAGATCACGCAATTGAGCTTCTGTGCCATCAACCGACAGTTTGGGCAATACTTTACGTTGCCCCAGCACATCAAATAATTGATAACTGGCGTAGTAGCGTCCCGCACGCTGTTCTACAGAGCCTATCAACAAATACTCAGCTTTCAATACATTCCAGTCGCGGTAGTGCACTTCAGCTTCGTTACGTGGGAAAGACAACATATCCGTGCGCGGAATTGCCGCAAATTGTCCGGTAAATTCGAGGTCGTTACTGATAATCTGACTGATATCCTCTGACAGCGCCAGACCTTGCGTGGCCATAGGCACCACGGCTATACGCGTTGGATTATCAGCCCCCCGGGAAATTTGAATTGTTAACTGGGCTTGTGCAATTCCTGAAATAAAGAGCACAAAAAACAGCAAATAACGTTTCACTGACGTAAATCCTCTGGCTGGAATAATAATCGGAATACTCGAAAGTTACGTTCAAACAAGTCGGACGGCATGCCCATGATTTCGCTGAAGCGATCAACCCGCTTCACGGCTTGCTCCGCAGAACGATCAAACGCAACATCACCACTGCTTTTTATCACGCGCACGTTCACAACCTGTCCGGTAGGAACCATATTAATTTCCAGAATGGCCTGCATACCATTTCTTGCAGATGGCGGGCGACTCCAATTCTGGATAATTCTTTCTTGAATCAATGCTTCGTAGCTCTGGACATTGGCATCATCACTACGTTCACTAAGAAACTGCTCTTCCTTCTGTAGTGCCGCCTCAAGTCGCTCCATGGCTTCACGTTGCTGCTGTTCCCGCTTTTTCCGTTCAGCCTCGGCTTGACGTTTTTTTTCTTCCTCTTCCTTTTTGCGTTGCTGTTCGGCTTTTGCTTTAGCTTCAGCCTGCTTTGCCTGTTCGGTTTTTATTTTCTGCAGACGCGCTTCTTCTGCCTTGGCCTTTGCTTCTTGTTCTTTCTTTTGCTCGATGCGCTTCGCCTCAGCCTGCTGGCGCTCCTGCTCTTCCTGGCGTTTACGCTCCTGTTGCTGCTTGCGCTGGCCATCCAACACCTGGGGTTTTGGTTGCTGTGGAGCAGCTATCGCTTTGGGAGTCATGTCGACGAGCGTCGCTTTTACATAATGCGGCTTATATACCGTTTCTTCGGGTTTGCTCTGCAGCCAGTTACCCGCAACAAGAATGAGTAACGCTGTATGCAGCGTTACACTGAGCAATACCGGTACTGTTAAAAATTTGTCGAGCTTCATAAGTACCTAACGCGGAGGTTCTGTAACCAAGCCGACTGACGGTGCCCCGGCACTTTGTAACTCACTCATCAATGACACCACCACACCGTAATCTACGCTGTGGTCGCCTTGCACCAAGATAAGCGTTTTGGGACTCTGACGCAGTACTTTACTCACCATCTCTTTGATTTCGGCGAGAGGACGAGCCTGTTCTGCATCACCGCCAAGAGTAATGTAGTAACTTCCATCTTTCTTAACGGAAACGGTTACGGGTTCTTCATCTTTATTATCAATAGGCTCTGAAGCGGCCTGCGGCAGATCTACCTTTACGCCTTGTGTGAGCATGGGGGCAGCCACCATGAACACGATCAACAGCACCAGCATCACGTCGATGTAAGGCACCACGTTTATCTCTGCCATCGGCTTCTTTTTTACTTTCGGACCAAATCCGGACATATCGTCTAACCCTGAAAATTTGGATTAACTCAGGAGGACACCTGCTTGCTGTGTACCTGACGGTGCAAAATTGCAGAAAACTCTTCTGCAAACGTCTGATAGTTTCCCATCAATGCTTCGGCACGAGTTGAGTAACGGTTGTAGGCGAGTACCGCGGGAATCGCCGCAAAAAGACCAATCGCTGTGGCAATCAGTGCTTCCGAGATACCAGGAGCCACTGTAGCCAAGGTAGTCTGATGCACATTCGCGAGTCCCCGGAACGAGTTCATGATCCCCCATACCGTTCCGAACAAGCCAATGTAAGGGCTGACGGAAGCAACACTAGCCAGAAATGGCAATCCTGCTTCCAGCTTTTCTTCTTCGCGCGCTAAAGCCACACGCATCGCACGCTGCGATCCTTCCATCACTGCGTCTGGATCGGCACCGGTCTGTTGACGGAGACGGGTAAACTCTTTGAAGCCCGCACGGAAGATATTTTCCACACCATTAATATCGGTACGTCCGTTGCTCTGGCGGAACAACTGATTGAGATCAATGCCGGACCAGAATTGTTTTTCAAAGGCGAGGAAGGAGTTATGGGCTTTGCGCTGGTACATACCGCGCTGAAAAATCATCACCCAGGAAACCATGGAGGCGAGGAAGAGAATCAACATAACCAGTTGCACAACGAAACTGGCTTCAGCAATCAAACTCCAGATCGATAAGGTATTTTCAGCTTCTGACATAGCACTCGGTAGCTCTTAGTTAGTAATGGTGTGCGATTTGATACGTTCGAACATGGCGGCGGGGATTGGGCTGGGTTTCATCGACTCACCGCTGACACAAGCGATGCGGATTAGACCCGCGCACAACAATTCGTTCCCGCGCAGAATGTTCTGTTGAAACTCTACGTACGTCCGCCCAATTTTGACCACTTCGGTCGTCACTTCCAGCTGATCATCCAGACGTGCCGGACGCCGGTAAGTGACTTGTGCAGAGTGAACGACCAACAAAAGCCCGCCGTCCAGAATGGCCGGCTTATCATACCCCAGGCTACGTAAAAATTCTGTACGGGATCGCTCCATGAACTTTAAATAGTTGACGTAGTAAACAATCCCGCCTGCATCAGTATCTTCTATATAAACGCGGACCGTTAACGCAAAAGCTTTCATGTGCGAATTTCCGAAGTGATTAAATCTGCAGTCTATTATTCTGCATCGTCCTGCAGTCGTTTAGGCATGTTGATTCCGAAATGCAGATACGCGTTTGCAGTCAGAATACGCCCGCGCGGTGTGCGCGCCATGAAACCCTGCTGAATCAGGTAGGGTTCGATCACATCTTCAATGGTTCCGCGATCCTCGCTGATCGCCGCAGCCAGACTTTCGACCCCCACTGGACCGCCATCAAAATTATTCATCATAGCCAGCAGCAAACGACGATCCATGTGATCAAATCCACGATCATCGACGTTCAACATATTAAGCGCACCATCAGCCATATCCGCAGTGACAATGCCATTACCTTTCATCTCCGCAAAATCGCGCACGCGACGCAGCAGACGGTTTGCAATGCGCGGCGTCCCCCGGGAACGCTTGGCAATTTCTGCAGCCCCCTGAGGCTCCATGCTAACCCCGAGCAAGGCGGCCGAGCGGGCCACGATGTGCGTGAGATCCGCTACGTTATAAAACTCAAGACGCTGTACAATCCCGAAACGATCACGCAGCGGCGATGTGAGCAAACCCGCACGAGTAGTCGCACCGACGAGTGTGAATTGCGGCAGATCCAATTTAATAGAACGCGCTGCCGGCCCTTCACCGATCATGATGTCCAGCTGAAAATCTTCCATGGCGGGATAAAGAATCTCTTCTACCACCGGGCTTAGCCGATGAATCTCATCGATGAACAATACATCGCCCGGTTCGAGATTAGTCATCAGTGCGGCCAGATCACCGGCTTTTTCCAGCACCGGGCCGGAAGTACTTTTTAACGAAACGCCCATTTCGTTCGCAATAATATTTGCCAGGGTGGTTTTGCCCAACCCGGGCGGCCCGAAAACCAGCGTGTGATCCAAGGCTTCACTGCGTTTTTTTGCCGCCCCGATAAATATTTCCATCTGTTCACGAACCACCGGCTGGCCGACATAATCTGCCAGACTTCGGGGACGCACCGCTCGATCCAGTTGATCTTCACGATCTTTGGCGGCTGGAGCAATTAAACGATCTGTTTCAATCATAATTTTTTCGCCATCAGATTCAGGCCGACGCTATGCTGCGCAAAGCCAAACGGATCAGTTCCTGACTGCTCGCATCAGGATGATGCTTCGCCGCCGAGGCAATCATCTTCGCTGCTTCAACAGGTTTGTAGCCAAGAGCGATTAATGCACTTTCAGCTTCCGCCAGAACATCGCTGATAATCGTTGCACCCAGTTGCGGGTGGTTCGTTGATTGTTCTGCATGAGGCAGATCCCACGTTTTAAGCCGGTCCTGCAATTCAATAATCAAACGCTCGGCGGTTTTCTTTCCGATGCCCGGTACTTTGGTCAATGCGGTGACATTCTGTTCACGAACGCAGCGCGCAATATCATCTGCTTCCATACCTGACAGAATTGCGATTGCCAGTTTTGGGCCAACACCATTTACTTTGATTAATGTGCGAAACAGCGCACGATCGCGCTGATCAATAAACGCAAAGAGCTGGTGCAGGTTTTCTGTAATAGAAAGATGTGTGTGCAACACCACTTCCGCACCTGGTGCGGGCAATCGATAAAAAGTGGTCATAGGAGCCTGCAACTCGTAACCTACACCGCTGACGTCCAGCAGCAAAAAAGGAGGCTGCTTCTCGACAACGGTTCCGCGTAAACGTCCTATCATGAAAACTCACTCTCATTAATCGTTTGGGGCAGGCCAGGATTTCAATAAAATCCCCGGCGAGCTTCATTCGAATTGTGGCTTTATCTTTAGTTAAATCACCCTGCCCCGACGGAAGCTACTGGAGCCGGCGAGTTTAATTAAATGTTGTTGCGTATTTGCATGGCATAAAGCTACTGCAAGCGCATCTGCCGCATCCTCCTGCGGCTCAGCCGGCAGCCTCAGCAAGGTTTTTACCATGTGCTGCACCTGGGTTTTATCCGCTGCGCCATGTCCTACAACCGATTGTTTAACCTTGCGTGCCTCGTATTCAGAAACGGGCAGATCCAGAGCAACCGCTGCCACAATCGCTGCCCCTCGGGCCTGCCCCAGCTTCAGGGCCGAGCTGGCATTCTTAGCCATGAACACCTGCTCAATGGCCATCTGCTGGGGGCAATACTGCTGGATTATTTGAGTCACCGAATCAAAAATAATTTTGAGGCGATCAGGCAGGTCGAGTTCGGGCACGCGAATTACGCCGCTGGTAACGTACTCCATCTTTTGCCCGACGGCGTTGATGATACCGAAACCGGTTTTACGGGAGCCAGGGTCAATACCCAAGATCAGTGCCATAAGGATGATTGCGCGCAATAAAAGATGGGGGAAGTGTCACATGGAGTGGCGTCTGTCGCAAGCGCAAGCGCCGCGGCAAGCCGGGAAACCGGTTGCCGCGGGAAGAAATGAAGTTATGAGTTCAGTTGCTCCATCACATCGTCGGGAATGTCGGCATTGGTGTAAACGTTCTGGACATCATCCAGGTCTTCGAGCATATCTACCAGCCCAAGAATTTTTTCCGCACCGTCTTTATCCAGAGTAACTGTCACTGAGGGAATCATGGCGATCTCAGCATTGGCGGGGGTGAAGCCCGCGGCGAGCAGCGCATCTTTGACATTGAGATACTCTTCGAATGAGGTCATCACATCGTAAGATCCATCGTCGTTGGTAATGACATCGTCTGCGCCGGCTTCCAGTGCCGCTTCCATCAGTTTGTCTTCATCGACCTCGGGCGCAAAACTGATCTGGCCCTTGCGGCTGAACAGATAGGCCACTGAGCCGTCGGTGCCGAGGTTTCCACCACGTTTGGTAAAGGCATGGCGCACTTCACCAACCGTACGGTTACGGTTATCGGTCATGCATTCAACGATAAATGCTACGCCGCCAACACCATAACCTTCATAGGTAATCTCTTCGTAATTATCGCCTTCCGCCGTGCCGGCACCGCGAGCAATAGCTTTATCGATGGTGTCGCGCTTCATGTTTTCCGCGAGGGCCTTATCGACCGCAGCGCGTAAGCGTGGGTTATCGGCAGGATTGGGGCCACCTTTGGCCGCTACAGTGAGTTCACGAATGACTTTAGTAAAGATTTTGCCTCTTTTGGCATCTTGGCGGGCTTTACGGTGTTTGATATTCGCCCATTTGCTGTGTCCAGCCATGGTGTTCCTCCAAACTTTATTGTGGTCGGGTCATGCCCGGAGGCTTAGCCGACTTACGTTATCTACAGGTTATCGAGGAAGGGAGGGAGGACTTAGCGTCGCCGGTACGTAGCGCACCGAAAACTCCCCGGGCGTGTGTGCGCCCAGGGAGGTGTTATGCGCTCAAGGAAACTGCGTGTTTTGTCCTCCAGCCTGGTCCCCGCCCTATTCAGCGGCTTGGGTAGCCTGCTCTTTCTTCCGTAAGCGAATGTGCAATTCACGCAATTGCAACTCATCTACCATACCCGGCGCGTCGGTCATCACACAAGCTGCGCTCTGAGTTTTAGGGAAAGCGATAACGTCGCGGATTGAGCTGGAGCCGGTCATCAACATAATCAAACGGTCCAGACCAAATGCCAGACCGCCGTGCGGTGGTGCGCCATATTTCAGCGCATCCAGCAGGAAGCCGAATTTTTCACGCTGCTCTTCTTCACTAATGCCAAGCAGGTTGAATACCGCTTCCTGCATGGATTGCGTATGGATACGGACTGATCCTCCGCCCAACTCTGTGCCATTCAATACCAGGTCATAGGCCTGCGACAACGCTGTACCCGGATTGGCAACCAGCTCTTCGGGTGAGCAGGAGGGGGCGGTAAAGGGGTGATGGAGTGCGCTCCAGTTACCCTTGTCGTCTTCTTCGAACATGGGGAAATCCACGACCCAGAGCGGAGCCCACTCACAGGTGTAGAGGTTCAGGTCAGCACCAAGCTTGCAACGCAGCGCGCCCAACGCCTCGGTCACAACTTTGTGTTTGTCAGCACCGAAGAAGATCAAGTCGCCGTTTTCTGCACCCACACGCTCGAGAATGGCGGCGCGAACCGGTACCGGCAGATTCTTAACGATGGGGGATTGCAGACCTTCTTCAAGATCCGCTTTGTCATTGACTTTGATATAAGCCAGACCTTTAGCCCCATAGATGCCGACAAACTTGGTGTAGTCGTCGATCTGCTTACGGGTCAGCTTGTCATTGCCGCCCGGCACCTTGAGGGCTGTAACGCGGGCTTTCGGATCGTTTGCGGGACCAGCGAAAACCTTAAATTCGACGTCGGTCACCAGATCTTTGATATCCACCATCTCCAGCGGGATGCGCAGGTCAGGTTTATCTGAGCCGTACTTGGCGATCGCTTCCGCGAACGGCATACGCTGCAGTGTGTCGAACTCCACCCCCATCAGCTCCCGGAAGAGTTCGCGCACCATGCCTTCCGTCACCGACATGATCTGCTCTTGCGACATAAAGGATGTTTCGATATCAATCTGGGTAAATTCAGGCTGGCGATCCGCGCGCAGGTCTTCGTCACGGAAACACTTGGCGATCTGATAATAACGATCAAAGCCGGCAACCATCAGCAACTGCTTGAACAACTGGGGAGACTGGGGCAAGGCGAAGAACTTGCCATCGTGGGTGCGGGAGGGCACCAGATAATCGCGCGCGCCTTCCGGGGTGGCACGAGTCAGGATCGGGGTTTCAACGTCGACAAATCCGTTGGTATCCAGGTAGCGGCGGATAGCGCTGGTGACTTGTGAACGAAAACGCAGGTTCTTCTGCATTTCTGCGCGACGCAAATCAAGGAAGCGATACTTCAAGCGCACGTCTTCACCGACGTTGGCATAAGAGTCCAGTGGAAACGGAATCGTCTCGGCTTCGTTGAGAATTTTCAAACCCGTGCCATAGACCTCAATTTCACCGGTAGGCATATTCGGGTTTACGGTCCCAGCCGAACGTGCCCGTACTTTGCCAGTGACTTGCAAGACGTACTCGCTGCGCACTTTATCGGCGAGTGCAAAATTCTCTTTGCCGTCAGGATCGAACACCACCTGCACAATACCGTCACGGTCACGCAGATCGATAAAAATCACACCGCCGTGGTCGCGACGACGATCAACCCATCCGCAGAGGGTTACTTCCTGATCAATAAAAGAGGCATTTAGAGCGCCACAGTATTCACTGCGCATAGCATTTTCCTGTTGTCTTGAAAGTCACTGATAAATTTTCGGCAAAGTTGCCGATCAAGTGTTGGCCGGCGTGGCGGCGGCTGGCTTGGCATCACCGGAGCTGCCGGAAGTGCTGCTGTCGCCAGCCAGGTTTTTCTTGTTGCCGGATTTAAAATCGGTTTCATACCAGCCACCGCCTTTCAGGCGGAAGCCGGCGGCTGAGATTTTCTTTTTCAGCGTCGGTTGCGTACAAGCCGGGCAATCCACCAGGGGGGCCTCGCTCAGCTTCTGAATCGCCTCCAATTCATGGCTACAGGATTGACACTGATATTCGTAAATAGGCATGACAATCACCTCATGAAGTAATGACAGGTTTAACGATTTCCAACCGGCATCGGCTGCCGAAATATAAAAACGCGCGATTGTAACGTAAAAGCCCGCAAGCGAGAACCGTGCCGCTGGTGGTTCATGCGAACATTTGGGAGGCAATGCACTGGAGGATGGCCATCGCAGCCTAGTCCGGGATACGAGTGTAGTGCATCCGTGCCTGGATTCGCTGGGAGTGGGTGATCAGATAATCCGGGTAGCGCCGCTCGAAGCGACGCGGATTCGGCAGCATCACGGCAATCCGCACCGCCTGTGCCTTATTAAGATTGGCCGCCGGGACTCCGTAATAATGATGCGCCGCCGCCTCCGCGCCGTAGACACCATCGCCCCACTCCACCACGTTCAGATAGACTTCCAGAATGCGGCGCTTGTCCCAGAGCAGCTCCATCATGCCGGCGATAACCGCTTCTTGCACTTTGCGAACATAGCTGCGCCTGGGCGAGAGAAACAGGTTCTTGGCCAGCTGCTGCGTGATGGTAGAACCTCCGGCCGACAAACGCCCACGCCGCTGGTTTTTCTCTAATGCGACCTTAATGCCAGCCCAATCAAACCCGTGGTGGTCAATGAATTTGTCATCTTCCGTCGCCACCACAGCGCGTTTCAGATGAACCGAAATACGCTCATAGGGAACCCACTGGTAACGCAGTCGGGCATTCGGATTTTTTTCACGCAGCTCCTCCAGGCGTAATGCCATAAAGCTGGTCTCTACCGGGTTGTACCATTTCCACCACAACAAGTTGGCGAAGATCCATAACTGATAAGCCAACAGCAGTAACAGGCAGATCAGGAACACCCGGTAGATAAAACGACCCGTTAAACGCACGACTGATGGTCTGGCCATGATCCGCCTCTAGCTGGCGATTTTCTGCCAGCTATCACGGAAGCGCTTGAAGAGTGGTTCGTATGCTGTGGCCGATACCGGACCGACCGCCAGCCACTCAAAGACCAGCTCATCAAGCGCACTGCGCGGGTCGCTCGCCTTCTGACCAAAATTCTGTTCAAGCTGTTTGACCTGATACTCCATCCGCAAAGCTTGATCTGCGGCCGGCGTCGTTGCACCCGCAAGAATTTCCGCACGGATGCACAGCAGGCGCAGATCCGCGAGATTCTGTTCAACATTCGTCTCAGCCGGATTGGACTCCAGCTTTTGCTGCAAGGCTTTCAGGCCACCAGCCGGTAACTGTTCGGCATTAATGTTGGCCATAGCCTCAGCTTTCCGTGCCTCTGCCTGATCCGCGCCGGTGAGTTCGCGCAGCGACCACTGGCATTCCCGCAGAACATCGTTGGCAGCAAACAGATTCAACCAGACCTGCTGACGAGCCAGTTGCCGCTCACGCTTCACCTTCGCCTCAAACGCGTCCACTGCGTGAGCAAATGCATTTTTTATTTCACTCACTTTAGCTTTGGGTAACAGCCCAAGCGCTGAGAACTGCTGCTGCAATTCGGTAATTTCCTTACGCGCATCCAGTAACGCCTGGTTATTTAATTCGGCCAATTTATGGATATCAGCAATCAGTTGTTCAGCAGCAGCCAGATTTGCCTCCAGCTCTTCTTTAAATTCCGCGCTCTGCTGTTGCTTGCGTGCAAAAATTGCATCGCAGGCTGCACGGAATTCACGCCAGAGTTTTTGATCCACCGAGCGCGCCATTATGCCAATCTGCTGCCACTGAGCCTGCAGCTGCTTAACCTCTTCTATTGCAGCGCGGAGATCTTCCTGCTCCAGCAATTGTTGAGCATGTGCTATCAGGCTCTGTTTCTGCGCGGCATTTTTATTACGTTCCTCATTCAACTTCTGCTCAATACGTCCTAACACAGCATCAAACTCTGCCAGCACGGGCTGTGTTGCCGCACGTTCGGTTGGTGAGTAGCTGCGCCACTCCTGACGGGCCACTCGCACCACTTTTTCAACGGCTTTCCAGTCGGCAGAATCCCAAGAATAATTTTGCTCGTAAGCGTTTAACTGCTCGACTAGCGCTTTGCAGCGCTCCAGATTCTGCTGACGAATAGCAGCCTGTTCGGCAAAATATTCACGGCACGGCTGATAGGCAATTTGCGCAGCTTGATGAAAATCTTCCCAGAGTTCCTGATCCTGTTCTTGATTTTCTTTGTGCAGACCACCGCCTTTACTGAGGGATTTCCATTCATCCTGCAAACGCTTGATCTTGATCGACAAGGCTTCCGGATGCTCTTCGCTGCCGACAAGGGATTTCATCTGCGCAATCAGTTGCTGCTTTTTGGGCAGAACCGCATAGTCTTTCCAATCCTGCAATTTATCCAGCATTTCATCCAGCTGTTGCAGCTGATTCTGCAAGTGTGTGGGAAGGGACTTCGCTTGTGTCAGTTTTTCTTCAATCGCCCGCCGCAGCCCGGCGGCTTGCTGTAGCTTGCCAGTGCTGCTGGCATCCTTCGCTTTACGAATCAACCCGCCGATTTGCCGCTGCACATGTTGCTGTTCTGCTTTTTTATCCTGACGCTGTTTATCCCACTGTTCCAGTGCTGCCTGCGCATCGAGTATTGGCTGTGGAATTGCATCATCAGCAAAGGCTTTTCTCGCCTCAAGACGCTGCTTGAGATCACGATACACCCGCGGATTTTCCTCTGTTTCACTGTCTGTGTTAACCAGCAGTGCCACATGATCCGCCAGGCTCCCATACTGGCTCAGCTGCTTTTGTAAACCCGGCACCATGGCGGTGAGCAGCGCAAACGACTTCTGCTCATGGGTCGTGGCTGGTTTATGTGCGGTGGAGTCCTGCCACTGCGTCTGGAGCTGCTGCAGCTCGTTATCATCAATCGCTTCTCCGAGGGCTAAGTTCCGCACCACTACGGCAAGTGCCTGCAGAATGTCCCGGCGCTGTTGATCAGCACTGGCCAGCTCAATTGCCTTCGCCTCTGCTGCAGCCTGTTCAGCTTCTACTGCATCAATAGTGGCCTGGCATATGGCCATAGCGTCACGCACTTGCTGCTGTATGGTTTCGCCAGCCTTTTCTGCCAGAGGTTGCCATTGCTGCTGCAGCAAGTGAAATTTTGCGGTGAAGTGAACATCGAAGGCGCGGCGACTGTGTTGCTCGATGGCTTGCGCAAGAGCATCAATCGCTGCCTGGGTGGCGGCGATGGATTTTTCTTCCTCGCGGAAGCGATCACATTTGTCTTTGACGATCTTATAGACCGCCTTGTCTTTACCTTTGGTTTCTTTGAGCAGTTGCTGGAGCTGTTCACGATCTTCGATTTTTTCTGCCGCAATCTGGCGCAGCTTTACGGTCGCACCTTCGCGGGCCATTTTGTACAGGAATTCATTGTCATCAATGGACGCCAACAGCTGTTCCAGTCGCTCGGTCTGCCGGGAAAAACTCATTACGGCAAACAATTTGGAGGGATCGCCCAGACGCGCCGCTACCTGATCATAGTCAATCTTGTCATCATCGACCAAAGCGGCAAGACGTTGTCGTGCGATACGCTGTACCGGGGAGCTGGTTGAGCTGAAAGCTATCTGCTCCAGCGTATTTACATCATCCACTCGGCCTATCGCCGCTACGCGTAATTGATCATCCTGCTCTCCTTTTTCCGCCAAAGCGATGTTTATCAAAGCTTCCGGCGAAAGGGTTTCCAGCGAGGTAATTTTATTGGCACGAGGTTCGGGCTGAGTTTTTTTCTTACCAAACAGACGGGACAAGACTGACATAGTGATTTCCTATTATTAAATGTGAACCAAGGCAACCATTATTTGCCTGGATAAATTGTGGTTTTATGCCACACGGAAAATCCAATTAATACTCACAGCACAACACCAACGGTGTTTCCTTCATAAACCAGAGGAATAAACTCCAGCGGGCCAACACATGCTGCCGCCCCGCCCTGCGCGCGGCCATTGCGCAGATCAAACTCAATTCCATGACTGGGGCAGCGCAGTAGATTCTGCTGTACGCTTGCTTTATGCAAGGGTGCATCCATGTGTGGACAGCGATTAGCGATCAGGTACAGTCGCCCCTCCTCCTGCAACAGCAACAGCTCACGCCCCGCCAGCCGTAGAGACTTCCGGTAGCCATCGTAAAGCTGGTGCAGTTTTTCCAACGCCACGTAGGCCATAGGAATATCCTGGGTCACAATCGGGTAGCCATTATAAAAGCCAGCTTGCGATTAAAAACAACTCACGCAGGGCCTTTTTCGCACTTATCTTTTTCGTTTGTTCAGTTGGCGCGAGGAACCAGTTTTTAGAAGAATTTCAGTGACCCTGCTCACAATCCTGCCGCCACGGTATAAACTACGCCCGTTTTATTCCGTTGTTTATGCGTCACCCGAACCGGCCGTGGAACCTGCGTATGAAAAATCAAGCTTACCTGGAACAATTAAAAGCCTTGTCCACCCGCTTGGTAGCCCTTCAACGCCCCATTCGTATTCTTGATGCGATTAAGTGGCCCGCCGAGCTGGAGACTGACTTCCGCGCCAAAGGGGGCCGCGCGCTCCCCGCCATTGATGCCGACTTCTACCAGCGACAAAAGCTGGCCTTTGACCCCGACACCGTTCATCAGAACTTGAAAGACCTGAAAAATGATGTTCGTCGGCAACTGGGGCGAGGCGATGCGTTAGGTCACATCCTTAAGGCAACCATCGAACAATATCAGGTGGTTGTTGAATTATTACGTCACCGCGGGCAACCCCAGTTTGGTTACTTCAGCCGCCTGCTCTACGGGTCCGCGCAGGACAAAATCCGGGGTGACCGCAAAACGCTCCGCCAGCTGGGTGAACGTCTGTGTCATGTTTTTTCTCTACCTGCTGTCGACCATCTGAACCGCCCCTACAGTAATCACATCAACGCTGAACAGGCGGTCGAGATTTTGCTGCAGCGGATGAATAATTATTTTTCTCCCGGCGAAGTCAGGGTACAGATCAGTGACGACATCGTGTCGGATGCCTCCGCTGGTGGCGATTGCATCAAGATCAATCGCCGCGCGCACTTTTCCGAGCTGGACTTACAGGTTCTGGAAGTTCACGAGGGGTGGGTGCATATCGGCACTACCTTAAATGGCCGCCAGCAACCCTGGGCAACCTGGCTCAGCGTCGGCTCACCGCGAATAACGGCCATTCAGGAGGGCATGGCGGTGCTGCTGGAGACTCTCACATTCAGTTCGTTTCCGCAACGCGCCCGACGCATCAGCGATCGCGTAGTCGCCGTTGATCTGGCAGAACAAGGCGCCGATTTTTGCGAAGTTTACCGTTACTTTCTTGAGCGCGGCATCAGTGAACACGACAGCTATCGTGTAACCCAGCGAGTGTTTCGCGGCGGTACGCTCACGGGTGGATCAGTGTTTACCAAAGATATTTCTTACGTAAAAGGTTTCGTCGAAAACGTTAATTTTATTCGCAGCGCAATTCAGTCCGGCGTTCCAGAAATTATCCCCATGTTGTTTGTGGGCAAAGTCACGCTGGATGATCTACCGTTACTTTACGAACGCTACCTGGAAGGCGTAATTACCGGGCCGAGGTATCTTCCGCCTATGTTTCAGGATCTTAACGGTTTGTATGTCTGGTTTGGTTTTTC
Organism: uncultured Cellvibrionaceae bacterium; assembly: GCA_964448175.1. Classification (GTDB taxonomy): domain Bacteria; phylum Pseudomonadota; class Gammaproteobacteria; order Pseudomonadales; family Cellvibrionaceae; genus Cellvibrio. The sequence continues at coordinate 15,959 of CAYUVQ010000018.1, read as the reverse complement.
GAGCGGCATGTCGGTTATGAATATTGCGCGCGTGCAACAGCATTTCAGCAAATTGTTTCATAAGTTACCGGAAACCGCGCCATTGTATGGCAACAGTATTAAGGGCGATGCGGAACTGGATTAATACGGCTGACTTGATTGAATCAGGTCCAGCCTTTGTTTTGAGTAAAGACATGTACTACAAAGTTGTAATTTCAGGAGCCAATATTTTCTTTGAAAATTATGGCAACACGGTACCGGTGATCGGATTCATTACCTGCCGCCTGATTGAAGCATCCTCGGAAGAGCTGGCAATTGCCACCATCAAGCGGGATATTCTCGTGCATTGGAACCAGAGTTTTAATGCCGACCGAAAGATGGGCATTCCCAAACTCACCATTGAATACATTGCGCCATTTAAAGGGTTTATAAAACCCAAGAGCAAGCATGATTATTACTGGTTTACCGACGAAGAACACAAGCAGCAGCAACTGGAAAAATTCACCAAGCCAAGCTCACGCTGGCGATGGTGGAAACTCTGAAATAATGCAGCTCCACGGGCGTATAGATCGAATTAGATCTGCAGGCTG
>CAYUVQ010000018.1:0-15290 GCA_964448175.1 uncultured Cellvibrionaceae bacterium | reverse complement strand
TCGGTGAGATAGGTGAGCTTCACTCGCTACGTTGCGTTATAAATTGTGCGGATTTCGTTGGCGATGATACGTGCTCCCTGTTCGATGATGTTCGGTTCCTGGCAATAGGTAACGCGAATACATTCATGGCAGTGTTGCCAATGGCCCTGTAATCCGGGGAAAAAATGATGGCCTGACACCACGAGTACTCCCCGCTGTTTTAACCGTTGATATAACTCCTCACTGCTGATCGGCAACCCTTCGAACCACAGCCACAAGAATATCGCGCCTTCCGGTTTATGCATTCGATAAGGCAGATCAGCCAACTGCTGCTTGAATATATTTACCGCATGCTCCATGCGCGCGCGATAAAACGGTGCGACCACTTCACGACTCATCTGCAGAATTTTTTTATCCTGCAGTAACTGACGCGCTAACGCAGGGCCAAAATTCCCGCAGGCGAGACTCAGAATGGTGTTGGCTTTAGCAAAGGCATCAATCACCTCCGGGTTGGCAATCACAATCCCTGTTCGCGCACCAGGCAAACCGAGTTTGGACAAACTCAATACCAAAATCGTATTCTCATTCCAGTGGGGCTGACCATCAACAAACAGGATATTGGGAAAAGGCGTTCCGTACGCACCATCCACAATCAGCGGCACACCATGGGTTTGTGCTAACTGATCCAATTGCGCTAACTCATCATCGCTAATAACATTTCCCGTGGGATTTGTAGGACGAGAGATACACATTGCACCCGTTGCTTCGGTAAGGCGCAACTGCTGAAGATCCAGATGATATTTAAAGAAATTGTCCGGCAGAATTTCAATTTCAGGTTTGGCAGAATGAAAAAAATCTGTGCTGATGCCCAGATCGTTGTAACCCAGATATTCCGGTGTGAGTGGCAACTGGATATGTTTATGTTGGCCATCGGCAAACTCACCGGCAAACAAATTAAACAGAACGAAAAATGCCGACTGACTGCCGTTAGCCAACGCGACGTTTGCGCGAGTCAAGGGCCAACCATATTCATGCGCTAATAATTCAGCCACTGCATCCAACACCTGTGCGTCGCCCTGCGGTGGCTGATAAATGCCGAGCAACTGATGGCGCAGTTGTGCATCATTCAGTGTTTTGGCCAGTGCTTCTTCAAAGGCCTGTTCCATCGCAGGGATTCTGGCCGGATTACCGCCTCCCATAAAGATCATCTCAGGATTGACACGCAGAGCCTCTCCAAGATCATCCATCAACGTGATAATGCCCGCATCACTGCTAAGCCGGGTGCCAAAACGGGAAAATTGCATGGAAGATAATCGCTGTAAAATTTGATAGTGGAAAAAGTGTTAGCGCCAGCGGCGCACCCGCACAAAGCGGTTTTCATTTCAGGATCAGCGCGGCTTGTGTGTTAGATCGCCGTCGGGCTCCCCATCCTTCTCAAACAAAGTAGCTACGCTGACGGACAACCGCTCACTGGCAAATTCGTCGATTGCTCCCAGATGAACTTTGGCGGCCGGTAACCAGGGTAAATCTTCCAGACCGGCAACGTCCGGCGGCAATTGCCGGGACAGCTTTAACATTCCGGCCAACTCGGCCAGACTAAGTTGACGCAAGTCATAACACAATACGAAATCGCCCTGGCTGGTTGCGGTAATCAACCGGTTGCTTTGCAATACATCCTGGATGCGTCGCCACTGTTCCGATGACAGACCAATCTGCAAAACCTCCGGGTTGCTCAGGCTTAATCCGCGCGCAGAGGCTTTGCGAAATTTCCACAACACCAGCAGCGTAGCCAACAGGTCAGGATAACCCCGATCTTTAAGGACCACCTGGTAGGTGCCGACGGTATGAACCAGCACCGCACCACCCAGGACAACCATCCAGATCATGTTGATCCACAGAAGGAACAGCGGCACCAAAGCGAAAGCCCCGTAGATCAAGGTGAAGGACGAGTTGGTAACGATCAAGCCAAACAGCTTTTTGAGAATTTCAAAGGTGATAGCAGTAACCAGCCCGCCAATGGCCGCGTCAGATACCGGCACCTTGCAGTTCGGCACGGCGGCAAAAAGCAGCGTAAACGCGGCCGCACTGAGTACGACAGGCAAAAACTGAAACGCCCAGGTCACCAGACCGAGATTGGCATACTCACCCATCAGGATGCGCAGCGACGCCAGGTAGGTGCTGATCGCCAGCGCAACGCCAAGCAACAGTGGCCCGAGGCTGAGAATGGCCCAGTACAACAGGAAACTGACGATACCTCGACGCCCATATTTAACGCCCCAGATCGCATTAAAGGTAACCTCGATATTTTTGAGCATCAGGTAAGCGGAGCCCACCAGAAACACCACACCGATCACAGTTAACTTGCGTGCCTGACTGGAAAAATCCTGCAGATAAGAAATGAGTTCCTGCTCGTTATATGGCAAGGCGTGAGTGAAAATTAACGCCTGCAGTTGCTGTCCCACACCTTCAAAGGCCGGGATGATCGAGAACATGGAAAAAGTCACCGTCATCAGCGGCACGATGGCAAACAGGGTGACGTAGGTAAGCGATGCCGCACTCTTCTGGCATTCTTTTTGTTGATATTGTTTGACGATCAACCCGATAAATTGCAGGGTCCGTCGCCAGTAATGCTGCACTTTATCCATACTGACAGGTGAGGCCATGATGAGTTAAATGGTTATAATCGCCGCTTGCTGTTTAATTTGAGGTTAACGATGATCACACTCTACCACAACCCACGCTGCTCCAAATCCCGTCAAGCGCTGGCTCTGTTAAAGGAGCACAATGTCGAGCCGGAGATCCGGCTTTATCTCGAAAACCCACCTACCGCTACTGAACTGAAAAAACTTCTCGCGCAACTTAATATCAGCGCGCGCGAACTCCTGCGCACTGGTGAAGACGCTTATAAGGAACTAAACCTTAAAGATGAGCACCTGAGCGATACCGCGCTAATTAAAGCTATGGTGGAACACCCGAAACTGATCGAACGCCCGATTGCGGTCAAAGGTGAGCAGGCGGTCATTGGACGGCCGCCGGAAAACCTGTTGGCTTTACTGTAGAATCCCGCGCGTTCCGCTAAAAAAACACTCACTTAACGAAGACAATGATGATGGCTAATCCTTACATCCTGATTCTTTATTACAGCCGTTACGGTGCCACCTTCGCCATGGCACAACAGATTGCCCGCGGGGTAGAGCAAGTAGCAGGCATTGAAGCCCGGGTGCGCACGGTGCCGGCTGTTTCTACCACCATCGAAGCCACGCAACCGGCCGTACCCGACCGTGGTGCAATTTATTGCACGGAGGATGATTTAAAACATTGCGCGGGCCTGATCCTCGGCAGCCCTACCCGTTTTGGTAACATGGCCGCGCCCATGAAGTATTTTCTCGACGGCACCAGCGGCCTGTGGCTTAACGGTAATCTGGTCGATAAACCTGCTGCGGTATTTACCTCTACGGCCAGCTTGCATGGCGGACAGGAAAGCACGCTATTGTCCATGATGCTCCCGCTCATGCACCACGGGATGATCATTACCGGCCTGCCTTACACAGAATCCGCATTGAATGATACCCGCACGGGCGGCACACCTTACGGTGCTTCACATCTTGCCGCAGGCGAGACACCGGAGCGGTTGAGCGAACACGAAATGACCCTGTGCCAGGCGTTGGGTAAACGAGTGGCCCGCCTCGCATTGCAACTGCACGCGTAACTTTTCTTAGAGCAACACGACTATGTCTGAAAAAGAACCTCTGGTTATCACGCCAGCCCAGGCCGGTGTTATTCACCGAAAACTCCGCGGCATGCAACGCATATTTTTTATCAACTACGGTGCGTTATTGATGCTGTTTGCGCTGAATAATATTTTTACCGCGGACGGCAGTCTGACCTTGTGGCTGGTGCAAAGCGTCCCCTTACTGATGTTTATTCCCGGCCTCATGCAACAACGCTTCCGCACGTACAGCTGGATCTGTTTTGTCATCCTTGTCTATTTCACCTGGTCAGTGGTCAATGTCATGGGGCCTTTTGTGACCTGGCAGGATGGGCTGGTCGTTGTGTTGTCAGTCACTATCTTTATCAGCGCCATGATGATCAGTCGCTGGATGCAATACTGGCAGTATTATCAGCGGCAACAGCCAGCAACGAATTAATCTCCGGCTTCGCGGCCCTCCATCTCCATTGATTTCCTGTAAACCCTAAGGATGTAGAACGTGGACTATTCATCGAAGCAACGCAAATCCGGCCCCTTCAGCCGCTTTATCTTTGGCCTTTGGTCACTGTTGACCTGGATACGGATTGCGGTGTTCAACCTGATTTTTTTATTGATCGTGCTGATGATCTTTATCACGTTGGGCAGCCGGCAGACGCCGGTGTTACCCGCAGAATTTGCGTTGCGGGTCGCGCCCAGCGGGATGCTGGTGGACCAGCGCAGTTATGTTGATCCGGTGAGTTTACTGCTCAGCGATGTGGGGCCGGAAGAAAGCGAGACGGTTGTGCGCGATCTGGTAGAAGCGATTAATTTTGCTGCTGAAGATCCGCGTGTTACATCGCTGGTGCTGGAGTTGGATTATCTACTGGTGGGCAGCATCAGCAAACTGCAGGAGATCGGTCAGGCACTGAACAATTTCAAAGCCAGTGGGAAAAAAATTATTGCTTATGGCGATAACTTTTCGCAGGACCAATATTATCTGGCAAGTTATGCGGACACGATTTATATGAGCGATATGGGTGCGGTGCTAGTCACTGGTTACGGAACCTACCGCAATTACATCAAAGGCGCGCTGGATAAACTGGAAGTTAATTTTCACGTTTTCCGTTCCGGAAAATTCAAAGATGCAGTAGAGCCGCTGCTGCGTGAAGACATGTCGGACGAATCCAAAGAGCATAATTCCCGCTGGCTGACCGAACTCTGGACTTACTACACACAACAGATCGAACAAGCCCGCGAATTGCCCACCGGGACCCTCGACGAATACATCAACACCATGCACACCAGATTGCGTGCGGTGGGTGGTAGCAGCGCCCAATTGGCCGTTGAAAATGGCCTGGTGGATGAACTGAAAAGTCCGCAGGCTGTTCAGCAGCAATTAATAGAGGAGCTGGGCAAAAGTAATACCGGCAATTATTACAACGGTATTGATGTGAGCAACTATCTGGCTGATGTAAGACGCACGCAGATACCTGCGACTGACAAGATCGGACTGCTGGTTGCATCGGGTAATATCTTGGATGGGCAGCAACCGGACGGCAGTATCGGCAGTCATACACTGGTCGACATGCTGCAAGCGGTGCGGGAGGAAAAACGCATTAAAGCGTTGGTTATCCGCATCGACAGCGGCGGTGGCAGCTCGTTCGCCTCGGAAGTTATCCGCCAGGAAATCCAGGCAACCCGCGATGCCGGCATTCCAGTATTTATCTCCATGGGCAGCCTGGCAGCATCCGGCGGTTACTGGATTGCCGCCGCCGGGGATCAAATATGGGCCACGCCAACTACCCTGACCGGTTCCATCGGCGTATTTGGTGCCTTCCCGACCCTCGAAAAAAGTCTCGCTAACATCGGTATTACAACGGACGGCGTAGGCACCACAACGCTGGCCGGCGCCGCGCGTCCCGACCGAGCGCTTTCACCACAGGCAAGCGACATCATCCAATTGACGGTTGATCATATTTATGAGCGCTTTATCAACCTGGTCGCGGTAGCTCGCAATGCGGAGCCGGCGGAGATTGAGTCTATTGCAGAAGGTCGGGTATGGAGTGGCGCCACGGCTCAAACTCTGGGACTGGTAGATCAGCTGGGCACGCTGGAGGATGTCATTGCGGCGGCTGCCCGCCATGTCGAAATAGAAGATTACAGTGTGGAACTCATCAGCCGCCCACTCTCACCCCGCGAGGCGTTTCTGCGGCAACTTGCCACTAGTCAGATCGGCGTCCTTGCGCCCAAAGCCTGGCTGAGTAATGTTATGGCGCTGGATGCACAGCAACGCCTGTTCCCACTGCTCAAACCGCTACTGACACTGACCCAGATGAATGATCCGCACGCAGTCTATGCCAGCTGCCTGGATTGCGTAGCACCTTAACGTGCGTATCCGTGAGGTAAAACGTGAATATCCGTGCAAGGGATTGCCGGGTTCATCGTTCCTCATGAACACAGACCCGATTGCGCCCCGCCGCTTTCGCGTCATACAACGCCTTATCCGCAGCATTCAGCCATGCTTCGAAATCCTTCATCGCGGGTGAAATCTCCGCCAGCCCCAAACTCACCGTACACTCGAGCGTCTGTTGCTCACCGAAGCGATCTTTGGCCACCGCCTGGCGCACCCGCTCCGCAATGTCGTAAGCCCGTTTGGCGTTCGTTTCTGGTAGAACCACCGCAAATTCTTCCCCACCATAACGACCCAGGATGTCGATACTGCGCAAATTAATCTGCAGGAGGTAGCTCAGCGTCTCTAATACATCATCACCAACGGTATGGCCGTACTGATCGTTAATTTTCTTGAAGTGGTCCAGGTCAAGCATAATCAGACTGGCCGGATGACCCTGCCGATGGCTGCGCTCAAATTCTTCTGCTGCGCGCAATTGCCAATAGCGGCGATTATATAAACCGGTCAAGCCATCAGTCCGACTCAACAACTTCAGACTGTTTTTCTGGTCATGTAAGCGAGTAGCAAAGCTATGTGCTATCAGGCCGACCGTAAGTGGATGAACAATCAGAAATGGCATTGAGGCGATGGTGACACGCAGGCCGCTGTCCCACTGTGGCTGCCATCCAAAGACGGCCACTCCCAATAACAAACCCGCCAGCTGCGCCAATAAACCGTACCCGAAAAAACGAACACCTGCCGTTGCTATGTTGTTCATCCCCAACATGGTCAGTACCAACACACTGGGTAAAACATTAAAGGCCATGGCAGCAACGCACAGGCCACCGCAGAAGGAATCAAACAACAGCTGCCGTTTGCCGGTGGCAAAGGAGTCTGAAACCCGCGTTGCGTATAGATAAGCAATATGCGGCCAGACGAAAGCGTAAAGGATAAGGAATAACCAGACCCATACATTGGTCGCAAGAGGAAGAAGCGCAGCGCCCACGGAAAAGAATCCCAAGCCAAGCCCGATCGCCCGCGCCGGATAGACTCGTCGGGCGAAACGGCGACCTACTGGCACTGGTGGGGCGGAAGACAAGGTATCAGCCATCATCGGTTTTCGCCGCACTCCGAGTAGACGAGAATTCCTTTAACAATAGCCAGTTTCCATCAAAATGACAATTTACGCGCCAAATTTATTCTTTTCCCGGCTAGACAAACGCAGGAATCCATCCCGTAAATTGTCCGGCTCGATGGTCCTGTAAGCTGTTGATCCGCAACCTGTCCTTATTGTTCCGTGGGATGGTCCAGCTCCGGGAAACCGCTCGAGCTATAGGAATGGGCGACGGTGGGAGCTGGTCCCACCCGAAAAGGATTTATATGTTCAGGATTTTTTTCACAAAAGGGATGGTCAGCTTGCGCTGCTCGGCGAGGGAGGCGTGGTCCAGGCGTTGTAACTGACGGAAGAGCTCGTTCATATCACGCGGCAGACGTTGCAGGATGTAATGGGCCACTTCATCGTTCAGCTCCATACCTCTGGCGCGCGCGCGCCGCTGCAGCGCTTCCTGCTTTTCTTCATCGTTAAGTAATTGAACCTGGTATGTCACCCCCCACTGCAGCCGGGAGCGGAGATCTTCCAGCTGAACCGGCAATTCACGGGGACTTTGTTCAGCCGCCACAACAAGGCACTTACCGCTTTCGCGCAGACTGTTATAAAGATTGAACAGCGCCAGCTCCCAATCCGGCCGGCCCGCAACGGCGGTCAAGTGATCAATACACAGATAATCCAGCGTGCCCAGGTCGGCGAAGAGTTCAGCCGGCGCATAACCCGCCAGATCCGCCAGGGGCAGATACTGCATGCTCTTTCCCTGAGACTGGGCGTAGTGGCACGCGGCCTGCAGCAGATGCGTCAATCCACTGCCGGTCGCGCCCCAGAGGTAAACAAAGGTTTCGCGGCTGGTTTCTACCTGATCACGCAGAAACGCGACCACCTCGGCATTATGGGACCCGGCCGGTGCGTAGAAATTGTCGAAGGTAGCGTCGTCATTAAGACTGACACCGAGAGAAAGCTGTTGCGGAATATGCGTCATCATCTATTTATCCACCGGCTCACACATAAGCAGGATCAATCTTGCCAGCGGTACACCAAAGGGTTGGCCAGGGAGCCACGCGCCGGGGGATAAGCGCCCTGACTAGTCTCTGCTCCACCATCCGTTTCCGTAGTTGATGCCGGTGGATGATAGGCTTCAACTGGCTGCATCGGAATGGATTCAGACACCACCGGAAAAAGTTTTTTGCCCAACTCCAGCGTACTGAGTAACAGCGGCAGATCGCCCTCGGTATGCAGGCGAATCAACAACCGATCCTGCTGTGCGGTCACCACCTCTACCCGTGATACCATCGCCAGCCCCTCAAGATAACGCTGCACATTTTTATAGGTAACAAAATCACGTACATCACCCACGCGAATCACAACAGCGCCTGCGCCACCCTCGCCCGGATTAATCGCATAAAGCCGGGCAAAATAATCAGCGGTAGAGTTGATAGCCTGCACGAACAGGCTGGGTACTTCAGCGCTTTGGGTATCGAATTGCTGGTTGGCGGATGCATGCAACAACTGCCAATTGGCACGCCATAACCCGCTCGCCTCCTGACGGTATCGCCCAATAAGAATGGCGTCTGGTTTATAACGCTCGGAAGCGGCGCGAATACTCTCTTCATCCATATTCCACAGACTGTCTGAACCAAGCGCGATATTGTCTTCAAAGTCGTGCATGGGCAGCAAGAGCGGCAGGCCCCGCAACGCGGCCTGATCATACAGCGCCTTGCGCGCCTCATCTTCCAACACTCTATGAGTTACACCTGCCGCATCGGTCATGATTTGCCAGACAAGAAGCTTGGGACGATTGGCCGGCCACAGCGGCAGCCCTGAATCGCGTAGGAGTTTTTCAATGGTTTGGGAAGAAAACTTAAGGACAAGCTTGGTTGCGCGGACTGACTTACCCTCTACCTCAAGCAGCTCATCGGTGGAGGCATAACTGTATTCATACAGATACCGCTGCGCCTGGTTCAGCGCCTCACGCACGTTAGGGTGATCCAGCGCAGCACTGTCGCCTGTGACCCGCCAGATAACTTCGCCCAAACTGCCCCGCGTAGCGCTGTTGCGCTCCGCCTGTGACTGAGAAGCCACCAGAGCCTCCGCGCGATAAACCTGGACGATCTGCTCAGCCATGCTGGCAGTTGTGCAGACACTAAGCAGCAAAAACGTCAAAAGTCGTAACAAAATCTGCCCCTGAAACAATCCTGGTGAAAGAGAAATTTGCGGCTGCACCAAACAGCGCGGCGAAAGGTCGGCATTGTAACAGGCAATAGCGCGGAACGAAGCGACCTGATTCGATATTTGCAGTCGCTCTTCACCATCAATACACCCCTAAGCGCCGATAAGCTGGTAGAATGGCGGCCTTTTTTTGAAACCTCTGTGCGAGCGAATCCCACTCTATGAGCGAACAACAATCCCCCGCCCCTTCCCTGAGTTACAAAGATGCCGGTGTCGATATTGATGCTGGTGATGCCTTGGTCGAGCGAATCAAAAGTGTCGCTAAACGCACCCGCCGCCCCGAGGTGATGGCAGGTCTCGGCGGTTTTGCCGCCCTCTGTGAAATTCCCAAGGGATATCGTGAGCCGGTACTGGTTTCCGGTACTGACGGCGTCGGCACCAAACTGCGTCTGGCGATGAACCTGGGTAAGCACGACACCATCGGTGTTGATCTGGTAGCCATGTGCGTCAACGACCTGGTAGTGACCGGTGCTGAACCCCTGTTCTTCCTCGACTATTACGCCACCGGCAAACTTAACGTAGACGTAGCGGCGCAGGTTGTTGCCGGCATCGGCGACGGCTGTGAACTGGCCGGTTGTGCACTGGTGGGTGGCGAAACTGCGGAAATGCCCGGCATGTATGAAGGTGAAGATTACGATCTGGCCGGCTTCTGTGTTGGGGTAGTGGAAAAGTCTGAAATCCTTGATGGCAGCAATGTGAAGGCCGGAGATGTATTGATCGCCCTTACGTCCAGCGGCCCGCATTCCAACGGTTACTCCCTGGTACGCAAGATCATTGAAGTCAGTAACGCCGACCTGAATCAGGATTGCGGCGGCAAACCACTGAGTGATGCGCTGATGGCGCCTACCCGCATCTACGTAAAATCCGTGCTGAAGTTAATCAAAGAGTCTCGTGTTAACGCCCTTGCCCACATCACTGGCGGCGGCCTGACCGAAAACATCCCGCGCGTTTTGCCGGATGACTGCAAAGCCGTTATCGATACCACCAGCTGGGAATTGCCCCCGGTGTTTCAATGGTTGCAGCGCAGCGGCAACGTGGAGATGCGTGAAATGTATCGCACATTTAACTGTGGCGTGGGCATGGTTATCGCTGTACCGGAAGATGAACAAGACACAGCCTTGAAGATTCTTGCCGACGCCGGCGAAACCGCTTTTGTGGTAGGCCGCATTGCCAAGGCGCAAGCGGATGAAGCCCAGGTGGAACTGCAGGGGTTGGCAGGTTGATGATTTCATCCTCTGCGCGCACGCGCGTTGTTGTACTGATCTCCGGCAGCGGCAGCAATTTACAGGCACTTATCGACGGCATGCAAAAGGAAGAGCTGCCGATTGAGATTGCCGCCGTCATCAGCAATCGCCCCGCCGTCCTCGGTTTGATGCGTGCCGAACATGCCGGCATTCCCGCACTGGTACTGGATCACAAACAATTTGATGACCGCGAATCGTTTGATCAGAAGCTCGCCCAACTTATCGATAGCTATCAACCGGATCTGGTGGTACTTGCAGGCTTCATGCGCATTCTCACCACCGAATTCACCCGGCACTACCAGGGGCGCATGTTGAACATTCATCCCTCACTACTGCCCAAGTACCAAGGATTACACACGCACCAGCGCGTACTCGACGCGGGTGAGCTTGAACATGGCGTAACGGTGCATTTCGTCACCGCAGAATTGGATGGTGGACCATCAGTCATTCAGGCCAAAATTTCTGTTGAAGCAGGAGATGATGCAACCAGTCTCGCCAAGCGGGTTCAACAACAGGAACACATTATTTATCCGCTCGCTGTGAAATGGTTTGCCGAAGGTCGCTTACACATGAATGACAATGGAGTCTTCTTGAATAACGAACTTTTACCGCCGTCAGGTTATCTAATCAACGCATAAACAATTCATTGGTGGACGGAGTGAATCAACCATCCCGGATTAAATTCAGCCGTACCACCTTTTGCAAAACCATAAGGATTGCCTGACTATGCTAAAAAAACATGCCTTACTGGTCTTATTTTTTGCCCTCAGCTTTTCTTTTATTTCCCACGCAGCCGAATTACCGCAAAGTTTTTCCAATGAATACACTTCTACCGCGATGGGTTTCAAGGTCACCGTCACTCATTCACTGACTCCGCTGGACGATGGCACTTATCGAATGCGTTTTTTTGCACGCTCCTGGTTTGCCAGCATTGATGAGACCAGCCATTTGCGTATCGACGAGGAAAAACAACAAGTCATCCCGCTGCATTACAAATATCAGCGGCGCGTTCTGCGGCGTGATCGCGATGCCGAACTTACCTTTGACTGGGACAACCAAACCGTCACCAACAATGTGCAGAACACCACCTGGAAGATGGATATTACCCAGCGTGTGCAAGACAAGCTCAGTTATCAGCTTCAGCTGCAGCTGGATCTGCTCAACAACAAGAAAGACCTCGTCTATCAGATCGCCGATGGCGGACGCCTTAAAGAATACGGTTTTGAAACCGTGGGCGAAGAGGTACTCGAGACCCCGCTGGGCAAGGTCAGTACCATCAAGGTAAAGCGCAGTCGTGAAAACGATGATCGCGTAACCCACGCCTGGCTGGCTAAAGACTGGAACTATCTGTTGGTGCGACTGCAACAGGAAGAAGACGGTGATGCGTACACCATTTATCTGGGTAAAGCGCAAATCAATGGCAAGACGATTAAAAGTTTCGATTGAAATAATCTTTAAACCACAACCTTAAAAGGCCTTTTATGAATATCTCCAACAACTGCGTTGCCAGTTTTCACTACACCCTGACCGACAGCACTGGCAAAGTGTTGGATTCATCTGAAGGTCAGGAACCCCTCTCTTACCTTCATGGTGCAGGCAACATCATTCCCGGCCTGGAAAAAGCATTAGTAGGAAAAACTGTCGGCGATAAGCTGAACGTTTCCGTTGCGGCGGCCGAAGCTTATGGCGAGCGTGACGATTCCATGGTGCAACAGCTGGATTCCAGCATGTTCTCAGGGATCGATCAAATTGAAGTGGGAATGGAGTTTCACGCTGAGACCGAACATGGCCTGCAGGTCGTCACGGTTACCAATGTTGATGGGGATCAAGTCACTATCGATGGCAACCATCCGTTGGCCGGCGTGGATCTGAATTTTGATGTAGAAGTTACCGATGTTCGTGAAGCTACCGAAGAGGAAATTTCCCACGGTCATGCGCATGGTGTCGGTGGTCATCATCACTAAGTAAAACATCGCACTACGGATTGTTGTTAATCAATCCGTAGTGCTGTTGTATCGCTACATTTACCAGAATATCCGCTTATCAACGGATTATCCGTTTCCGACTACCCGTCTATCTGTACCCGATTTTCTGCTTATCTGGCCTCTACTTTCTGCTCGCCGCAACGCTCGCATTTATAAACCGTGACCAGCTTACCCTGCTTCACGTCGAACTGTTTTTCCTTGACCACCACCCATTTGTGAAAACCGCTGCGACACAAACTTTTTCCTTTGTGTTTCTCGAAGGGGCTTTTTCGTTTGAAGGGCAGAATATCAGCCATGCAGGTACCAGAGTTTAGTTAGAGGAAAACCAAGCGTTTACCAGCTGAATACGTCATCTTTATCCGGCGCGTAATAGCGATCCGCCTTGATGGCGTCTACGGACAGCTTGTCAGCCAGCAATTGATTGACATCTTTCTGGACGATGTTGATCAACTTCAACTCTTCGCCCCGATTCATGGATTCAACCAAAGCATTGCCCCAAACCGCCACATGACGCGTAAAGATTTTGCGGGTGTTGGTTTTCTTTGCCCACTCTCCCGCTACCGCGCGCCCTATCGCCAACATCTTGTTGTTCACCTCACTGGCCAAGGCAGGATCATCTATCTGGTTGACCAGATCCTGCGTAACATCGAGCCAACCGCGACGATACAGCTCCCAACCCAGGTAATAACGTTTAACCCAGACCAGATATTCATCGAGCGTCTGCTCTTGCTGATTGCGCAGATCCTGTGCATAGACCTCCTCAAAATAGGCAAGCGCAGGAAGGCCTTCAGGCCACTGGTGCGCGATATCTTTTTGGGTAGCACAGGCGGTTAAGAATGTGGTTATAACCAGAAGTTTTATAAGCTTGATAATCATGAAACCGAGGATAGAGTTGAATATTCAAAAGAGGCGGTACTTTACCACAGCCATGTGACAGGGTAATTAATTGACATGCGATAGCTAGATGTAAATGAGCACTACCCACACAGCCTACACAACTTAACTCCAAAGAGTGAGTCATAGGAGACTACTCAACGCGGATTCAGGAGGATTTATGGCTAAAGTATTAGTGCTTTACTACTCGGCGTACGGGCATATCGAAACCATGGCCCAGGCCGTTGCAGAAGGTGCGGCGGCGGCCGGCGCCGAAGTTGACATCAAACGGGTGCCCGAATTGGTGCCAGAAGAGGTTGCGCGAAAATCCAATTACAAACTTGATCAGGCTGCTCCGATTGCCAATATCAATGATCTTGAAAATTACGATGCAATTATTGTCGGCGTCGGCACCCGCTTTGGCCGCATCGCTTCGCAAATGGCGAATTTTCTCGATCAAGCTGGTGGTTTGTGGGCCAGAGGTGCATTGCACGGAAAAGTAGGTGCAGCGTTTACCTCAAGTGCAACGCAACATGGCGGCCAGGAAACGACTCTGTTTTCCATCATCACCAACCTGTTGCATTTCGGCATGGTGATCGTGGGGCTGAATTACGGTTACGCCGGTCAGATGACGCTAGATGAAGTTGCCGGTGGCGCACCTTACGGCGCCACAACAATCGCCGGGGGCGACGGTTCTCGCCAGCCAAGCCAAAATGAATTGGATGCAGCGCGTTATCAGGGAAAAGTTGTTGCAGAGACAGCGATAAAGCTACACGGTTGATATTAAAAAAATCCGACGCTTATAAGCGTCGGATTTTTTGTACGTTTCAAAATCATTGCGGACATTTACACGAACAAGCATTGATGACCGGCTAACAATACTCTCCCGCGGCGTGCCCCGACGCCCATGCCCATTGAAAATTAAAACCGCCCAGCTGACCGGTAACATCAACAACCTCGCCGATAAAATAAAGACCCGGTTGCTGGTTTGCTTCCATGGTTTTGGAGGAAAGACATTTCGTGTCCACGCCTCCCAAGGTGACTTCGGCAGTGCGATAGCCTTCAGTGCCGGCCGGTAACAACTGCCAGCCGTGAAATTGCGCCGCAATGGTTTGGATATCTTTTGCGTTGTACTGATTCAGTGGACGATTGCCACCCCAGGCTTCCCCCCACAGGTCGCAGAATATCTGTGCAATTTGTTTGGTGAGCAACTCGCTCATTACCGTCGTCAGCAGGCTTTTAGCGCGCTGCTGCTGTTGTGTGAGCAGATATTCTTCCAGATTGATGCGGGGCAACAAATTAATCTGCACCACTTGTCCGGGTTTCCAATAAGAAGAAATTTGCAGAATAGCCGGCCCGCTTAATCCGCGGTGGGTAAACAAAATATTTTCGGTGAAAGACGTTTCCTGCCCCTTCTCGTCTTCACAACTTACGCTAACTTCAATGGCATTGCCGACGCAGGATGAAAAAACGGCGAGCTGCGTAGGCGATAAAGTAAAGGGAACTAAACCTGCCGTGCGCGGTTTGAGTGGAAGGTTAAACTGGCCAGCCACCTCATAACCGAAACCCGTCGCTCCCATGGTGGGAATGGATAATCCACCGGTCGCGATCACCAGCGATTCACAGCGGATTTCACCGAGACTGGTAGCCACCTGATAGCGCGACGGAGAATCTGTTTCTGTCAGTGCGGTAATTTTTTCGATAACGCAATGAGTATGGATATCTGCTTTGACTTCAGCGCATTCCGCCAGCAACAGGTTGAGAATATCCTGGGCTTTGTTATCGCAAAATAATT
>CAYUVQ010000017.1:9491-41075 GCA_964448175.1 uncultured Cellvibrionaceae bacterium | reverse complement strand
TCGGATTTTCTGGCTATTTACTTTTGAGGGCAATCCTTAAGTGAACAGCATTGCGCTACTGCGGGCTTTTTTTTGAAGGGAAATAAGCGAGTGCAGGTGAACGAGATGGAGCGGAACATCAAGACCTATCGAAGAAGGTTTTGCAATATCGGGAAAGGTATATTACTGTTCGGCACGCCTGCTTAGACGGCGTCAGTGCAACAAGCGAAAAATAATTTGCCAGGGACTCGCATATGAATAACGCATCGCTCGATACTGTTAACGAGAATTCCACAGATCCACAGCCTTACACAATGTCAGCTCAATCACCGGAGTTGAATCAATCAACAAGCTTGGTTCAATCTGCGAATCTGGACCAAACCATCAGCTCCACTCAATCAGCAGACCCGGCGCAATCTGCCACCACAGCCAAAATCGTTAGCGCAAATGAACTCGCGCAACATCTTCCGCGGGTGGGTCCCTCTTTTGGTTGGTTGACGTTATTTCTGGTTTTATTTTTTGCCGCAGCGATTCTGTATGTCATGGGCTACGGTGCCGTGCTTGGCTTTCAGGCGGCGCAGCAGGGAGTGGCAGTGCCCGACCCGGAGCAGATGACCCTCACGATTCAAACTCACTTCACCCAACCCGCTGGTGTAGCTGGCCTGTATCTATTGCAATGCATAATTCTGTTGCCGGTGATTGCGGTTGCAGCGCACTTTCCTACGCAGCGGTGGACGCAGACCCTCGGCTTCACACGCTTCTCAGCGCGTAGTCTGATGATGTGGCTGCTGGTATGGCTTGTCTATTCCGCTCTCTCTTTTGCAATCAACACTCTGGCGCAGATAGAGCCGGGCGAGTTTATGCGCTCACTGAATGGCAGCCGTCATCTGGGGGCTGCGTTAGTGCTGGTGATTGCCGCACCGCTGCTGGAAGAATTGGTTTTTCGTGGTTACTTATTTAAAGCCTGGCGCCACAGCCGCTTGGGACTGTCGGGCACTTTGATCGTAACCTCAATCTTTTTTACGCTGTTACATCTGGGACAATATGGCTGGGTTTACCTGACGATGATCTTCAGCTTGTCGATCCTGTTGGGCTTGGCCAGAGAAAAATCTGGTTCGGTCTGGGTGCCGATATTAATCCATGCGGCCAATAACCTCGTGGCGACGGTTACCGTTATTTATCTGGGAATGTTGTAATTCACGGGGTATAACGTGGTAGCGCTACTGGCGCCCCTGGTTGCGCAATAAGCGGCGGTGTTCAATTGCATGTGGTTAAGTGTTGATATGAATTTCTCAAGTATGGAAATTATTGGTGGGATGCTTGTGCGCATATCGGGTGTTGTCTTACTGAGTGTGATGTTAACGGCATGCGAACAGCAATCCGCTGAACAGGCAATCTCTGCCAGTGCGTTACTCTCAGCCTGTCCGGATTTTTCAGCTGCCGGCAAACCACCCATTGTGCAAGGCGCGCAATGTGGCAGCCTCGCTGTGAAGGAAAATCCGCGGGACGCTGACAGTCGTATGATCGAGCTAAATATCCTGCGTCTGCCGGCGATCAATCCCACACCGCAACCTGATCCGTTATTTATTATTGCCGGCGGTCCCGGTCAATCGGCCGTTGGGATCGCGGAACATATTTTTTATACCTTTAATGAAGTTCGGAAAAATCGCGATATTGTGTTCGTGGATCAACGTGGTACCGGCAAATCCAATCCGCTGAACTGTACCGATTTTGATGATGCGCAATACCAGCTCTCGCTGCTTCAACAGCAGCAGCGTTTGAAGTCGGCGGTCCAGTTGTGCGTAGAGCAGTTGGGTGATCAAACGCAGTTTTACACTACCCCCTATGCGGTTGAAGATCTTGATGCGGTGCGACAAGTGCTGGGTTACGAACGCGTTAATATCTGGGGCGTTTCCTACGGAACCCGCGTGGCTTTGGAATACATGCGCCGCTACCCCGAGGCAACGCGCAGCAGCATCCTTGATGGTGTGGCTCCGGTCAGTATCGCGTTGCCCTGGCATGGGGGGGAAGATGCATTGGCTTCGCTGCGTTTATTGAGCGAGCAGTGCAGTGCAATGGAATCCTGTGCAAAAACCTACGGCGATGTCTTGCGCAATGCAGAAACCATTGCGCAACGCCTGGCGGCAAAACCGGTAGAGGTGACTATTGCGCACCCGCGTACGCAAGCACCTTTTACTCTGACCATGAACCACCAGATTTTTGCTTCCATGATTCGCATGGCCCTTTATACGCGAGATCTTTCCACACTGTTGCCGCTGGCCATTACCAACGCGCGAGATGACGATTACGCACTTCTGGCATCACTGATTTCGATGGCAGGTGAGCAGACCGAGCTGATAAATATCAGCTACGGAATGCACTATACGGTCTTGTGTAATGAAGATTATCCGCAATACCAGAATCGCACGGATGTATCGGTGGATTTTCTCTCAGCGAATCTTGCCCAGGCCTTTGCTGATGTCTGTGAAGTCTGGCCTCGTTATCCCGTTGATGACAATTATTTCACTCCGGTCACAAGCGATGTCCCTACATTGATGTTGTCTGGCCAGCGTGACCCGGTGACGCCACCGCGCTGGGCGGAGCAGGTGGGCCAGCATCTATCCCGGTCGCGCCATCTGATCGCTCCCGGTGGACATCACTCCATCACTAATGAAGGTTGTGTTGCACAACTGATCGCACAGTTTATTCAGCACGCCAGCGCAACAACGCTGGACGATACATGCGTCCATAAAATTCAGCCACTTACGCCTTACTTTGCGGCCGGACCGGCCGAAACGAAGGAGGCTGAGTAAACACCATGATTCAAATAGAACATGTCAGCAAATATTTTGGGAAAGTCGCCGCACTCAAAGATGTCAGTCTCACGTTGAACGATGGGGAAATTACCGGTTTGCTCGGCGTTAATGGTGCCGGGAAAACCACGTTAATGCGGTTGATCTATGGCTTGTTGCAACCCAGCAGCGGACGGATTCTGGTGGATGGTATTGATGTGGCGCAACAGGCCGGCCAGGTACGCCAACGGCTGGGTGTTTTGCCGGATGATACCGGCCTGTATAAACGACTGACAGCGCGAGAAAATATTCGTTACTTTGGTGAATTGCACCACTTACCTGCGGACCTGCTCACACAGAACTGTGAGGAGCTGATTGAACTGCTTAGCATGCACAACATTGCCGATCGGCGCGCGGAGGGCTTCTCACTGGGGGAACGAATGAAAACCGCACTGGCTCGTGCGATTGTTCATCAGCCCCAGCACATCATGCTTGATGAACCCACCAATGGTCTGGATGTGGTTACCACTCGTGCGGTGCGACGGATGCTGATAGCGCTGCGTGATCAGGGTCGCAGTGTGTTATTTTCCAGCCATTTGATGCACGAAGTGACCGGCCTGTGTGATCGTATCATCATTATTGCGCATGGCCGGATCGTCGCGGACGGTACGGTGGCTGCGGTGATTGAGCAAGCAAAAACGGCTTCACTGGAAGAGGCGTTTATTTATTTATCAGAATCCACAGCAGAGGATGCCGCCCATGCTGAATAAATTATTCTGGCGCTCCGTCCTCGTCGTTTTACGCAAGGAAATCAAGGATGCGATGCGTGATAAGCGCACCATGCGACTGGCGTTTTTACCCGCGTTGTATTTTGTTGGTATGTTTGCGGCGGGGGTATTGTTTGCAATCAATATGCAGAAAGATCATCAACAGGATGGTCTGTTGAATGTTCGGGTGTTTATTTCCGGCGCAGAGTATCTGCCGGATTTAGCTCAATGGCTCACGGAACGCGGTGCCGAACTCAAGCCGGTCACCGGCGATGCCTACCAGCAGGTTCAGGATAAAACCCTGGATTTTGCACTTATCATTCCGCCTTCCGCCAAAGATGAGCGGGCTCAGGGCAAACCGGCTACGTTGTGGCTGGTATATGACGCCGCCAACCCCAAAGTCCATTCCGGCGTAGGCTTTGTGCGTGGGCAGATTCATGCCTGGAGTGCAAAGAGCGGCAGTATGCAACTGATTGCGCGCGGTATATCCCCGGAGTTGCGCAATGCGGTTACGCTGCGCGAGAGCAATGTAGCGAGCGATCAGAAAATGGGGGTTTATATCCTCGGCAGTCTCCCCATGCTGCTGCTGATCAGCGTGTTTATTGGTAGCGTGGGATTTTCCGCGGACATGACGGCGGGCGAGCGCGAACGTCGTTCACTGGAATCACTGCTCATTACCCCGACAGCTTCCATGGCGATTATGTTGGGTAAGTGGCTCACATCTGTGTTCCTTACTATCGCGGTGTTATTGGCGACAATGTCATTGCTCAGCGTTGCCCTGCATCTCCTGCCTTTTAATCAGCTGGGATTGCGCGTGGAGGTGAGTCTGCTGGATATGATTTTTGTGTTCTGTTGTCTGCTGCCGGTGATTTTTTTCGCGGTGGCGTTGCAATTACTGGTGGCCGTCTTTGCGCGGTCATTTAAGGATGCCCAGACTTATATCGGGTTGCTGATATTCGTACCGATGGTGCCGATTTTATACAG
Organism: uncultured Cellvibrionaceae bacterium; assembly: GCA_964448175.1. GTDB lineage: Bacteria > Pseudomonadota > Gammaproteobacteria > Pseudomonadales > Cellvibrionaceae > Cellvibrio. The sequence goes on along the minus strand of CAYUVQ010000017.1, from coordinate 36,553 downwards.
CGTCTTTAATCCCGGCGTCTATTACGACTGGTTTTTGTGGATACCGGTTCTGGGTCAGCAGGTGGCGATGAAGGAGTTGTTTCTCGGCGGGGAGCTTGCTCCTTTTACGCTACTGAAATTCTGGTTGGTTGCGCTGATTTTGTGGTTGATTTGTTTACCGCTAGCGGCCAAACAGCTGCGTCGCGCGCGCATTGTGTATGGATAAACGGCAGGCATCGCCCCGTGAGCGGAGCGATGCGGCGGGTTCATCTAGGTGTGCGGTATGGTTTGGGTAAAAGGTTGATAACTTCGGGCGTTGTTGAGAAATTGCGTGAGGTTGGTGTACTCATCAAAACTGAACAGCTTGCGAAACAGCACCCAATCCAGATAACAAAGCAGACGCAATTCCGCATCGTTGTAGGGCGGGGCGGAGCGCCAGCGCATAGTTTCAAGCGTCGCCAATCCTGATTTAATCCGCGCTGCATGACGTTGCAGATACGCACTTTGTTCCGGAAGAATTCCATCCTTTTCCAGCATGAATAAATTCACCGATGCATCAAGCAAGGTATTCACCAGGCAGAAGCGGTCGTACTCAATAGCAGTAAAACAGAACGCCTGCATATTTTTTTCACGCAGATATTTAACGATAGAGCAGGAGTCCGTGAGAAGCAGTTCACCGTCTTCCAGAAAGGGCACTTTCCGGGTTGGAGACTTGGCGGCACTGGCAGCGCCGTCGGTAACAATAAATTCGCAAGATAAACCCGTTTCTAATAAGACAATGCGACAGTGGCGCACGAAGGGAGAGGTATAGCTGCCGTAAAGTTTCATGCTGTCTCCTTTATACCTTGAAGGCCTGACGCACCAGTAATTTCCACTCACCCTGTTGTTTTTGCCATACCATCATGACCCCGATGCGCACCTTGCCTGGCTTGCCACTGTCGTTGGTCTCACCGGTGAGGATGTGGCGCACAATCGCGAGGTCGTCAATGAAACTGATTTGCTGATCCTGCAGGTCTATGGTCAGAAAATCCGATGATCCATTAACGAGGTTTTTGATAAAGGTGGCCTGATCTTCTACCCGACCACTTGAATGACCGTAATTCAAAGCCGCTGCAGTTAATGAACGGAGCGATTCGGGGTCAGCATCAACCATTGCCTTGTGCAGGGCATTGATGCGTTGTTCCAGTTCGACCGCAGGGGTTGCGGCTATCGCCGTGTGGGAGACGAAGAGAACAAAGATAAAAGCGAGAATTTTTTTCATCGTGAATGATCCATGTAGAGGTTGATAGATAGCGAAGCCAATATCGTTGTCTGTTATATGCGTATCCTGATCGCGCTGGATTCTAACCCTGTTTTTCAGTTTTTCATAACCCACCCGGTGTGTTGTAAGGAAGTGTTAATTCAGGTGGCGTTCAGACGCTGCATCCTATTCTGGTGCCAAATCTCGCGGAGGGCAGATTATGAAGAAGATTGCGCTTAGTCTGGTTTTGACGGCAAGCCTCAGTATTATCGGATGCGGCGGCAGCAGCAGCTCAGCAGTGCCGGCTCCTTCCTATAACTACACCCCTGCCTTGCACAGCTATCACATCCTCGATAGTTACGACACAGACACCTATTACTCCAACGCGCCGCTGGCATTAAATCCTTACCTATACGACGGATTATTTGAGGTTTATTGGACGGCGAATAGTCTTGAGGATTACCGGGTCCGGCTGTCGATTAACGATCGTCCAACCTTGACGAACAGTGTGCTGATTCACACCGAGCGCTGTGGAGCCGGTTTGTGGTGCGACCAGCAGGGCAGTCTGTTTTGCGAATACGGCGCAGACCTGACGTTATCCTGCGATACCGGACCTGGCGAGGTCGACATCAATTATCTTTTTCAGACCATTCCTCAGGATCTGTATTTATTCCTTGAGATCTGCGACATCAACTCGCCATATTGTGAATACGATTATTATCCGGTGACGATGGAGTAGCTCTGCTCCCTCAGAGCGCACTACGCGAAAAAGATGCAATCTGTGCGCGGGAAGCATACTCTATGCGTCCCGCCAGACAGGAGAGCAGCGTATGAGTCAGACAGAATCCATCACCGAAACCGGCTCCGCCGAACCCATGTTGAATGAAACAGAAGCGCGGGTACTCGGTGCCCTGATGGAAAAGCAATTGACCACTCCCGATGCATATCCGTTAACGGTTAATAGCCTGGTCCTGGCCTGTAACCAAAAGACCAGCCGCGAACCCATTACCAATCTTGAAGCCGGTGAAGTCCAACGCTGTCTCAGTCAGTTGCAGGATCGGAAACTGATTGAAGTGGATTATGGTTCCCGGGCAAATCGTTATGACCAGCGCCTTACTCGCGTCCTCGGTCTCGATAAATCAGCGCAAGCCATCCTCAACGTTATGCTGCTGCGCGGCCCGCAGACACTGATCGAACTGTTAACGCGCACGCAGCGTATGTTCGAATTTTCTTCTGCCGAAAACCTGCAGGAAAAACTTGATCAACTGTGTGCAAAAACTCATCCCGTTATCGTGCGTATACCGCGTCAGCCCGGGCAGCGGGAAGACCGCTACATGCATCTGTTATGTGGTGAGCCGGATCTTGTTGCTATCGCGGCGATGGGCGGCAGCGCCAGAAAATCCACGGCATCGGATGTCGATGAGCGCGTAGAAAAGCTCGAGGCACAGGTGCAACAACTGCAGAAACTGGTAGAAAAACTGCTCGATCTTAATGGCGTTACGCCAGAAGATCTGCAGGATTAACTTCCCGCTCTTTGACGAAATAAAGAAACAGCAAGGTGCAGCGCGCCGGTCGCGTTCGGCACATGTCTGCAGGCTGTTACTGCTGTTGCGCTGATACTGCTTATGATTAACGACCCCGCATTTTATCTGCTCGCTATACCTGTGGTGCTTCTGGTAGGCATATCCAAAGGTGGGTTTGGTGGCGGCCTCGGTGTATTGGCGGTTCCACTGTTGTCTTTAATGATTGATCCGCGTATCGCGGCGGCGTTGTTATTACCTATCCTGTGCGTCATGGATATCTTCAGTGTCTGGAGTTTTCGCGGTACCTGGGATCGCCGCAATCTCAAGCTGTTGATGCCCGGCGCCTTGCTTGGCACCTTGCTTGGTGCGCTCACATTCTCGATCACCAATGTGGATATGATTCGCGTTCTTGTCGGTGTGCTGGCAATTTATTTTGTGGCGCATTATCTCTGGGGGCTGCGGATGTTGCAGCAGGCCCGTCGCCGTGAGGCGGGGCTAGTCGGCGGCACTTTCTGGGGAGCGGTAGCGGGTTATACCAGTTATATTGCTCACGCCGGCGGCCCACCTGTTTCGATTTATCTGTTGCCGCAACAGTTGCCCAAGGTGACATTGGTGGGCACAACAGTATTGTTTTTCGCCATCATCAATTTGATTAAGCTGGTGCCGTATATCTGGCTGGGCCAGCTGGATTCGACAACCTTGATGACCTCGCTCGTGCTGTTACCGCTTGCACCAATAGGGGTGAAGATCGGGGTGTATCTGTTGCACCGCGTCTCAGAGCGATGGTTTTACTGGATCTGTTATGGTTTCTTATTGGTGGCGGGAATGAAATTGTTTCTGGAAGGCGCGCGGAACCTGTTAAATCATTAAGGGTAGTGCAATTAAATTATCCGTACCGCACTTGCTCACATCGAGGTGCCGCTGTTTCGCTCTCGGTAAGCTATCCACATCTCTATTGCGCCCTTACAGCGCGAGCGCAACGACATCACGGATTTTCAACACGCTGTCGTTTCTTCATTGCCAGTCCGGTTCCCGCACTCCCGCCATGCAATCGCGCACATCATCGTCGAGCAGGTTCCCCGGTTTAATGCATTCCTTAAGCGAACGTTGCTGGCTATCCCTGGCGCTCAGGCTGGGCGGGCTATGTTGCGCCTCATCCAGCGCGCGACACGCCGTTTCACGGTAGGTTTTATTTTCCGGTGATGGCTGACTGTTGTAAGTGTTGATCCAGAAATTACAGGTCTTCAACAGTTTCTGGATTACTGGGTCGTCGCTCTTAACCTGACGTGGCTTTTGAATATCCGTTTTGCTGCGCTTGCTGTTGCCTTTACCTGTTGTACGTTGCATGACCGGTTGCTCGCGCAGGCAGTCGCGGTACCGTTGAGAATAGAGTTTTCGTTGCGCCTGCCAGCGATTCATTTGTTTGGCCGTGCCGCCGGCGCGCTTCAGTTGTGAATAGCGTTCGACTTTCGCTTGCAGGTGCTCACAGGCGTGGGAGGTAATTGGAAAAAGCAGGCAGGCTGCCAGCCAATATGAGGCAATGGATCGCATATTTTTTCATCCCTGATGTTAATCCCGTATCTGTTTTATGTGCCGCTGTCCATAGGCCGACAGCAGCGAAAGCGCACATTAAACCACTTCAATAAAAAATGCCAGAGTCCTTCCGGATGCTCATCAGTCTCAGCGGCGCTGCTTCGCTCATGTAAAACAATCTTCAACGCCATCCTTCGTGACGCGGGTCGAAAATCTCATAAGTGCTTTTCGTCTTAGAAATTATTTATGGAAAAACAAAATAAAATGTTCCGCTTTCACAAGGCGGAAATGATTCTGGGTTTTAATTATTTATAAACCTGGTTCACAGATTAAATTTTCTCTGCAGTTACTGAGTGGAAACGTACAGAAGGAGTTTGTTGGCGAATGCAAGCTACGCGTCACCAATCCATCTGGCAGCTATGAAACGTTTAAAAATCTGACGTTTTATCGAAGAGCCAAGCGCATAAAGTGAAAAATCCTTCCTCTGGTTTTTTGATGCTCTTCACTTCAGTTACGCATGGTTAGTATGCAGGCGATGGAATTATTGTCGCTTAAATTACGATGCGGAGCGCAAGCGGCGGGTTGATTTTTGTTCAAGATAGACGGTTTTTTATTCAGGATTTTTTATTCAAGGTTTTTTATTCAAGAGGTAATTGATGACAAGCGGAGGTTTGCGCGTCAAATGTAGTAGAGGTTTCATCAACAGGTCAGCAGCAGTTGAAATATTACGGTTAGCAACTCTAACAACAAAATTGAATTCAAATAGTTTCATTTTGTGGGCGTAGGGTCGTGATAGTGCCTTAAAGTGGGGCGAACGACTTGCAGCGAAATCACTACGGTAAACGGTGGCGGCGAATAAAAGTATTGTTCTTAAGTGTTTTAATACTTTTCTGCTGCCGGAGGAGACATGTCTCGCATCGTTTATATACATATCAGTCTCTGGCTTGAAAAATGCAGGCTGGAAAAGTTAAAGCAGTAACGCGCATGGAGGTAGTTATGGGCAGTCAACAAATACCTGGTATTTCGGGGGCGCCGGTTGTATCCACTCAGCCGCCAGTTATCCGGCTTCATCATTCAAAAATTCTCGCACTGTTCCGTGCGCTGGATAGTTTCCTGATTGTTTTCGTTCTCTGGGTAACGCTCAGCAGCATGGATTTATTCTGGACTAATTCCTATACCGCACTGGCCATAAGCGCCGTGATTATCTTTGGTTTTTTTGCCGAAGGTAATGAGGTTTATTATCTGTGGCGCGGCCACTCTACCGAAAGTCTGGCCTATCGTTTGATGGGCGCCTGGATAGGCACAACACTGGTAGTCGGTGTTGCGGCACTGACTATTTTAATTTTCCGCAACGTAAGTTTGCCGGCAATCTTCATTTGGATGGTTGCAACGCCGACCGTAATGGTGGGTTTGCATTGGATGCGCCGGATACTATTAACACGCTTACGTTCCAAACCCACCGAGCCGCGTCGGGTAGCAATTGTGGGTGCGAACAACCTCGGTTCCCGTGTTGTTAAATCAATGCACGGCATGCCGTGGATGGGCTATCGTGTGGCGGGTTATTACGATGACCGGCAGGGCAGTGAAGATCCAACCCGCCGGCTCAGTGACACAGACATGTCCATTCGCGGTGGCTTCGAACAGCTTTATGCCGATGCCCGTGAAGGGCGCATTGATATCGTATTTATCACCCTGCCGATGCGCGCAGAGTTGCGGACCCATTCATTGATTGCCCGGCTCGCCGACACCACCGTCTCCGTTTATCTGATTCCGGATGTGTTTAATTTTGATCTGTTGCATTCGCGTTTGACATGTCTGCAGGGCATCCCCGCGTTAAGTATTTACGATTCACCCATGGTGGATAACGGCTGGGCCAAGCGAATGGAAGATATCATTCTTGGATCAGGTATGTTGCTAGCGTTAGCCTTGCCGATGCTGATCATTGCGCTCGGCGTAAAACTGTCTTCGCCGGGACCGGTGTTTTTTAAACAGACTCGTTACGGTATGCGCGGTGAGCGCATCAAGGTCTGGAAATTCCGTTCTATGACAGTGTGTGAGGATGGAGAAGATGTTCCTCAGGCGCGCAAACAGGATCCGCGTGTCACACCTTTCGGTGCATTTTTACGTCGTACATCGCTGGATGAATTGCCGCAGCTATTCAACGTATTATCCGGCAGCATGTCTCTCGTTGGCCCGCGCCCCCACGCGGTAGCCCACAATGAATTTTATCGCAGCCAGATCAAAGGCTATATGTTGCGTCACAAGGTTAAGCCTGGCATTACCGGTCTGGCCCAGATCAACGGCTTTCGTGGCGAAACGGAAACGCTGGATAAGATGTCCTGCCGTATTGCCTACGATCTGGAATACATTCGCAATTGGTCCTTGTTGATGGATATTAAAATTTTATGGATGACGGTATTCAAGGGCTTTGTTGGTCAACATGCCTATTGATATCGGAAGTTTATACATGCGGGATTCAAAAAAGTTTTTTCGAGCACTACCGTTTTGCGCTTTGATAGCAACACCTGCCATGGCGCAGACGGATTTATTTTCGGCCGGCGTCTCCTTCCGCCAGTTGTGGGACAGCAACTACGATCGGACGCCAGAAGAAAATTCCGAACAGATTTCGGTGTCCTCTGCGTTTGTTGCCCTGGACAAGACACTGAGTCGCCAGCGTTTTATTGCACGCTGGCAAGTGTCACATTACGACCACGCTGATCGGCCTGATCTTGATGCCACGCTCAATGAAGGGCGGCTGACCTGGCAGGGGCAGTGGGGCAGTCGGTTGAAGTCACGGCTGGAATGGATGCGCGATTCGTATCCGGTGGACCGACTGGAATTTCCTGATAAAGATATTGTTACCCGCGACGAAGCACACGCGCTGATTACCTATGGTGCCGGCCATCGTCTGACGCTGGGCGTGGGTGGACGGCAAGCGGAGCAGACTCACTCCAATAATTTGCGCGAAGGGATAGACTTTGACGAAGAGGAAGGCTATCTCGAAGCCGGTTATAAAACCGGAATCCAGTCGACTGTGTTTTTAAGGGCTCGCTACGGTGAACGAACTTATCCGAATCAAGAACTCGGACTGCCCGTCGATTATCCTAGCTTCCCCATTGATGATCCCGCATTTCCCGTCGATCCAGAATTGCTCGAGCCTTATGAGGATCTGGATTTTAAGTATCAGCAGGTGGAGCTGGAGACAACCTGGCAGAGCTCCGCTAAGACGGACCTCACGGCGACCGTGGCTTACTTCAATCGCGATGGTGTCGTGAACGATGGCACAGGTGTGCTTGCAATCCTTGAAGCCACTTGGGCTGCCACAGAAAAAACCGAATTCAATGGTGGCTATTCCTATCGCGAACCGGCGGTGGGTGAAACCTCGGATTCTCCTGCGGGCACACACACCATATTTTCCGGCGTGCAATGGCAGTGGACTCCCAAGATCAGTCTGGGCGCCGATGTGAATTATGTTCAGCAAAAATATCAAGATGACAGTCCAGGGCCGGACCGGGACGAAAAGGTTTACAACATTTCTCCGCTGCAGGTGGTCTACAAATTCTCCGAGCAGTTTTCAATTCGTCTTGATACACGCTGGGTTGATCGGGATTCCCCTTTGAGGTATCGCACTTACACCTCATCTCAAGCCGTATTGGGCCTATCGTTCCGCTATTAATTGACATTTGTTGATGATGTCGAATGTATTACAACGGCATGGCAGACGGCCATGCCGAGATTCTCCAAGGAGCCGCAAACGTGTTAGCAAAGTTGTCAGCGCTGGCTAAAAATTTTACTCACCCCGATTTATCTCTCACCGGACGCCTACCCTATCCTCACGTTGACTTATTTCATTGGTCACCGAATGACGGCAGTATCAATTTTGGTGATCGCTTGTCGGATATCGTGACGCGTCAGATGCTCGCGTTTCACGGCTTAAGTCTTGATGATCAGGTGCAGGACCCGGCCCGTCTGTTGGCTATAGGATCAATCCTGCACTTTGCCCAAACGGGCGATAATGTATGGGGCTCGGGCTGGAATGGGAAAATTCCGGAAAAAGAATTTACCGCTAAAGATTTAAAAGTGCATGCTGTTCGTGGTCCTCTCACCGCCGAATTCCTGCGTACGCGGGGCATTGTGGTGCCGGATGTTTATGGCGACCCAGCGCTTTTGCTGCCGTATATTTTTAAAAACCGATTCACTGCCACGGCGGAAGAAGATTACGTTGTTGTGCCCAATCTGCACGATTTGAAGCTGGTCAACAGCCACCCTAAATTAATATCACCGTTGTGGGGCTGGAATCTTGTAATCAAAAAAATCCTGAGAGCGAAACTTGTTTTGGCGAGTTCGCTCCACGGGTTGATTATTGCAGAAGCCTTTGGTATCCCGGCACGCTATGTGCGGTTATCACAGACTGAGGATCTATTTAAATACAAAGATTATTACCTCGGCAGTGGCCGGACTGAAGCTGAATTTCAATTCGCGAACTCCATTGAGGAAGGTATGGAGATGGGCGGTGCTCCGGCTATCCGTTACGATCACACGGCGTTGATGTATGCCTTTCCTCTGGAGTTGTGGAATTGATTCATCCGTAACCCTGGCGGGCAGTAACGTCACTTAATGAAAAAACATAAATAGGGAGAATAGACATGGGGGCATTATCAGCGACTATCGGACGCACCTTGGCCAACTGGCGGTCGGCGGAAACGACGGAACGTCGGGCCTTAATTATTCCGCCAGCGATTCCTGGAAGCCTCGGTGATGCAGCGATGATCTCGGCATCGTCTGCCTTTTTGCGTGAAGCTGGTATGACCAAAGTCGATCTGCTTTATGGAAAAACCTGGCCCCTGGATGAAAAAGTTGATCGACGCATTCCTGCTGAGCGGTTCTTTTATCGGCACTCGCGTATCCAGCAAGCCCTGTTGATTTCCAAATTGCAAAATTACGAATCCTGTTACTTTATCGGTGCGGATGTTATTGATGGTGCTTACAACCCCCACTCCGTAAGGGCGCGGATATCACTGGTGGCCGAGGCCGCACGCATGGGCCGGAAAGCTAAAGTATTGGGCGCGAGTTACAATACCCATCCAGAAAAAACCACCCGTGACTCGCTCCGTGAATTGCCCGCTTCGGTCGTCATCTGCGCCCGTGATCCGGTATCCAAAATGCGTCTGGAAACAGCACTCGATCGCCCCATTCGTCAGGTAGCAGATCTGGCTTTTTTGTTGTCACCGCGTTCGCAGCACCCGGTGGTACAACAGGCTGGTGACTGGATAGAAGCGCGCAAAAAAAATGGTGATCAAGTGATTGGGGTAAATGCCAATTATCTACACGCCGAACAAGATGCCGCTTTCCCTGCTGCCCTGAAGGTTTTTATCAAGCGTCTTTTGCGAGAATCCATATCGGTTGTATTGATTCCCCACGACACCCGTTCAAAACGTCCTGATCAGTTATTGCTTGAAAATGCCACAGCAGATCTGTCGCCCGCAGAGCGCGAGCGCATTTTTATGTTACCGCCGATCAGTCCAGGGGTTGTGCGAGCGGTGATGCCGTTGTTGGATATGTTGGCGACTGGTCGGATGCATACAGCCATTTTGGGTTTAAGTGGCGGCACGGCTTCGTTTAATTTTGCCTATCAGGATAAATTTGAAGGGCTTCTGCAGTTTTTTAAACTTGAACAGTCCGGCTTGTTATCCACACCTAAAGAATTATCTGCAGACCCGCTCCGAGTAGCAGAGAAATTTCTGCATGTTTTAACGGATAAAGAACTATTTCAGCAGCAGATTCAGCAGCACTTGCCGGCCGTGTTGAATCTTGCCCGCACGAACTTCTCGTAACTTTCACTATGCCCGTTAAAAACGCAGCAGCCGTTGTATTTTGACGGCTGCCGGCCGAAATTTTCCGGGCACCATATCAATGCTCTCGCCAAAGAAGTTTCGCGTCTCTGCGCGGAACACGGTGACCATCAATACCACATAGATTAAACCCCCGATAGCGGCGAGGGTGATCATACTCAAGGCTACCGGCAGCTCGCTGATCGGCGTGAGCTTGAGCCCTATGACGCTGATCAGCATCAACAGCGACGCAATAAAAGATGCAGCAACAGATTTGAGCACTGTAAGGATACTCACGCCGAATACCTTGCGGAAGAAATACATATTAAAAAATATCGTCAGGTAACTGCGAATCGAAAAGCCATAGGCGGCGGCGATCAAACCATAAGAAACGGAGACTAACCCCAGCCCGCAGTTAATGACAAAGACGATACTGGCCAGGCCCATCACCATGCGTGAATTCCCGCTGGCAGTGAGCGCGGCGTTGATCTGATAGCCGATGACCAGGGGCGCTGTACCCAATGCGAGGATCGTCATGATCTCGCCGCTGATAGCCCACTTTTCACCAAACGCAAAAACAATAAATTCCGGGCCGATCGCCGCTGCGCCAAAAAAAATGGGGAAGGTCAGGTAAGCGCTGATCTTGATGACCCGCAAGGTGCCTGCCGCTTGCTGGTCCCGTGCAGGAAGACGTGACAATGCGGATAACACGGTTTGCTCAAAAGGTTTGAGCACAATTTCCTGCAGGATAAACAGTGCACGTCCACCAACGCGGAAGAAGCCGAGTGCGGCAGGTCCGACCATTACACCGATCAACACGTCAAAGATTTTTGAACTGATGTTGCCGATCAACTGGGCTGCCATCAGCGGCGAAGAAAACTTTAATAATTGTTTGCAGTCCTCCCGGGAAAAGGCCAGATGCGGAATCCAGCGCGACGCGGTAAGTGTGAATAACGTAATAACAGTGTGGTTAACCAGTTGTTGCCACACCAGTGCCCACACACCAAAGCCCTTGATGGCGAGATAGATACCAACAATGCCCGATAATAAACCCGCGGCCACGGTGCGCAGCGCAATAACCTGAAATGCAAACTCCCGCTTTAATTTTCCTTCGTGAACGGCTTTGGCCCCTTCGATAAAAAAGATTAGGGATAAGACTTTTAAAATCGGTCCGGCATCCGGTTCGTAGTACAACTCGACCAGCGGAACTCCGATAAAAAATACCAGGCCGCTGATCAGCAGCGCAAAAGCCATGTTGAGATAAAAGCAGGTGGACGCGTAAATGTTGTCCCATAACTGCCGCTGCACAATGGCCTGGGGGAAGCCGGCGTTGACAATGATTTTCCCAGCCTCCACGACAATAAGCGCGAAGGCCACCAGGCCTATTTCATCGGGTGAAAGAATGCGTGAGAGAACAATGAAGATCAGAAAGCTGATGACGCTGTTGCCACTGGCCGCTGCGCTCATCCACATTGTGCTGCGGCCCAAACGTTGTTTTAAGTTCATGTAGGTCTTATCAATCGAAAATCGAAAATGGGAAAACAAAAAGACTGTGATCAGTTATAACCGCTGATACAGTTTTATTGTGGCTTGCGCAAGATGATCCCAGTCGTATTCATCCAACGGACAGAGCGCAGGGCGTTCGGCTTTTTCCAATTGCTCTATCGCCCGTTGCAGTGTTTCCACTTCGATGTCATCCCGGTAACTGTGTATCCATTCTTCGCCAAGCTGGTTTTGCAACACAACCATAGCACCGATATGTGGTGCTATAACCGGTTTATCAAATGATAACGCCAGCAGCAGCGCACCTGAATTAAAGATTGCCCGGTAAGGCAGGATGACGATATCCGCAGCGCTGAGGTAGGTATGCAATTCGTTGTCAGGGATAAACCGTAAAAACAGATGAACATCGGGATTGTCTTGCGCCAGATGACGAATATCACTGGCGAGCGCAGGGGTTTCCGGGCTGCCCGCCACAACCAGCGTATACCCGGCGAGATGTGCCTGATTAAAAATCCGGATAAGATTATCAACGTTTTTGTAGGGTTTGATCATCCCAAAAAACAACAGTACTTTTTTATCCGGAAGTAATCCCAGTGCTGCTTTAGCCTGCTGTTGATCAATAGCGACGGGATAAGAGTTGCGATAGTGGCCGTGTGGAATGATAGCGTATTCAAATTTGCCGGGCGCAGCATACTGTTTGAAGAACGCGTTCTTACTGTCTTCACTCATAAAAATAAAGCCGTCGCAGCGTTGAATAAACCAATTCATAAAACGCTGGGACAAACGCGGGCGAAACGCATCGTGGGGTGCGACGTTGTGCGCGGTCCATACGACTTTGGTGCCTTTAATCCTGAGGACACACATAATCATCACAAACAGGATGATGCGCTGCCAGGCTTTCACAAAGCCGCGCTCATTCATATAGCCATCGGGCCAGTGAAAGTGAACGATATCGTAGCGCCCGAACAACGCTTTTTTGTGCGAATACTCTTCAACCGGTACCCCGAGTTTCTGCATCTCGCGATAGAGCAGGGCGTTGTATGGATTTACCTTTTCATTAGAAAACGCCGGCGAGGCAAGTATGCGCATAGCGCGTTTGGCTTCGTTCACGTTGTCATGCTCACTGACATAGAGTGCATCACTGTTTGATGAGGTTTTCATGTTCAGTCCTGTAGCGGTACGCGGGCAGGTTGTTGTTTGCCAGCGCGCAGGCACAGCACCAGGAACACGGCGATGTCGATGGTGTAGCGGCGTATCAGGCGCGCAGGTTCCAGGCACAGGCGGTACAACCATTCGAGTCGCAGGCGTTGTACAAGACGCGGTGCGCGAGGTTTATCACCGGCAAGAAAATCCAACAGTGCACCGACACCGATAAACACCGTAGCTGTTGTGTGGTGACGATTATCGATGATCCATTGTTCCTGCATGGGATTGCCCATGGCCACGAGAACAATATTGGCTTGCGCAGTATTGATTGCGGTGATGACCTGTTCGGGATCGCGGCCCTGTGCATAACCATCGCAAGTGCCCACCACATCCACATCAAAATCATTTCTCAGTGTTTCAGCGGCGCGTTGAGCGATACCGGGTTTTCCGCCGAATAAAAACACGCGGGCTTTGCCGCGCACGCTGTGCAGATACTGCGGAGTAAAGTCGGTGCCGTTCAAATTCTGCGGAAATTTGCGGCGATGCACCAGCCAGGTTGCAATGTCCACACCGATACCGTCATTGACGATCAGTGTGCGTGGCTCGTTCATCGCAGCTTTCATCGGTTGGCATTTGACGATGAAGTTGGTGTTGGCAAAAAACAAGGTATGCATTTCGCCGGTTTCCAGCGCGCGCTGTAACTGCCGCGCAAGATCGGTGGCGGTGGTGCGCAGCAGCGGAAAACCACCCAGGTGAAGGACATCCGGTGAAGGATCTACTGACATGTTCATGCAGTCATCTCCGTATCACGAAAGTGGTGCGGCGTAAGCATGCGTTCCGTAACCTCAGCCCAACTCAAAACGTGGCGCGAGGTCAGCGACTGAGCGGGATTCAACGCACGATTGATGGCTTCTGCAATCGAGTTGCCGTCACCGATTGTGTAACCGAACCGGGTCGGATAATCCGCCGCAATAAAATGGGGGCAGATGGCCGGTAATTTAAAAAATTCGTACTGAATTAATTTCAACGAGGTATCGCGCAGGTAGGCCGGCAGGTTAGTGCTCGAATAAGGCGCAATGCCGAGACGTGCATGTTTGATATAACGCAGTGTGTCGGCAAATGGCATTTCGCCGTAAACCGTAACGTTATCGCCATATTCCGGGTGGCGTGGATGACCCGATCCGATAACGTGAAACTGAATGTGCGGAAAACGTTTGGAAGCGAGAATGAAAAAAGTGGGATCAAACAGCATTGAGCCAACGGAGACCGCATGAATACCTTCGGCCGGATAAGGCGATGGATCAGCTTTCTCCAAAACGGAATGATCAATGCCGTGCGGCACAAAGATCAGGTTATGACGACTGGGAATGCTCTCGGCCAGTGCCTTGGAAGGCAGGGCGATGGTATTAATACCGCCAGCAATGCGCTCGAACGCCTGATTAACATACTCGGCGACATTAATGGCTTCGAGTGAGTCCGAGGCGCGATACAAAATCTTCGCTGAAGGATTCAGTTCTTTGATCAAGTCAAAAAATACCGGCGCAACGCCACTTTCCATCAGGATGACGGTGGCTTCTCTGATCCACTGACGCAACACATTATTGCGCCCCTGGCTGTACCAGCGATACATGATGCTCTCCGCTGGACGCAACCAGGAGCGGCGGGTATTGAACGGGTGGATCATCGTCTTCCAGAGGTAACATTCCACACCGTTTAACGTCTCGATGCGGTTGGCCTGATCATCCAATGACAAACGCGGGTCCGAGGTGTAGCGGGACAGCATGCTGTAGCGTAGTGAAAAGAACCGTGTCGGTCCGCGCTTGGCCAGCTCATTCGTAATGAAGTGAATGCTGGCTTTGCGCGGAGACCGGTAATCGTGCGCTGACAACACAAGGAAGTTGTCCGTCCCGGTGGACGTTTGTTCCATGACAGCGGCGTGAGAATTCATAGACATGCTCCCAATGCGTGCAACAAAGTTATTTCACCGGCTCGGGTGGATTCGGCGGGTTCGCAATGTAAAAATGATCTTTCAGGTATTTCCACTGCACAGACGGCGTGGCGGCGTTGGTATTTAAGGCAAAGGGATAATCACCCCACCAGCCGCCTGCGGCCCAGTAAGCCCAGCCTTTCCAGACCGGCCCTTTCATCAGTGATAGAAAACGCTCTAACACTTTCAAACATTCTTCGGTGGCGGCCACACCGAACTCACCCAGGAACAGTTGCTGGTTATGTTCCTCTGCCCACACGGCGATGCGCTCGAATCGGGGATCAAAATGCTCCGGTGGGTGGCAATCTGTTTTGGTTCCGGAGTACCACTCGTCTGCGTATTGGTGCACCTCGATAGTGGTGCGATTAAGAGGATCTCTCAGATTGGCAAATTCCGCCGCGTTGGATGTCTCACCCTTGGGCTTAAACCAGTCATGCAATCCGCTCCAGCTGCCGCCTCCGACAAAGATGCGGTTTTTGGAGTTCTCGTCCCGCAGCATCTTCACCGTGCGCTTGGCGAGGGCTGCCCAGCGGTGTACGGGCATATGCGCCGGTTCATTCATGAGGCCGAAGATGGTTTGGGTGGGATCGGTAAATTCCTTGGCCATGCGCCGCCAGAGATCTACAAAGGCGTTTTCCAACTCGGGCTTGTCTTCAAAGGATTCACCGTAATATTCCGCATAGTTATGCACGTCGAGGATGACACACAGGCCCTGGGCGCTGGCTTTTTTAACCGTATTTTTCAGGCGATTTAGCTCGTCATTATTGAGCGGCTTGTTGGCTTCCGGCTGCAGTCGCTCCCAACGAAATGGCAGGCGAATCACATTGGCGCCTTGGGCCGCGATATAGGCCAGCTCGGAATCCTTGGGGTAGGTGTAGTCCTTGAAGATCACACCGGGGAGTCGTTTTGAATTGAACTCGGCACCGGCGATATTAACGCCGGTGAGGCGCGGTGAACTGAGGCAACTATTGGCATGGGCGACAGATGCCGTGAGCAGCATCACTAACGGCAGGTAAATAACGGAACGTATAAAAGATTTCATAGGGGTCGACCTCCTAACTTGTCGTACAACTCCAGGTAGCGATCAGCTACTCTGGGCCATGCGTATTGCCGGGAGAAGGACATGGCAATCCGCCGCCGCGCAAGATAGGCATCCTGTCCCTCCGCATGAAGCTGCAGGAGACTGTCTATGGCGGCATCCAACGGGGCGTTGGTACTGATAGTGAAGCCCAAGCCGGAACGTTTAGCCAAGCGCTGAAAAGGAGGTATGTCGCTGAGTAACGGTGTAAGGCCTGCGCTCATTCCTTCGATGGGTGCGATTCCAAAACCTTCGTGACGCGATAAACATAAAAAATAGCTGGCCTGAGACAGCAGATGACGAATCTGGTCATCGCTGGGATTGGCCACCAGCTGCACATGATCCCCGAGGCCCAGTTCGGCCACCCGCGCCTGCAACTCAGCGAGCGTGTGGTCATACTCCCGGCCGGCAATGATCAAGCGCCATTGCGGATCACGCTCTTTAAGGCGCGCGATCAATTGCAGCGACTCGAGTAGCCCTTTATTTGAAGACCAGCGCCCGAAATACATCAACGTCGGTTGCAGGGTCAGGGAAGCCTGGTCGCGGTATTTATCCACATCAACGCCATTCTCGATGACCTTCAACTTCGGTTCGCTCATGATCCTGCTGAAGAGCTGACCGTCGTTGGCGCTGGTCGCCACCACCTGGTTGTAAGCCTTGGCGGAAAGGCGCGTTACTGTTTCGAAATAAGCCTGCTTCATCCGCGAGGCAAAGCTGGTATGGAAGAATCCACCATGGGTCGATAGCACCAGCGGCCGGCGATGCCACCACTTGGTGACGGCGAGGAAGTCATAGAAAAAATCCACCCCGTGAACGTGCACCACATCCGTAGAACCCAGTTGACCGAGGATACTCGGGCACAGCGGGTAACGGCTGGAACCGTAATAGGGCAGGCGTACCACTTCCACTCCGCCAATTTCCTCCTGCTTCGGCAGTCGCTCGCTGGTATTGCGGAACAGCCGGTCCAGCGTGATGATGCGGGTATTTTGTTGCCCCTTACGTGCCTGATGCATGGCGATGTTACGCACCACTTCTTCCATACCGCCAACAGACGGCAAATACTGGCGAACAATATGGGTGACGTTAATAGACATCCTTCCTCCGGGTGGCTTGCTGGCTAGGGGTTTGGCTCCAGGTTTCACGAAGCTTGCTGACACGTTCGATCAACGGTTGTGATGAGGGGCTTTCCGGGGCAGGGTTACGCAGGGTGCAGCCCACCAGGAACCAGAGCATGGCAGCGGTCTTGAAAGCAAATAAAGAGGTTCCGCTGACGCACAGAATCAATGCGATATACACGGAAACGAAGGCACGAAAACGCCGGCCGCGCTCGTCCGGGATCTTGAGCAACCAGAGGCTGAACCACAGCAGGAGGCACAGAGGCAGGCTGAACGTGGAGATCACGTAGGCGTAGCCCATATCGGCAAAATTTTCACCCGGCCCGGCGCCCAGCAGCGTGGCCACATCAAACTCCGCCAGCGCCCAGCCGCTGATGGCCAGACGGCCAAGAAAGGTGTCACCGATGCGCTCGGTAATCAGGGTGCCCGTGAGCAGCACCAGCGCAATAGCACCGAAGGGCGCGAGGATGGCAAGATACAGGCCGCCGCCGCTAAGCACCAACCGCATAACGACCATCAACGATACGGACATCATGGCGAAGCGGGAGTCGGCCAGCACGATCAGGATGAAAGCGGCAACCACAAAAAAGAAACCTTTGCGCCATTCGGCCTTATCCCGACTCAATCCCCAGGCAGCCGTAATTGAGGCAAAGTTACCGAGCGATACCGGCTCCAGGAATACCGATGAGACTCGGTGACTGCCCAGCAGCCCGGGAAACAACGTGCGGCCGATACCTTCAGGACGAATGCCGTTCATCTGCAGCTTACTGTCCCGCACGTACTCAGTAATTACCTGCAGGTTCCCGATGTTGACGTAGTAACCGAAGATGTTGAAAAACTCGGTGTAAAGGTCCAGCAGGAAGAACTCAAAGAGCCCCATGAGCAGGACGACGCTGAAAGCATAAGTTAAGGCGCGGTCAGCCAGGTCCGGGCGACCGATATTGCACCCGAGCCAGAAAAACGCCAGAGGAATCAGCAGGTCGCGGAACGCTTTGATTTCAATCTCGCCGCTGATCAGGGTGAGCAGGCACAGCAGGGCACCCATCAAGGTCAGGATGATGATGACCCCCGGCAACAGGCGGCGCATCAGGAGGGGTAAGCAGGCGGCGAGAATCATGGCCTCGGCTACGCCAACCAAAGCGCGGGATACGGAAAAGATCTGGGTGTTGATAAGGCACAACAGCGCCTGGTAAGTCACGGCAGCCACCATGATGCCCAGCACCAGGCGCTGCTCAAACACGGCTTCGGAGGAAGCGTGCGCAGGCGGTGCCGCATCGCGGGGCAGTGGCCGTGCCAGCAGCCCGGATGGTGAGTGATACCGTGCATATGCCATGGTGATATCTCCGCGTAACGGCACTATTGCCGCAGCGCTGCACCGACAACACGAACCCCAACGCCCCACAGACTGGCGCAGAGAGATTCGAGATCTTTCATCCGCGAGCTGTGTTGTTGCGCGACCAGCAAGGCCGCTCCGGCGTGGGCAGCCACCAGCTGCGCGTCACGGTTACGTGCCATGGGTGGTGTGCTGATCAGCGTGACATCAAAGCGATTGGCCAGCTCGCCCACATAATCGCGGTAATTTCGGCCTGAAAGCAGCTCCTGAGGATTGGGTGCCTGGGTGCCGGCGGGCAGCAGCCAGAGGGATTGCAGCGTTGCTACCGGAAGCGGCTGAATGCGCGCCCGGTCCGCGATCAGGTCGGACAGGCCCGGCTGCCGGTTGTCGATACCAAATAGATTATGCAGTTGTGGTTCCCGTAGATTGCTGTCAATCAGCAGGGTTCGCAGGCCCATCTGGCAAAACACAATGGCCAGATTGGCCGTGGTACGCGCAATCGTCTCGGCGTCTTCTGCGCCCACCACGGCGAGGCTCAGATGAGGTGCAGTATTAAAGTAGCGCAGCATCAGCTCACTGCGCAGGCTGCGTAAGGCTTCGACCTCGCCGCTTTCTGGCTTGAATACAGCGGTGAGGGCCGGTGCGAGGCGGGTCGCCGCATCAGGGACAGAGGTGTAGGCGAACTGCCGCGCCAGAACCGAGCGGACATCAGCCGGGCTGACCAGCCCCAGCAGCAGCGCAGCTTCACCAAAACGAATGCCCCGCTCGTTTTGCAGGGCGATAATGGCCTTGAGGTCAGCGGCCGTGATCTTGCCGTTATCTACCAGCATATGACCCATTTTGACGCGAGCGCTCGGGACTTGAATATCGTCCGCGGTAGCGTGTGCAAGGTTATTCATCACTTGATCTCCCTTTTAGGCCAATTCCGCTCGATGGGTATATACGCCAGCACGGGAATCCCGAGGCTGGCTTCCAGTTCGTCGCCGCTGCGAACCCGGCGGTCAATCCATTCCCAGCACAAGGCAATAGCCGTGCCCAGCAACAAGCCAAGCACAGTGGCGATGAGCAGGTTGAGTGCTGGTTTAGGCTCAGTTGGTTTGGTAGGGACCGCGGCGGTATTGAGGATGGCCACGTCCGTGAGTGCGATGCGGCTCTCCAGTTTAGTCTGGGAGGCGCGGGCTAACGCAGCGTCATAGGCCGCCTGAGCGTTATCAACTTCCTGCCGCAGCAGGGTGAGCTGATTGCGATTGCGGTTCAGCTGCAATACATGTTCTTTCTGCGCTGCTACTTCAGCTTTCAGTTGTTCTTCACGGCTTTGCGACAGCTCTACCGATGATCGCAAACTGCCGCCTACCAGTGCCAGCGTACGCTGTAGTTGGGTCTGTAAAGCTTCTACTTCGCGCTGGGCCTGCCGATACATGGGGTGGTTACTGCCCACTTGCGCGCCGACTTCGGCCTGACGTGCCTGCGCCTGTGACAGTTCATCCGAAATCTTCTGCACCTGAGGATTGGTCAATACGTGTTCCGGCAGCGCACCGGGTTTGCTGCCATCCAACTGCTTGCTCCGGCTCTGTTCATCGAGCCGCTGCCCCTGAACGGCCAGCAGCATGGACGACAGTTCCGCAAGTTTGGCGCTTTCAAGATCAAGGCGATCGCTGCTGGCGATAATGTTGTGCTCTTCCTGGTAGGCGGCCAAAGCGTTCTGACGATCCATCAGATTTTCCCGCAGGTTTTCCAGTTGCAGGTCATACCACTGGGTAATTTGCTTGGCCGGCTCGATCCGCAACTCAAGGTTTGTCTGGATGTAGGCTTGAGCAAAAGCATCGGCGATACGGGCCGCCAGTTCCGGGTTGCGGGCCTTGAACGCAATGGTCAACACGCTGCTGTCGCGTTGAGGGGTAACAGACAGTCCGTTCTTAAGATAGTTGAGCAGCCAGATGCGGGATGGCAGTGGCTGAGTGCTGACCGCACGAAATTCCGGCTGCAGTGCAGGCTCTTCGGGCAGATTGAGCTGATCAATAACTTTGTTAGCGACGTTACGGCTGCGGATGATATCGGCCTGAGTGGCGATGTAGCCGGACAGCATCCGCGCCGGCAGGGATTCACCACTGATGGGGTCCTGACCTTTGCCATCAATGATCAATTCCGTGGCGGCGGTGTAGGACTTGGGGGTTTGGAAAGTAACTAAACCCGCAACCACTACAGCGACCAGAGTGATACCGGCGATGGTCAACCATCGCGCGAGCAGGATACGTAAAAGTGCCGCCAGATTCATACTGCTAACTCCCTAAAAAAGACTTTCCTGAATGACCAACACATCGCCGTCCATCACTGGTTCCTCCGGATTGGCGCGCAGCTCTTTGGTGGAACCATTGGGCTGACGACGATATAGCTTGACGGCTTTGGTGTTAGCGCGGGCAGTAGGTCCGCCGCCGACACCAAGAGCCTGCATTACATTTAATTTCCGATCCAGTGGATACATCCCCGGCGAACGCACTTCGCCGCTCAGATAAAATCTGCCAGCGACGGGAACATAAATAGTGTCGCCATTTTTCATCCACACCACGGGTTGATCTTCTGCATCATGATTCAACAGTTGTTGCAGATCGTATTCGTAGCGCTCCTGTCTGCCGTTGTTGTCGGTACGGATCAGGATCAATCGCTCACTGCCGGTTTCCGCCACACCACCTGCATAGGCCAATGCATCTGTTAACGTGGTGGGGCCTTCGAGAATCAGCTTCCCGGGGTTGTTAACTTTCCCCAGAATTGCAATCGATTGACTGCGGTACTTGGTAATGAGGATGTTGACGTGAGCATCCTGCAGAAAATCGCCGCGTACATAATGCTCCGCGATCATTCTTGCTGCATCGGCACTGCTGCGGCCAGCGAGTTGTACACTGCCCAGCAAAGGAATTTCCATAGTGCCATCACCACTGATCTGTCCTTCAGTGGTCAGGTCGGGCTGGTTATAAACAGTCAGGCGAATTTCATCGCCTGGTCCCATTAAATAACGGCTTTGCGCTTGGGCGTTGGCTACTGCCAGACAAACCAGGACGCCCCATACAACAGTTTGAAAAAATTCCTTCATGGGTTTTCCTTTGTGGCGTTAATGGCCTTTCCCCGTACACCGGCGAAGTTTGCGTAGTGATGCCTATGCAAAAGAAAGGCCGCTTCGGGAATGCTTGAGAAAAGGAGCGCTGTTTTACACCATTGACCGGAATACTAACGTGAAAGAGTTACCACTCTGTGTTATTCCGCGGTCATTTAATTGATGTAACAGCACAGGTTTGAAGTTAGTGTGAGCCTTTTGTCTTACAGCCGTGTGTAAGCTACAGCTTCGGATCAATTTGCTTCCGTGCGTAAGCTAACACTTAAGTGACGCATGATTTATTTTGTGCGGCAATTCCGTGGGCCAGCGAAGTGCAAGCGCACAAGGAATGTGCGCATTAGCATAGAAAAACAACCATTGCACAACAGATTATGGTGGTGCATTGAGCGCCCACATGAAATAAAAAAATATTTTTCTTCAGTAAAAGATTCAGCGCCGTTGCAAAGGCGGCAGAAACAGCATTGGACAGACGAGATTTTTAATTGACGCGGCGCTGCATGGCTTCGGTCACTATTGATGTTCCCTGTTCAATAATCTCCAGAATCTGCGCTAACTCTACCGGCTTAACCAAATGGTGATTAAAGCCGGCATTGCGTGATAAATCCCGATCTTTATCCTGCCCCCAGCCAGTGACCGCCACCAGCACGCAGTGGCGCGTTTCAGGGAACTGCCGCAACAGGCGCGCAAGGTCATAACCATTCAGGCCCGGCATACCGATATCCAAAAAGGCAAATTCCGGCATGAAATTTCGGGCAATATGTTGTGCTGTGGACCCTTCATGGGCGGTGCGTACGTCGTGCCCCATCGCGCTTAACAGTGTCGCCATGGTCGCAACGTAATCCACATTGTCATCGACCAACAAGATTCTGCGTGGCGGAGGCGGTGTGGCAACAGAGGTGGACGCTTTGCTCTCGCTGGCAGAGGGGCGCAGGGCGCGGGTCAAATACACTTTAAAACTACTGCCCAGCCCAGGGCCGCCGCTGTGCGCAACGAGTTGGCCATCGTGCAGTTCAACGAGACGTTTTGCCAGGGCCAAGCCGACACCTAGCCCGGCCTGGGTGCGTTCAAGCGTCTGGTCAACTTGCGTAAACATATGAAAAATATTTTCGAGCATGTCCGCTGCCAGACCAATACCGTTGTCGGTAACCTCTACCACGATCTTGTCATCCACCAGCTGCCCGCTGAACGTAATCAAACCGCCACGGTTGGTGTATTTGGCGGCATTGTTCAGCAGATTGGAAAATACCTGCGCAAGACGGATCGGATCGGCATCTATATAAATGGGTTCTTCAGGCATGTTGACGTTGAGTTTATGGCCGCAGTTTTCAATAAAACCGCGACTGGCTTCCACGGCGTCGCCCATGACTGATTGCACATCAACCCGCGCCTTGGTAATGGTTAATTTGCCTGTGGTGATGCGCGAGACATCTAATAAATCATCGACCAGGCGCACCATTTGTTTGAGCTGTCGCTCCATCACCAGTTGGGCGTTGGCGGCAATGGCCGGATTGGTATCTTTAGCGCGAAGAATATGCAAGCCGTTAATGAGCGGCGCAAGCGGGTTGCGCAATTCATGGGCAAGGGTTGCGAGAAATTCATCTTTGCGTCGATCAGCAAGACGTAATGCATCTTCCGCCGCTTGACGTTCCGCCATCTCATGCTCGAGTGATTGATTGGAGGCTTCAAGAGCGCGGGCACGACGTTCAACTTCACTGAGCATGTCATTGAAGGCGTCTACCAGAACGCCGATCTCATCTTCCGTGTATTTTTGGGCACGCAGTGAAAAATCCCGGCTTTGCATCACCTGCCGAGCAACATTGGTTACGGCAAAGATGGGTTTGGTTACCGCGCCGCGCAGCCAGGTGGCGACCAGCAGCGCCAGCCCCAGGCTGGCAACCAGCACCCCAAAAAGAATAATGGCGTAACCGAACAGTCGTGCGCCTAATTCATAACGTGCGTGGATATAAACCGCGCCTAATGTCTGGTCATTCTTTTTAATCTGCTGCCACACATGAATGCGGTTGCCTTCAATGATCTGGCGGTTGATGGTCTGCGGTTTCTGCGGCATTTCAATCGTGAGATTTCGATCGCTGGAATACTCCGCGAAGGTAGAACCGTCAGCCATGTACAGCGCTGCGCGTAAAATCGTAGGCCGGGTGCGCAGCAGTTCCAGGTTTTCCTTGCCGGTGACAGGGTCATTAAATTCCAGCGCCGGCGTACTGACTTCGGCAATGATATTGGCCTGTGTCGTCAGGTCTTTGATAGCGGTGTCGCGATAGGTATTCAGATCATAAGCAAGCATCACCACCGCGTAGGTCACCAGTGCCGTCAGGGTCGTCGCCATGATGACCAGCATCAGGCGGTTAGAAATAGAACGTCGGGCAATACGCATCATTGCGGCACCTCCTGTTCTACAGTCGAGGCGACAGAGAGCAAGCGGGCGCTGAGTTTAAGGTTGTTGCGACGGGCGCACGCCAGGGACACATCGAAACCTATCCGGTCTTCCAGCAGGCGCAGGTTAATCGTACTACCCGGCACCAGTCCCTGAGCATTTTCCGTCACAATCAGAAATGCCTGTTGCTCAGCCAGTCGCGCGAGCTGTGGCAGATGATGCTCGGCATCGCGTCCTACAAAGACAATGTGAGGATTGTTGATCCGATCGACGAAGCGCGTTTTAAACACTTTGACAGGGCGGCCATTAACGGCGCGTTCGTGGGTAAGCGAACGTAATTCATTGCCTACCTCGTTGGCATTCAGCAACCAGATACGATAAGGCGAGTGGGGCTTATCAAATGCGGTGGAGGGCCATTCGGTATAACCGATAAATTTAAACAACATCGCGGCTTTGATCTGAGTTTCAGCGGCGTAGGTAGCGTCCATGGCTGTAGCTGCGCTGATCGGACCGCAGGCGATCAACGCAGCGAGATAAAGTAAATAGGTTAACCACCTCTGTCTTTTTGACAGGCTGGTTGGGCTACCGCACATCGTTACCATAATTAAGGTTTCACAAATCCCACATTAATTTGCCATAGAGTGCACGTTCGTACTCGCTCCGACCGGGCCGCGAGCCAAACTCCGGATGCGAACTGTCAAGCAGATTCTGCCCCACCAGTGAAACTTCAACATGCGGTGTTATTTCCCATGCGACTCGCACATCTAGGGCGGTATAAGCCGGCACATCGGAGCCTTTAAGTTTGCTCACGTGCCGCAGAGTTGAGTCAATTTTTACCACGGGCGAGACATCATAGGATGAACGAAGTGATGAGTAGAAATGTGGGTCATCGTCAGCAAGGCCGGTGGTGCTGGAGATGTCGGTGCCGCCCGGCTTCAGAGATACGTCAAACTCCTGAGCCACCAGGCTGCCATGTAGACGCCAGCTATCGGTGGGTTGCCAGCTGCCCCACCACTCGATGCCGTAAGTTTCCGCTTGCGCGCCATTCTCGAAGACAAAACCGGTCATCGCATCATTCAGTTCAAGCGTGCGCAATCTATCATATTCATTGTAAAACGATGTGATTGACCAGGACACTCGCGGGCTGGGCTGCTGGCGGTAACCCACTTCATAAACCTTGGCTACCTCAGAGGTAAAATTGGGGCCGCCCGCAATGTTGTAGCGCGGAACGCCATCAATCACCGGGGGATTGGTGGGACTGTAAAAATCACGATCAATCCGGGAAGGGGTGCGTACGGCACGGGCAGCCTTGGCCCACAGCAACTGGGTATGACCGAGTGACCAGGCCAGCTCGACAGCAGGCAACGATTCCCAGCCTGTGAAGGGATTGTCTTCCCACTTATTGCCCAGCGTCAGCCGAAGGTCCGCGGTCAGTTTAATTTCATCTTGGACAAAGACATTGCGCCACTGCATATTCAGATCATCGGGTAAAAATGCAAAAGCCAGGTCGTTGTCGATGTTATCCGACATATACCGGTAGCCGCCGCCCCATAAAAACATATGCCGTTCGCCAATCAGGCATTCATGCTGCAACTCAAGGTCAACAATGTTCAGATGCTGTGTAAATGCATTGGGCTGATCGCGCTGCGTGTGATCAACATACGCTTGCACCGTCAGTCGCGAATCCGGTGCAAACTCGCGGCTGCCTCGGCCGAGGATATTGGCTCCGCTGATTTTTATATCCGGCGTACCAAACTGATGCAAGCGGCCGCTGTAGGCATCGCCCTGCAGCGTAAAATGCTCGTGATAACCTTCCCAGTCCGCGCGAAAACCTGCTTGATTTCTTTCCCACCCTGTGCGGGTAGATATGCCTTCTGCTGTTTTGGTATCGTCGTGCTGGCTGTGCTTGGCATAAATCCGGTAAAAGCCGTCGTTCGTCAACTCGCCGCCATGACGTACCACTGCTTGTTGTTCATGATTACTACCGCCGATCGAAATCAGTTCGCTTTGTGTTTCAGCTGCTGAGCGCGTGACAATATTCACCACACCGTTCATCGCGTTCGCACCCCATAGGCTTCCCCCAGGCCCACTGATGACCTCAATGCGGTCCAGATCCTCCAGGACTACATCCTGCGCGTCCCAATACACACCGGAAAATAATGGCGAGTAAACGCTGCGCCCATCTATCAACACTAATAACTTGTTAGCAAAAGGGTTGTTAAAGCCACGTGCCGATATGGCGTAGTTGCGTGCGTCCACACGAGCAACCTGCAGATTAGGTGCCAGGCGCAGAGCTTCGGGTAAAGAGGTGGAGCCGGAGCGACGTACATCCTGTTCGGTAATAACAAAAATAGAGGCGGGTTCATTCGCCAACGGTTTTGGTTTTTTTGAAACAGATGTAACCCGTAACGTCGCCAGCTGCTCAAGAGAAAGATCAGCAATGGTGCCAGTAGCATGAGAAGGAAACGCTATAAGACTAAGCACAAGCACTGAAGAAAACAGCGCATCGGGGAAAATGCGACAGCGGCGACATGTGTTTTTCCACAGACTTGGATTGGTATTCATAAAGTTAGTGTAGGCACTCATCTCACCAAAGTGTTTTGGCGCTTTAAATTACAAAAAGAAATGTCATCAGCAGGAAATGAAGTTTTCAGTTATTTGATGCTGGTTGAAAGATCATAGAACATTCAGGCAATAGGTCAACTTCAGCGCAGTGACTTGGGAATAATTTTTGCGAGGCGGGAGGTAGAGCTTTTATAAAATTAGGCCAATGCTTTTTAGCAGGAATAAAAATCTGTGTCACATTTTTCGTTACGTGATCGGTTATTGGTCAATCTGGTATTTGCTAGCGGCACGCCATCTCCATTCTGCTTTTATTAAAGCTCGTGTTTTCTTTTTTTATTTAGCTTGCCCAAACTCACACAGTTCGCTGTTGGTCTCGCTCACCCAATAAGGAGATATTTTTCCTTTTGTGCAATCTTTCATCTCATCATCTATGACATTGCCAGGCTTCATGCACTTCACACTGCGAACCATGGGCGCGTCAGCCGGGGCTGGGTTCTGGGTTTCATTTTCTCTCGCAGTCACTGCGTTGCAGGCGATGTTCCGAAAGTTTGTCGAATGAAGGATGGTTGTTGTGAGTGGTTTTCCAGTAGTGACAGGGCTTGTTGCTGCCCGAGTGTTTCATTATTCGTGTTGCTCGTACCATGAACAATCTCTTGCTGTTGCGACTGCAGCAATAACAATTAACAGGAGTGGAATTAAGTATTTCATTGCGCCTGTTCTCTGGGTTA
>CAYUVQ010000017.1:0-9391 GCA_964448175.1 uncultured Cellvibrionaceae bacterium | reverse complement strand
TAACGGGAAATCAGCGGAAAGCCAAACAAAAAAGCCCCGATATTGCTATCGAGGCTTTCGAATGTGGTGCCCAGGAGAGGACTTGAACCTCCACGGCCTTTCGGCCACCAGCACCTGAAGCTGGCGTGTCTACCAATTTCACCACCGGGGCAGGAAGTGCTCGGCGCTGATTGCCGAGGCCGCGAACTATAAATATCCATCGGAGGCTTGTCAACGGCCTCCCACCGTCTTTTTGGCATTTTTTATTTATGCCAAATTGTAAGGATTCCTTGTCTTTTCGTGTGTTTGTGGTTCGCTGACCCTATAATCAGGCGATCCCAAGGGTTGCGATGTGAATATTGCAGCCTTATTTAAGGTCTAAACGCTTGAACCCATCCTCCAGGGATACTTACAGGACATTTATTTTGACAAAACGCAAACTCTCCACGGCCGATCCTTTTGCCCAGCGCGAGGCCGAGAAATACGAAAACCCCATTCCCAGTCGAGAATTCATTCTTGATCTGTTAGACAAAGCGGCTTACCCCGTCACCCACCCTCAAATGTGCGATCTGTTAAATCTCACTGGTGAGGATGAGGTAGAGGCGCTGCGGCGGCGCTTGATCGCCATGGCCCGCGACGGGCAGATAATCAGCAATCGCCGGGATGCCTATGTGCGCCCGGACAAAATTGATGTCATCCGCGGCCGTGTGCAAGGGCACCGCGATGGCTACGGCTTTGTTATCCCCGCAGAAGGCGGTGAAGACATTTATCTCCACAACCGTCAGATGCGTCGCGTGTTCGATGGCGACGAAGTGCTAGTGCGTATGGCCGGCCAGCAATATCGCGGTAAAGAAGAAGGCGCGATCGTCGAGGTGCTGTCACGTAACACCAAGCAGCTGGCGGGGCGTTTCTATAATGAAGAAGGCGTGCAGTTTGTGCGGCCGGAGAACGTTCGTATTACCCAGGACATCATGGTTCCGTCCGGCGCTGCAGGCGATGCCGAGCCAGGGCAAATCGTGGTGGTAGAGATCACGCAACAGCCGGATAAGAATCGCCCACCCGTGGGACGGGTGACGCGCGTGCTGGGCAATCATATGGCGCCGGGGATGGAGATCGAGCTGGCCATCCAGACCCACGGTATTCCCAGCGTCTGGCCGTCAGCTGTTGAAGCCGAGGCGGCGGGTATTCCCGCCGAAGTTCTTGAAACGGATAAGCAACATCGCGTTGACGTTCGTCATCTGCCGTTTGTCACGATTGATGGCGAAGATGCGCGGGACTTTGACGATGCCGTGCTGTGCGAGCCTCTCAACGGCGGTTGGCGGTTGTACGTGGCGATTGCGGATGTGTCGCACTATGTCCATGTCGACAGCGCCCTCGACCGCGAAGCCTGTCTGCGCGGTAACTCGGTTTATTTTCCCGACTTTGTTGTGCCTATGCTGCCGGAGGCGCTGTCCAACGGCTTGTGTTCGCTTAATCCGCAGGTAGACCGTTTGTGTATGGTCTGCGAGATGACCATTACCGATACCGGCCGCATTACCGGTTATCAATTTTACGAAGGGGTTATGCATTCTCATGCGCGCCTGACCTATAACCAGGTCGGTGAAATTCTTGAGCATGAAGGTGACGATCAGCATCCCCTGCGCCAGCAGTTCCATGCTGTGGTGCCGCAGTTACAGCGCTTGCACGAGCTGTACAAATGCCTGCGGGAAGCGCGGGACCTGCGGGGTGCGATAGATTTTGAGACCGTTGAAACACGCATCGTCTTTAATGACGCGCGCAAGATCGAGCGCATTGTTCCCGTGCGTCGCAACGATGCGCACAAGCTTATTGAAGAGTGCATGCTCTGCGCGAACGTGTGCGCGGCCAAATTTCTGCAGAAGCACAATCTCACGGGGCTGTATCGGGTACACGAGGGACCAACGGAACAGAAGCTGGATAATCTGCGCGAATTTCTGGGCGAGCTGGGACTGTCGTTGTCCGGCGGGGATGCTCCCACATCGCTGGACTACCAGGCATTAATGGAACAAATCCAAAACCGCTCAGACACTAACCTGATCCAGACCGTCATGTTGCGCAGCCTGCGTCAGGCCATGTACCAGGTCGACAACCTGGGTCACTTCGGATTGGGTTATGAGGAGTACACCCACTTTACGTCGCCAATTCGCCGTTACCCGGATTTGCTTGTGCACCGCGCGATACGCTCGGTCATCCGCAGTGAACTGCCGTCAAAGCAGGTCAAGCGAATGGCGGGGGCGCAGTTGCTGCCGAGTCGGATAAGTTATCCCTATTCCCCCGGCGACATGGCAGGTTTGGGCGAGCACTGCTCCATGACCGAACGCCGCGCCGATGAGGCAACCCGTGATGTGGTGAGCTGGCTCAAGTGCGAGTTCCTGCGCGACCAGGTGGGCTCCGTCTTCCCCGGTATTGTCAGCGCGGTGACGGGGTTTGGTCTGTTTGTCGAATTAAAAGAGCTGTATGTGGAAGGCTTGATCCATGTCACCGCATTACCCCATGACTATTACGGCTTTGAGCCGGCACAGCATCGCCTGGTGGGTGAGCGGACGCGTAAGGTATTTGGTTTGGGCGATGAGCTGGTGGTGCGCGTTGTACGCGTGGACCTCGACAATCGCAAAATAGATTTCGAGCTTGAATCGGTTATCGCCAGCCGCGCCAAAGATACCAAAACAAAAAAGGTAGAAAAGGCAAAGGGCGGTAAGGCCGCCTCGGCAAAATCGAAAGGCAAAAAAGTTCAGGAAGCCCGCACCGCAAAAACCAACACCGGCGCAAAAAAAGCGGAGACCGGTAAAAGCAAAGCCAAGGCAGACAAAGTAAGTGCAAAATCTAAATCCGCTGATGTTGCGCCGACCAGATCCCGTCGCAACCGCGCGGACTTAACAGGTGGAGTAACCGATGGCAGTCAAGATCAAAAAGCTCGGCGCGCGGCGAAGACAGAATCAGTTTCTGCGGCTCAAGCGAGTGCGCCAACAAAAAGCAAGTCTGTACTTTCGGCCGCGACAGCTAGTATTAAAAAGGCACTGGCTAAATTTACGAAGAAGAAGTAAGGCTCAAACGGAAGTGATTCTGTGCGTAGAGCGGGAAGCGGAGGAGTAGCAAATGGTCCGCTGGAAGACAATGGGTTGGTTTAGAGGCTAATTTTGAAAGATAACGAATTGATTTACGGCCTGCACGCAGTGCAGGCTTTACTTAAAAGCGCACCCCAGCGTGTGCAGGAATTATTTCTGTTACAGGGACGTAACGATCAGCGCCTGCAGAAGATTGCCAGTGCTGCGCAGAACAATGAAATCCGTATCCAACACGTCAACCGCGCCAAGCTGGATGAACTGGTGGATGAGGAAAACCATCAGGGAGTTGTCGCGCGTTGCACGCCAGGTGAGAACCACGACGAAGCATTTTTATTTCAGATGTTGGAAAATCTCTCCGAACCGGCTTTTCTGCTGATCCTCGACGGCGTAACTGACCCCCACAACCTGGGAGCCTGTATGCGCACGGCAGAGGCAGCCGGTGTACATGCCGTTATTGCCCCAAAAGATAAGTCCGCCGGATTGAATCCGGTTGCTCGTAAGGTGGCTTGTGGTGCGGCGGAAGTCCTGCCCTTTGTTCCGGTAACCAACTTGGCGCGCACCCTGAAAAAATTGCAGGACGCTGGTGTGTGGTTGTTTGGTGCCGCAGGCGAGGCAGAGCAGTCCGTGTATCAATCGAACCTCACCGGCCCGATCGGTATCCTGATGGGCGCAGAAGGCGATGGCTTGCGGCGTCTTACACAGGAAACCTGCGATCACCTGATGAATATTCCCATGGCGGGTACGGTCAGCAGTTTGAACGTATCAGTAGCGACCGGTGTGTGTTTATTTGAGGCAGTGCGGCAACGTCAATTAACGCGTTAACCGTAAAAGGAAGACTATGCGAAGCAAAATTATCGCGCTGGGTTTGTTGCTGGGATTGACTACCGGCTGCGCTCCGGAAGTCGGAAGTCCTGAGTGGTGCAAAAAAATGAAGACTAAACCCAATGGCGAATGGACCATGAGCGAAGCCAAGGATTACGCCAGTCATTGTTTGTTTAGGTAGTGTGGCCAGGTTTTCGGCGAAAACCTGGAATTAACCTCTCACCATGATTACCTAGCGCGCAATATTGCCGAGATCGTCAGCGTCATCTCGCCCAGGTTCCCTCCCCACCTGTAGGTCGGATTAGCCAGAGGCGTAATCCGACTATCCTCCTCCCGCAACGAACACTTCTGCTAACGCCCTAACCGTGCCGGTATTCGTAGCGGCTAAGAGTGACATCAAATCAGTATTCCTTTTGCTTTTGGAACAGGTTTTGCCTCGCCTCTAGAGACTGGACTTTCGGAGGTGCCATGAAATCTGCACAAGACTTTCTGTTAGCCGCAAAACATTGTGAGATCGAAGCGCTGGAGCAACTGCGTACGACGTGCGAACTGGTTGCAGGATTGAGCGAATTGATCCACAACCTTCAGCGCGAGCGCGGTGCATCCAATGTCTACCTTGGCTCCGCTGGCCAGCGATTTGATGAGGTGCTGCAACAACAGACCAACGAATCGGCGCGGATCGAAAAGAAGTTGCGCCACCAGTTTGCTGGTCTTGATCCGCACAGTGGCAGCGTTCGTCTGTTCAGCCGCATCGCGACGGTACTGCACGGTTTTGAGTCACTTCCGGCATTGCGTGAGCGTATTCGGGTCTTGGATTCATCGCCTCAGGAAGCAACCCTGGCATTCAGTCGCATCATCGCCGGTTTATTGGCCATAGTATTCGAAGCAGCGGATACCGCAGCGGACCCTGAGCTGACACGCCTGTTGGTTGCCATGTTTAATTTTATGCAAGGGAAAGAGTTATCCGGCCAGGAGCGTGCGGTCGGTGCGATGGGTTTTACTGCAGGCTTTTTCAGTGCAGAGGAGCAGCATCGAATGATTTATTTGTTTGAGGCACAGGAGCGCTGCTTCGACATATTTTCGCAGTTTGCACCAACCAAAGCGCGTGCTGCGTGGACGCATCTTGTTGAATCACAGCTGTACGCAGAGCTCGGTGCATTGCGCCAGATCGGTCGCAAAGCAAACGAAGCGCAACCGGTGCCCTCGGTACTTGGCGAGTTGTGGTTTGAACTGGCTACAAAGCGTATTGATGAAATGAAGCTGATTGAAAACCAGTTGGCTGAAGCATTGGTGCAGCTCTCTGCCTATAAGATTGTTGAGGCTCGTGCAGATCTCCACAACCATAGAGACTTGCTGTCCGCTTTCGGTAAAGCAGAAACCCTGATCCCTATGGTGATGTTGCTGGATTCTTCGATGAGCGGACTCACAGCGGCAGCCGACTCGGAAAGATCCGGCATAAAAGATATAAGTCCGCAGCTAAGCCACTCTCTTTTTGATCTTGTGCAAGCTCAGGCTCAGCGTCTCCAGTTGATGAGTGATGAGTTAATTGCGGCGAAGCGGGCCTTGCATGAACGGAAGCAGATTGAGCGCGCAAAAGGCGTGTTGATGACGCATCGCGGACTCACGGAAGAACAAGCCTATAAGCTGTTGCGCCAATCGGCAATGGATCAGAGTCGGCGCATGGTTGACGTGGCAGAGGCGATACTCAGTGCAGCGGAATTACTGCAGGAAAAACGCCAGCATTCTGTTTCCGTGTTATGAGCTTCAGTGCGCGCAACATGTGCAGATTTCACGCTTTTTGCGCATTGCTGGTGCACTTGTAGGACCAAGATAAAAAATGCTGTGAGTGTTCAACAGTTTGTTTTTATTGGGTTTTTCAGGTTTTTAAAATATTGGTATGCATCCTGCAATATTCCATTCAAGGATTCGGAAAATTCTGAAAGTCAGCAGAACGACCGAATTAAAGCAGCTGAATCGATGATGATCTAGCGCTGGTTTATGTAGAGTCTTGTATTCAAGAGTCAACGGGCAACGGTGCCACATACGTTAATTGTTTGCGCGATAATTAACTTTGTGTGGCACCGTTTTTTTTGCTTAAATTTTGGCATTAGAGGCGGGCGTAATGGATAAAGAAACTTCGACAGCGACTGGTGGTAATGCCCTGAACAAGCGTCGCAAATTTTTGAAGCAAAGTCTGAGTTTAATTGGTGGTGCTGCGGTGTTGAATGGTTTGCCCGGGGGACTTGGCGCTCTTGCTTGGGCTGCTGGAGGTGAACTGGAAACAACTTCTGCAAAACTGGGTTTTATCGCGCTTACCGATGCCGCCCCTTTATTTGTAGCTGAAGAAAAAGGTTTTTTTAAGAAGTATGGCATGACCAGTGTGCAAGTCATCAAGCAATCTTCCTGGGGAACAACGCGCGATAATCTTGTGCTGGGTTCACAGAATAATGGAATCGATGGTGCGCACATTTTGTCACCCATGCCCTATCTCATATCTGCCGGTGTAGTCACGCCGAATAATATTCCTACGCCCATGCATATCCTTGCGCGGTTGAACCTGGGGGGGCAATGCATATCCGTCGGTAAGGAATATAACGAGTTAAAACTGGGTACTGACTCCGCACCATTTAAAGCGGCGCTGGCGAAGAAGAAAGCCAGCGGCAAAGCTATCAACGCGGCAATGACCTTTCCTGGTGGTACACACGATTTATGGATTCGTTATTGGCTAGCTGCAGGCGGCATTGATCCTGTCAAAGATATTTCCACGATTGTTGTTCCTCCTGCGCAAATGGTGGCAAATATGAAAGTGGGCAGCATGGACACCTTTTGCGTATGTGAGCCATGGAATGAACAGTTAATCAATCAAAAAATTGGTTACACCGCCAACACCACCAGCGAGTTGTGGGGCAATCATCCAGAAAAAGCGTTTGCGATGCGTGCCGATTATGTTGATAAAAATCCGAACGCGACCAAAGCATTACTGATGGCTGTCATGGAGGCGCAGATGTGGTGTGAGCGCGCAGAAAACAAGGAGGAGATGGCGAAGATCTGCTCCAACCGCAAATGGATTAATGCACCCTACAACGACATCATCAAACGCATGCAAGGTACGTTTGATTACGGCAATGGCAAGGTGGTCGAGAGCAGTCCTTTCCAGATGCGCTACTGGAAAGATTTTGCGTCTTACCCGTTCCGCAGTCACGACTTATGGTTCCTCATCGAAAATATGCGCTGGGGCTATCTCCCGGCATCCACTGACACCGGAATGTTGATCGATAAAGTAAATCGTGAAGAGTTGTGGCGTGATGCAGCGGCCGCATTGAAAGTGCCGGCCAACGAGATACCGACATCGACATCCCGCGGAGTTGAAATGTTCTTCGACGGTAAGGTGTTTGATCCGGAAAACCCCAAAGCCTATCTCGATAGTCTGGCGATTAAATACATGAGTTGATCATGAAATGTCAGCGTCAACTGGAGGTGATTTATGAATTCCAAAGCTGTTATTAACCGCGCCTCAGCGGAGCCGTTAGTCATTAATCAAAGCAAAATGACGGAAGTTAAAAAGCCGTTATCAAAATCCGTAAAAAAATGGAAAGATTTTTTATTGTCCCGCTTCTTGCCTCCGCTGGTTGTGATGACAATTCTCGTGGGGATTTGGGAAATCACCTGTTCCGCCCCTGGAGCTTCCCTGCCATCGGCCTCTGCCATGGTGGAGCAAAGCTGGGAGTTGATTGTTCATCCGTTTTACGACAATGGTGGCAACGACGTTGGCATGGCCTGGCAGATTCTCGCCAGTCTTGAGCGTGTGGCATACGGTTATCTGTTAGCGGTGGTGGTTGGTGTAAATCTGGGCGTACTGGTGGGTCAATCGACGTGGGCGCTCCGCGGTTTGGATCCGGTGTTTCAGGTGCTGCGCACAGTGCCGCCGCTGGCGTGGTTGCCTCTTTCGCTTGCGGGCTTCCAGGACAGTCATCCTTCAGCAATCTTTGTTATTTTTATCACCGCTATCTGGCCCATCATCATCAACACGTCTGTTGGTGTGCGAAATATTCCTGAGGATTATCGCAACGTAGCGCGCGTGATTCGCTTGAATGGCCACGAATATTTTCGTCAGGTCATGTTGCCTTCTGCCGCACCTTATATTTTTTCCGGCTTACGTATCGGTGTGGGGTTGTCGTGGTTAGCAATTGTTGCGGCCGAGATGTTGATCGGTGGAGTAGGTATCGGATTTTTTATCTGGGATGCGTGGAATTCGTCGCTGATCAGCGACATCATCCTGGCGTTAATTTATGTCGGCATCGTCGGTTTTATTCTCGACCGCATGGTGGCGTTTATCGGTAATCGCGTTACCCGCGGCACATCCGCCAGTTGATGGTGGTGCTGCTTAAGAGGATTAATGTATGGCTGCCAGTTATCTGCAAATAGAACAAGTAGCAATGGATTTTACCCGGGGCGACTTTACCAGCCATGTGCTGCAGGGTATAAATTTAAAAGTGGAGCGCGGTGAATATATCTCGATTATTGGACATTCGGGCTGTGGAAAATCTACTGTCCTCAATATCGTTGCAGGACTGCTGCGGGCAAGCTCAGGTGCGGTGATTCTTGATGGTAAGGAAGTGAATGACCCCGGCCCTGATCGAAGCCTTGTGTTCCAAAACCATTCGTTGTTGCCTTGGTTGACGGTGTACGAGAATGTAGCGATTGCGGTTAATAAGATTTTCAAACACAGCAAATCGGCAGCGGAGCGCCATCAATGGATTTTGAAAAATCTTGAGATGGTAAATATGAGTCACGCGCTGGATAAACGACCGGCAGAAATTTCCGGCGGAATGAAGCAGCGGGTAGGCATCGCGCGCGCCTTGGCGATGGAGCCGAAAGTGCTTTTGCTTGATGAGCCTTTCGGTGCTCTCGATGCATTGACCCGCGCCCATCTACAGGACGAGGTCATGCGGATTCAGTCGGAGTTGAAAAACACCGTCTTGATGATTACGCATGATGTGGATGAAGCCGTGCTGTTGTCGGACCGCATTGTCATGATGACCAATGGTCCTTCTGCTACTATCGGCGAGATCCTGAAGATTGATCTGCCCAGACCGCGCAATCGCATCACGCTTGCGGATGACCCCACCTACAATCATTACCGCCAGCAAGTGCTGAGTTTCCTTTATGAGAAGCAGCGTAAGGTGGATGCGGCGATCGCCTGAATAACCTAGCGGATGCAATAAAGTTGAAGGTTGCCTCGTTGATATAAAGCGGCGGGAGATGGGGGCGCTACGGCGCCCCCGTTTCGTTTGTTGTCTATTTTTTGTCCTTGCATCGGTTTCGCAAACTCTCTAGAATGGCGCGCCCTAATCTGGCCTGGGGTTTGTTCGGGCCTCTCCTTGTCTCACCGCATCGGGCGGGAGACTTTAACCCGTAAGGAGCTACAATGCGTCATTACGAAATCGTGTTCATGGTCCATCCGGACCAGAGCGAACAAGTTCCAGGCATGGTTGAGCGTTACACCT